>NZ_JBZCNL010000019.1:0-2142 GCF_058269305.1 Arthrobacter sp. TJ-170 | reverse complement strand
TGTCGGTGACGGTCGAAAAGTGAGCCATTGTGACGGTTGAAAACTGAGCCACCTGTTCCAAACGATTGGGTGGGTGATCACAGTGGAGGATTGGGCGCTTATTCGGCGGTTGCATCTTGCCGACGGTGAATCGATGAGGTCGATAGCGGCGAGGCTGGGTATCTCCCGTAACACTGTTGCGAAGGCGGTGAGCGCTGTTGGTCCACCGACCTATGTTCGTGCGCCGCAGGCCTCCGGGATCAAGGCTGTGGAGCCGGCCGTTCGGGCTCTGCTGAAGGAAAACCCGCGGATGCCAGCGACTGTGCTGGCTGAGCGGGTGGGCTGGTCCGGGTCCCCGGCATGGTTCCGTGAGAACGTGGCCAGGATCCGCCCGGAGTACGCCCCGGCGGATCCTGCCGACCGGATCAGCTATGAACCGGGTGATCAGGCGCAATGCGATCTGTGGTTCCCTGAGGTGCGGATCCCGGTCGGTGACGGGAAGCCGCGGGTGTTGCCGGTTCTGGTGATGGTGTCCTCGTATTCACGGTTCATCATGGCCCGGATGATCCCGTCGCGGATGACAGGGGATCTGCTGGCCGGTATGTGGGAACTGCTCGAGGGTCTTGGTGCTGTTCCGCGGCGGTTGATCTGGGATAACGAAACCGGCATAGGGCGGCGGAACAGTTACGCTGCCGGGGTCGCAGCGTTCTCGGGGGTTCTGGCCACCAGGATCGTGCAGGTCAAACCCTACGACCCGGAAACCAAGGGCGTGGTGGAGCGGGCGAATCAGTTCCTGGAAACCTCCTTCCTGCCCGGCCGGTCCTTCACCTCACCGGAAGATTTCAACGCTCAGCTCGGCCTGTGGTTGCCCCGCGCCAACGCCCGGCTGGTCCGGCGGACCGGGGCGCGGCCCGCTGAACTGATCATCCAGGACAAAGCGGCCATGCTGGGGCTGCCACCGGTTCCACCGGTGACTGGTTTCACCGCCCGGGTCCGGCTTCCGCGGGATTACTACGTCCGGATGGCATCGAATGACTATTCCGTGCACCCGCAGGCGATCGGCAGGTTCGTCGAGGTCACCGCCGACCTGGAAACCGTCACGATCACCCTCGATGGGCGGTGCGTTGGGAACCATCCCCGGTCCTGGGGCACCGGTCTGACGATCACCGACCCTGACCATGTCGAAGCCGCCGGTGCTCTGCGTAAAGCCTTCCAACACCCTGCACCTGCCACGGATGCGTCCGGGCTGCGGGACCTGTCCGACTACGACCGGGCCTTCGGTGTGATCCTCGATGACGGGCAGGTCGCCTGATGCTTGAGGCGAAGGAAACCATCAACCAGATCGAGTACTACTCCCGGGCGATGAAAGCTCCTCGCATACGCGAAGCAGCGCCCAGGCTCGCTGGTCAGGCCCGCGACAACAACTGGACACATGAGGAATACCTCGCCGCAGTGCTCTCACGCGAAGTCGCCGCACGGGAAGCCTCCGGAGCCGAGACCCGGGCCAGAGCCGCAGGGTTCCCCGCCCGCAAATCGTTGGAGGACTTCAGCTTCGATCACCAGCCCGGCCTCAAACGGGACACCATCGCCCATCTGGCCACCGGCGCGTTCCTCACCGAAGCATCCAATATCGTCCTACTCGGGCCACCCGGAACCGGTAAAACCCACCTAGCAACCGG
The DNA here is from genome assembly GCF_058269305.1 of Arthrobacter sp. TJ-170. Lineage (NCBI taxonomy): Bacteria > Bacillati > Actinomycetota > Actinomycetes > Micrococcales > Micrococcaceae > Arthrobacter > Arthrobacter sp. TJ-170. The sequence goes on along the minus strand of NZ_JBZCNL010000019.1, from coordinate 484 downwards.
GCTCGGGATACGCGCCACCCAGCTCGGCCACAGGGTCCTGTTCGCTACCGCCACCGACTGGGTCGCCCGGCTTCAAACCGCTCATCAGAATGGGCGGCTGCCGCAGGAACTGGTTCGGCTGCGTCGCTACCGGCTCATCATCGTTGATGAGGTCGGCTACATCCCCTTCGAACAAGACGCCGCGAACCTGTTCTTCCAGCTGGTGTCCTCACGCTACGAGCACGCCTCGCTGATCCTGACCTCGAACCTGCCGTTCGCACGCTGGGGAGACGTATTCGGTGACCAGGTCGTCGCCTCGGCCATGATCGACCGCATCGTCCATCACGCCGAAGTCGTCACCCTCAAAGGCTCCAGCTACCGCCTCAAACACACCCAGGCAGAGTCCCTACCCTCGACAAGACCGGAAAATACGGCAGAATAACCAGGGTCAAAGTGGCTCACTTTTCAACCCACAAAACGGCTCACTTTTCGACCATCGCTGACA
>NZ_JBZCNL010000018.1:0-2197 GCF_058269305.1 Arthrobacter sp. TJ-170 | reverse complement strand
GGGGGTATCGCCGTCGGGTGCCGGGATGTACTGGGCGGCGAGGGCTTCGGAGCCCCGAGCCAGGAGTGCGACGTCGGCACCGACCAGGATGAAGCCGGCCCCGGCGTCCAGGTAGTGGCGGGCGGTATCGGGGTTGAAGGCGTTCACACCCGCCGGTTTGCCGGCGGCTTTGGCAGCCGATAGGCATTGTTCGACGGCGGCGCGGACCTCGGGGTGCTCCTGCTGGCCGAGCACGCCCATGGAAGCGGCGAGGTCGGAGGGGCCGATGAAGATGGCGTCCACGCCGTCGACCTTGAGGATGTCCTCCACGGCTTCGACGGCGGCCGCGGATTCGATCTGCACTGTCACGGTGATGGTGTCGGAGGCCCGGGCCAGGTAGTCCGGCACCCGGTTCCAGCGCGCCGCGCGGGCCAGTGCCGAGCCGACCCCGCGCACGCCCTCCGGCGGGTACCGTGTGGCGGCGACAGCGGCCTCGGCTTCCGCCACGGAGTGGACCATGGGGATGAGCAGGTTCTGCACACCCAGGTCCAGGTACTGCTTGATCAGCACGGTGTCGTTCACGGGCGGCCGGACCAGGGTGTGCACGGGGTAACCGTGGACGGCTTGGAGTTGGGCGAGGATGGACTCGAGTCCGTTGGGGCTGTGCTCGGCGTCAACGAGGAGCCAGTCCAGGCCGGCGCCCGCGCAGAGTTCTGCGATGAGCGGGCTGCCGGAGCACACCCACATTCCCGCCAGCGGCCGGTCGGCTGCGGCCAGCGCGTCGCCGAAGGTGGTCTCTAGTGGAAGTGGCATGTCACAGCTCCGAGTGGTCCGTAGTCGGCGTGGATGGTGTCGCCCTTGGAAACCCAGAGGGGACGGGTGAAGGAACCGGCGAGGATGATGTCCCCGGCCTTGAGGCTGTCCCCGTGGGCGGCGATCTTGTTGGCCAGCCAGTGGACGCCGGCTGCCGGGTGGTCCAGCACACCGGCTGCCACGCCGGTCTCCTCGACGGTCTGGTTCTTGTAGAGGATGGCGGCGACCCAGCGGAGGTCGACGGCGTCGGGCTTCACCGGGCGGCCGCCCACCACCATGGCGCCCATCGCGGCGTTGTCCGAGATGGTGTCCACGATGGTCCGGCCCTCCATCTCGATCCTCGAATCCAGGATCTCGAGAGCCGGAACCACGTAATCCGTCGCATTGAGGACGTCGAAGATGGTGCAGCCCGGGCCCTTCAACCCGTCCTTCAGCACGAACGCCAGCTCCACCTCGACCCGGGGGTGGGTATACTTGTCCCACTCCACCGAGCAGCCCGTTTCCAGGACCATGTCATCGAAGATGGCACCGTAGTCGGGCTCGGTGATCCCGGTGGCTGCCTGCATGGCCTTGGACGTGAGGCCGATCTTGCGTCCCACCAGGGTGCGCCCGGCTTCCTCGTTGCGGCGCCGCCACAACTGCTGGACAGCGTAGGAATCCTCAACCGTCATGTCCGGGTAGCGGGCGGTCAGCCGCGCAATGGGGGTCCGGCTGCGGCCGGCCTCCACCAGTTCGTCTGCAATGGCCTCAATCGTCGCATCATCCAGCATGGTTACAGCTGCGCTCCCAGCTTGAAACCGTGCTGCTCGCCGTTTGCGCCGTCGTCGTCCTGCTTCCGGGTGTAGGAGAAGCCGTCAGCGCCGACCGTGACGGCCATCTCGCTCTTCTCCTCACGCTCGATGACCGGCTGCGGGTTGCCGTCGAGGTCCAGGACCAGGGATGCCTCGGTGTACCAGGACGGCACAACCGGGTTGCCCCACCAGTCGCGGCGCTGGTTGTCGTGAACGTCCCAGGTGATGGTGGGGTTGTCCGGATCGCCGGTGTAGTAGTCCTGCGTGTAGATTTCGATGCGGTGACCATCCGGGTCCAGGATGTACAGGTAGAACGCGTTGGACACCCCGTGACGTCCCGGGCCGCGCTCAATGCGGTCGCTGATGCGCAGCGCGCCCATCTTGTCGCAGATCTGGATGATGTTGTGCTTCTCATGGGTGGCGAACGCGACGTGGTGCATGCGGGGGCCGTTACCGCCGGTCAGTGCGGTGTCATGCACGGTCTGCTTGCGGTGCATCCACGCAGCGTAGGTGACGCCGTCGGAATCCTGGATGTCCTCGGAAACCCGGAAGCCCAGGTCCTCGAGGTACTTCCGGCCGCGGGGCACGTCCGGGGTGACCTGGTTGAAGTGGTC
>NZ_JBZCNL010000017.1:0-5685 GCF_058269305.1 Arthrobacter sp. TJ-170 | reverse complement strand
CTTGAGTGTTGTCCGGCGGTGTCCTACTCTCCCACACTCTCTCGGGTGCAGTACCATCGGCGCTGTGGGTCTTAGCTTCCGGGTTCGGAATGGGACCGGGCGTTTCCCCCACGCTATGACCGCCGTAACCCTTTTACCCTCTCCCCCCGTCGGATGTGGGGGGCGGGAAAACTAGTGGTTACAACTTGGTGGTGCTTATGCAGTTGTAAAACTGGTGGTGCCTACCTGGCCTGCACCCTGCTCCTACCACCCCGGAGGGCGACAAGACGAAGGGTGCGGGGTTGTTGGTTGGGAACCGCATAGTGGACGCGTAGCATTTTATGTGTTTTGTGGTGTCAAGTTATCGGCGTATTAGTACCGGTCAGCTTCACGAGTCGTTAGTCCTCGCTTCCACATCCGGCCTATCAACCCAGTGGTCTGGCTGGGGGCCTCTCACACCAAATGGTGTATGGAAATCTCATCTTGAAGCAGGCTTCCCGCTTAGATGCTTTCAGCGGTTATCCCATCCGAACGTAGCTAATCAGCGGTGCACTTGGCAGTACAACTGACACACCAGAGGTTCGTCCGTCCCGGTCCTCTCGTACTAAGGACAGCCCTTCTCAAATTTCCTACGCGCGCAGCGGATAGGGACCGAACTGTCTCACGACGTTCTAAACCCAGCTCGCGTACCGCTTTAATGGGCGAACAGCCCAACCCTTGGGACCTACTCCAGCCCCAGGATGCGACGAGCCGACATCGAGGTGCCAAACCATGCCGTCGATATGGACTCTTGGGCAAGATCAGCCTGTTATCCCCGAGGTACCTTTTATCCGTTGAGCGACGGCCATTCCACAATGTGCCGCCGGATCACTAGTCCCGACTTTCGTCCCTGCTTGAGATGTCTCTCTCACAGTCAAGCTCCCTTGTGCACTTACACTCGACACCTGATTGCCAACCAGGCTGAGGGAACCTTTGGGCGCCTCCGTTACTTTTTGGGAGGCAACCGCCCCAGTTAAACTACCCATCAGGCACTGTCCCTGACCCGGATTACGGGCCGAAGTTAGATATCCAGAGTGACCAGAGTGGTATTTCAACGATGACTCCACCTGAACTGGCGTCCAAGCTTCACAGTCTCCCACCTATCCTACACAAGCCACACCGAACACCAATACCAAACTATAGTGAAGGTCTCGGGGTCTTTCCGTCCTGCTGCGCGTAACGAGCATCTTTACTCGTAGTGCAATTTCGCCGAGTTTATGGTTGAGACAGCGGGGAAGTCGTTACTCCATTCGTGCAGGTCGGAACTTACCCGACAAGGAATTTCGCTACCTTAGGATGGTTATAGTTACCACCGCCGTTTACTGGGGCTTGAATTCCCAGCTTCGCCCACAAGTGAGCTAACCGGTCCTCTTAACCTTCCAGCACCGGGCAGGAGTCAGTCCGTATACATCGTCTTGCGACTTCGCACGGACCTGTGTTTTTAGTAAACAGTCGCTTCCCCCTGGTCTCTGCGGCCCCGATCCGCCTCCCCACAGCAAGTGTGGTTCACGGTTGGGGCCCCCCTTCTCCCGAAGTTACGGGGGCATTTTGCCGAGTTCCTTAACCATAATTCTCTCGATCGCCTTAGTATTCTCTACCTGATCACCTGTGTCGGTTTGGGGTACGGGCAGTTGGAACCTCACGCCGATGCTTTTCTCGGCAGCATAGGATCATCGGATCCCCACCAAAAGTGGGGCCCATCGGGTCTCAGAGACGGTATCAAAACCAGGACCACGGATTTGCCTATGGTCCCTCCTACATCCTTAGACCGGGACAACCATCGCCCGGCCCGACTACCTTCCTGCGTCACACCTGTTAATACGCTTACCTCCCAAGATCAGGTCCCACGCGCCCCACCAACACTGGGTCCGAAGACCACTCGAAGGCGGATTGGGTGGTTAGTATCCCTTGTTCAGTATGGGCGGTTCTTCACCGGTACGGGAATATCAACCCGTTGTCCATCGACTACGCCTGTCGGCCTCGCCTTAGGTCCCGACTTACCCAGGGCAGATTAGCTTGACCCTGGAACCCTTGATCATTCGGCGGACGGGTTTCTCACCCGTCTTTCGCTACTCATGCCTGCATTCTCACTCGTGTAGGCTCCACCGCTGGTTTACACCGCGACTTCACTGCCCACACGACGCTCCCCTACCACTCCAGACGCCTGAACCAACCCACAAGGGGCGGCTTAGCAAAAATCTGAAATCCACAACTTCGGCGGTGTACTTGAGCCCCGCTACATTGTCGGCGCGGAATCACTTGACCAGTGAGCTATTACGCACTCTTTCAAGGATGGCTGCTTCTAAGCCAACCTCCTGGTTGTCTGAGCAACTCCACATCCTTTCCCACTTAGCACACGCTTAGGGGCCTTAGTTGGTGGTCTGGGCTGTTTCCCTCTCGACTATGAAGCTTATCCCCCACAGTCTCACTGCTGCGCTCTCACTTACCGGCATTCGGAGTTTGGCTGACGTCAGTAACCTTGTAGGGCCCATCGGCCATCCAGTAGCTCTACCTCCGGCAAGAAACACGCAACGCTGCACCTAAATGCATTTCGGGGAGAACCAGCTATCACGAAGTTTGATTGGCCTTTCACCCCTACCCACAGCTCATCCCCTCCATTTTCAACTGAAGTGGGTTCGGTCCTCCACGACGTCTTACCGTCGCTTCAACCTGGCCATGGGTAGATCACTTCGCTTCGGGTCTAGATCACGCCACTCACTCGCCCTATTCAGACTCGCTTTCGCTACGGCTTCCCCACACGGGTTAACCTCGCGACGTAACACTAACTCGCAGGCTCATTCTTCAAAAGGCACGCCATCACAGGAACAAAGCCTGCTCTGACGGATTGTAGGCACACGGTTTCAGGTACTATTTCACTCCCCTCCCGGGGTACTTTTCACCTTTCCCTCACGGTACTGGTCCGCTATCGGTCATCAGGGAGTATTTAGGCTTACCAGGTGGTCCTGGCAGATTCGCACGGGATTTCTCGGGCCCCGTACTACTTGGGATACTCTCCAAGCGGCAGCACGCATTACAGCTACGGGACTCTCACCCACTCCGGTCGGGCCTTCAAACCCGTTCACCTATACGCCTGCACTCACTTCACCAGCCCGGCAGAGCTGATACGGAAAGTCCCGCAACCCCAGTGATGCAACGCCCGCCGGCTATCACACACCACTGGTTTAGCCTCATCCGCGTTCGCTCGCCACTACTAACGGAATCACTATTGTTTTCTCTTCCTGTGGGTACTGAGATGTTTCACTTCCCCACGTTCCCCCCACGCACCCTATGTGTTCAGGTACGGGTCACCCAGTCACTCGCGCGCTGGGCGGGGTTTCCCCATTCGGACATCCTGGGATCAAAGTTCGGTTATCAACTCCCCCAGGCTTATCGCAGATTCCCACGTCCTTCTTCGGCTCCTGATGCCAAGGCATCCACCGTGTGCCCTTAAAAACTTGACGATCACACACACAACACACCACCAACCCCAAAGGGACGATGACGGTTATATGCGAACACAAAATTTTAAGATGCTCGCGTCCACTATGCAGTTCTCAAACAACAACCCCAGTAACACACCACCTGCACCCCACAAAAGGGAACAGGCAGCCATGCCCAGGAACACCAGAAACCCCAAAAACCAGACCCCCCGGAACAACCCACACAAACCGTGCAGACCACCCCGAAAAAGCCAAGCCCCTGTTGCCTCAGGACCCAACAGTGTGCCAAACGCTACCGAACCACCACCAACCAGCCCTTTCCCAAACCACACACCCACCACCAGGACAAACCCGGCAGCAACGCATGCAACCCGTACTCAAACCAGCCGGCACCAACCCGGCACCTATTCATTGATATTCCACCCATGAGCACCCACCGCAGAACAAACGCCTGCGCAATGGGCATACTCCTGACAACCCCCAGCCACCCCATACAGGACAACCAGAAAATTGTAGGCGCTCCTTAGAAAGGAGGTGATCCAGCCGCACCTTCCGGTACGGCTACCTTGTTACGACTTAGTCCCAATCGCCGGTCCCACCTTCGACGGCTCCCTCCCACAAGGGGTTAGGCCACCGGCTTCGGGTGTTACCAACTTTCGTGACTTGACGGGCGGTGTGTACAAGGCCCGGGAACGTATTCACCGCAGCGTTGCTGATCTGCGATTACTAGCGACTCCGACTTCATGAGGTCGAGTTGCAGACCTCAATCCGAACTGAGACCGGCTTTTTGGGATTAGCTCCACCTCACAGCATCGCAACCCTTTGTACCGGCCATTGTAGCATGCGTGAAGCCCAAGACATAAGGGGCATGATGATTTGACGTCGTCCCCACCTTCCTCCGAGTTGACCCCGGCAGTCTCCCATGAGTCCCCGGCATAACCCGCTGGCAACATGGAACGAGGGTTGCGCTCGTTGCGGGACTTAACCCAACATCTCACGACACGAGCTGACGACAACCATGCACCACCTGTAAACCGGCCACAAGTGGCCGACACATCTCTGCGCCGTTCCGGTTCATGTCAAGCCTTGGTAAGGTTCTTCGCGTTGCATCGAATTAATCCGCATGCTCCGCCGCTTGTGCGGGCCCCCGTCAATTCCTTTGAGTTTTAGCCTTGCGGCCGTACTCCCCAGGCGGGGCACTTAATGCGTTAGCTACGGCGCGGAAAACGTGGAATGTCCCCCACACCTAGTGCCCAACGTTTACGGCATGGACTACCAGGGTATCTAATCCTGTTCGCTCCCCATGCTTTCGCTCCTCAGCGTCAGTTAATGCCCAGAGACCTGCCTTCGCCATCGGTGTTCCTCCTGATATCTGCGCATTTCACCGCTACACCAGGAATTCCAGTCTCCCCTACATCACTCAAGTCTGCCCGTACCCACCGCAGATCCGGAGTTAAGCCCCGGACTTTCACGGCAGACGCGACAAACCGCCTACGAGCTCTTTACGCCCAATAATTCCGGATAACGCTTGCGCCCTACGTATTACCGCGGCTGCTGGCACGTAGTTAGCCGGCGCTTCTTCTGCAGGTACCGTCACTTTCGCTTCTTCCCTACTGAAAGAGGTTTACAACCCGAAGGCCTTCATCCCTCACGCGGCGTCGCTGCATCAGGCTTGCGCCCATTGTGCAATATTCCCCACTGCTGCCTCCCGTAGGAGTCTGGGCCGTGTCTCAGTCCCAGTGTGGCCGTCCACCCTCTCAGGCCGGCTACCCGTCGTCGCCTTGGTAGGCCATTACCCCACCAACAAGCTGATAGGCCGCGAGTCCATCCAAAACCACAAAAGCTTTCCACCCCCCACCATGCGGTGAAGAGTCGTATCCAGTATTAGACCCAGTTTCCCAGGCTTATCCCAGAGTCAAGGGCAGGTTACTCACGTGTTACTCACCCGTTCGCCACTAATCCCCCCAGCAAGCTGGAGATCATCGTTCGACTTGCATGTGTTAAGCACGCCGCCAGCGTTCATCCTGAGCCAGGATCAAACTCTCCGTAAAAAAATACAGACACAACACACACCCCCCGGAAAAAGAAGGATCCATGCTGCACAAAATTCGAAACCAGCCAAAAAACCAGCCACCACAAAAAAGCAATGACCAGCAAATCAACCAATCAAAAAACAATCGGTATCAACAAACATGGCACACTATTGAGTTCTCAAACAACAGAAGCA
>NZ_JBZCNL010000016.1:0-15445 GCF_058269305.1 Arthrobacter sp. TJ-170 | reverse complement strand
GGCCAATGACGGTGAGCCCAAGGTCGGTAAAGAAAGCAATCGTCGCGTCGAGGTCGCGGACCGCGATGCCGACGTTCTCGAGTTTGATGGGCATGTGCCACACGTTATACCAAGTCGCGGTGAGCACTTGGTGGCCGTGAACTGCCCTCTGGCTCAGCCATGTCAGTGGCCTCCTGCCCACACCCACCCGGAAGGTCAGGCGTTGGTGAGTCGATAGCCGGCCTGCTCGACCGCTGAACGTACTGCGGCGGGAGGCACTGGCTGGTTGCTGCGGACAGTGACGGTTGAGGTCCCGCCCGAGACGAGGTCGACCCGGACAGCCGTAACGTCCTCGAGGGCGCTCACGGCTGAGGTGACCCGGGACGCGCAGGATCCGCAGGTCGGGCGCGTTTCCAGTTGGAGCCTTCTCACGGTGCATCCTTTCTCGGGGCAGGCAACACACAATCAAATATCTACCCAGCCATGGGATGGCGGAGCCTCTTCCTTGTTCCTCGGGGTCGAGCACCCAATCTGGTGCCGGCGGCCACCGCGATCAGCAGGAGGATCCCAACGGCGAATGCGACGGTTGTCCCTATTCCGTAGGACATCGCTTCCTCGCCTGATCCGGGCATGAGGTGGCCGCGCTGCACGTCAAGCCAGATTCCCGCCGTCGACAGCAGAACCATCAGAGGCACCTGGGGTAACCCCGCCAACAGGGACAACGAGATACTCAGGACGATACCTATGAGGCGGCTAACCAGGTAAGCGGACAAGGGTGCAACCAGAATCAGGGCGACGAGCCAGCCGGGCGGAACTGCTTGTGTCGTGGAGGGGCTGCGGACAAGTATCGGGATGAACACCAACGTTGTCGCGGCTGCCGACGCGGCGGCCACCCATCCGACACCTCGGAGAGATTCCCTCCCAGTCGGACGACCACCGTCACCAGAAGCATCCATGTCGGGCCCGTCTTCACTCATGGGTTGAGAGTTCTCAGTCTACGCTCCTCAGCCCGACGGCCGCGGAGACCCACAGGCGTCACAAGCGTTCGCGTATCGCAGTGATCTGATTCGACGGGACGGCTTCTCCCAAGTTCTGTTCCAGCCAGAGGAAGAACCGTTCTGCCTCATCCACCAGGCTGAACATGAACGGGACCGGCTCGACCATGACACGGGTGTTCCCGACGCTGAAGGACGTGCGCCCCCGGACAGTTGCCAGGAGGATCAGGATCGGCTGATCAGGGAAGGAAGCCTCGGCGCGGCCGTTCTCCAGGAACTCCTCGACCAGGTTGAGCACGTACGACCAGAGCGCGACGACGTCGTCGACCATGCTGACGTCGATGAGCTCCACGCCCTGGCACCGAAGCTGAACCAAACCCTCGTTCCACTGCTTCTCACGTTGCCGGCGCTGGTGCCACAAAGCAGCCGCTTCAGCTGGGTGCTCGAAGATGTCCAGCAGATACTCGTCGGGCTTCTCCGCGATGGCGGAGAGATCAACCTCCTGCGTCTTGAGGATCGAGGTGCTGCTGGTTACTGGCTCGGCGTTTAACGGGCTCATAACGTCCTCCACCTCATCGTCGGCGCGGGAAGGGATTCCTGCACCCCCTGTCCGGACCCCATCCGTATGCCCGACCAGCCGCCAGAGCTGGTGCTTCTCCGTCCGAACCGCTTCTCCTAGCCACGCAAAATCCGCCCGACCTACCGCCTCTGGACCTAGCGCTCATGGCGAGAATCGTACCGGCCTAGTCCCGCCACCCGCGGTCAGCTGCACCCACCTCGTCGTAGAGGTCTCGGCTATCGGCGTCGATGGGCGTCGGCAGGCTCAGTCAAACCCGGATGCTTGCTGCTCCGCGGGGCAACCCCAAGGCGGACGGAAGGCACTTCACACGGGGGCCCAAGGTACACGTCTTTTGAGACGTACGCCGTCGAGCGTCAAAAAACGCTGTATCAAGTTTCCGAGCGCCGCACCGGCTGGGGGGGTCGCTGTCGAGCATCCCCGTCCATCCCTGCCAGTTCATCAGTTCGTTGATAGCGCCCCCTTGCGGACCTCAGCATGGCATCGTGCCAAGGAGTTGATCACTCGCCGCTCTCCGGAGGAGGAAGGGCCTTCCGCCGAGGACATCCGCCACATGTGAACCGCGCACCGCCAATGCGTCCTCGGGAATATTATTCCCGCGCTATCTGAACTGCTTCACGGACGAGAGACTCGTCTGTCTCGTAGTGCGAGGCTGTCTCGGTCGGGACAGCCTCGCCGAGGAGGATTTGGTTCCCGGACACTTCTCGTACGGGTTTCTTCGCTGACAGATGCACTGCGTGCACACGGACCGCAATAATCCGGCGGAGATGTTCAGTGGACACGCCGCCACCGGCCATGATCTCGATGCCCGTCCCACAGTTCAACATCGCGTCGATCGCCCCCAGTCCCCGATCGGCGGTGGGGCGCTTCCCGAGGTAAGGACACGATCGACGCCGATAGAAACAAGATCGCCGAGGTGCGCGGCGGCTTCCTGAAGTTGGTCTATAGCCCGGTGAAACGTCACCTGTGCGCCAGCAGCAGTATCACGTGCGGCCGCCGAGATTCGTGTCATTGCTCGACTGTCGATCCGCCCATCCGCGGTGAGGGCGCCGGCCACAATGCCCGCTGCACCAGCGGCAACGGCCTTGAGCGCCTCATCGGCCATCCAGTCGACCTCTTCTGGGGAGTAGACGAAGCCCCCGGGCCTGCAGCGAATCAAAACGTGTACCGGAATGCCTGTTGCGACGGTCTGCTCAATCATCGTCTGGCTTGGGGTTAGTCCTCCCAGCTCGAGGGCAGCACAGAGTTCGATCCTGTCGGCTCCTCCCGTGATCGCCGCACGCGCCCCTGCCGGTGAGGTCACCGCTATTTCGACGGCAGGTGGCGACGGGCGCGTTACGGAGATCACTTTACGGCGCCTGCCGTGAGTCCTCCGATAAGCCTCTTCTCGATGAGGGCGAAAAGGATGATCACCGGAACGATTGCGACGATCGAGACACCGAAGACGTACTGCCAGCTTGTTGCGTACTGCCCGATGAACTTCGTGAGTGCAACCGACAACGGCTGGTTCTCCGCTGTCGACATGATGACCAGGCTGGCCGCGAACTCGTTCCACGAAGCAACAAACGTGAAGATGATGGCAGTGACGATCCCCGGCCAGACAAGCGGGAGGTTGATCCGAAAGAGCACGGCCAGACGGCCCGCGCCGTCCAGTTGCGCCGCCTCGTCGACTTCCTTCGGAATACCGGCGAAGAAGCTGTGCATGATCCACAGTGCAAAGGACAGATTGAATGCCGCGTTGATCAGGATCATGGCCAGCCAGGTGTCGTTGATGTCGAGCACGAGCATCTGCCTGAAGAGACCGGCCGTCAGCACGGCTGGCTGCAGCATCTGGGTCACGATGACAAGGAAGAGGAAGGCCAGCTTGCCGGGGAAGTTGTAACGAGCCGTGTAATAGGCCGCAGGCGTGGCAACAAGCAGGACCAGCAAGGTGGCGAATACCGCGATGATCACGGTCGAAATGAGGTTATACGGCAGGGGAGTCTCAGGAGTGGACCACATGGTCAGGTAATTGCTGAACTGCAGACCATCCTGCGGGAGATAACGCGGCGGAACTCCGAGAATCTCCGACCTCGTCTTGAGGGACCCAACAATCATGATGAGATACGGAATCAGGAAGAGGAGAGCTATCAGTATCCCAACCACAACTCTTCCTGCCATCCTGCGCCCGCTGACGCCGTCGGCTCCGTACTTCTTGGCACGGGGCTCGACAGGAGGTTGGGAGGAGGTTCTCTGCGGTGCTGCAACTGCCATGTCAATCCTCTTTCATCGGCTTGACGATCTTCACGTAGGCGGCAACGATCACGATCACAATGGCGAAGTTGATCACGCTCAGTGCGCTTGCGAGGTCCAGGCGCCGGTCGAACTGAAGCACCTTGAAGATGTACGTCATGAGGGTGTCGGCGCTGTAGCCGGGAATCGAGCCGGTCATGATGCGCAGAATGGGCAGGTTATTGAAGACGTTGATCACGTTGATGAGCACTGCGACTGCCAGTGCGCCGCGCAGCTGAGGCAGGACCACCGAGAAGTACGTACGGAACCTGTCTGCACCATCCATTTTGGCGGCTTCGAGCATGTCCCCGGAAACCGCCTGCAGCCCGGCCAAGAGGGTGTACGTGGTGAACGGAATCGAAACGAAGATGCCGACGACGATCGCCACGGCAAGAGCAGTTGTGACGTTCTTTGTGAAGCCGTAGGGACTATCGAGTATCCCAACGTCAACTAAGAACGCATTCATGATGCCGTAGTTGCGGTCCAGGCCGTAGTAGAAAACTGTGGTCGTCATGACTACGCTCGCGGCCCAGGGAACAACCACGGTCATGCGGACCAGGGTTCGGCCCGGGAAGGGTTTATTGAGGAAGTTCGCGAGTGCGAGAGAGAGGATCACAGTAACCGTCACGACCACCACAACCCACACCAGGGTGTTGAGAAGGATTCGAGGCAGGTTCGGGTCATCCAGCACCGTGCTGAAATTGGCGAATCCGACACCCTCGATGTTGGTTCCGGCCTGGCTGATGCGTCGGGTGGAGTTGTAGATCATGTAGGCGGCGGGGAACAGCACGACGCCGAAAATCAGGATCAGAACCGGGCCGATCCACGGAAGCGCTGCAACGAGGCTTGCCCAATGACGGCCGCGTGTCGTCCGGACGTGGGTGATAGGGGGCTGCTGGAAGGTACTCATGGGTGCTACCCGATCTGCTGGGACAGGAGGGGAGCCGACGAGGACACGCCGGCTCCCCTCACTCTGGTGCCTTAGCCCGCGGCGTCGGCCTTTGCCTGGATCTGCTCAAGCACGGATTCGGGTTCCTGTGTCTCCAACAGACCCATGAGTGACTTGAACGCACCATCGGTGGCGTTCCAGGCCGGGTTGGAGGTCGGGTAGAACTTCGCGTTGGGCAGCATCTCAAGGAATGGCTTCAACGTCTCGTTTGAGGCCATCGCCTCAGAGCCTGACTTAGTCGTCGGGAGGAAGCCCTCGGTCTCCACCCACGGCACGTACTGGTCCTCAGCGAAGAAGAAGTCCATGAAGGCAGTGATTGCTTCCTGCTTTTCACCGTCGTTCTTGAAGGCCATCAGACGGTCAGCGACTCCGAGGGTGGCAGGTTCCCCGGTGTTGGTGGGCACATTTGTCACCCCGTAGTTCAGGTCGGGGTTGGATTCCTCAATCTGCCCGACGGTCTGCGGAAGGCCGTAGACCATGCCGATTTCTCCCTGAACGAAGACGTTGATCATGGGGGTGCGCTGCGTTGCGCCCGGGTCCGGTTGCGTGACTCCATCCTCAATCATCTTTTTCATGAACTGCGCTGCTTCAAGGTTTTCGGGGGTGTTTATCCGGATTTCTTCCTCGTCGCCGAATCCGCCACCGTTGCCTGCGAACCAGATCATTGCTTCGCCCTGGGCTTCTTCGGAGCCGAGCGGCATGCCGTAGCCAGGGGTGCCCGTCTCTGTGATTTTCGCGGCAGCGTCGTACAGTTCGTCCCAGTTGGTCGGTGGCGCCTCGACGCCCGCTTCGTCAAACAGGTCCTGGTTGTAGAACAGAGCGCGGGCGGATGCGAGAAGCGGCAGTGCGTACTGGGTTCCTTCGAAGGTCTCGTTTTCCGCGAACGATTCCTGGAAATCATTCAGCGTCTCCTCCGATGCGATTTCCTCTGCGGGATAGAGCAGGCCCTCGGCGGCGAAGGCGGAGAATGCTCCGCCATTGTAGATGTCGGGAGCCTCACCTGCCTGAATCTTGGTCTGCAGAACCTGCTCGAGGTTCTCCCACGATTCAATCTGCAGGTTGACCGTGATTCCCTCGTTGGCTGCCTCGAAGTCCTCGATTACGCCTTCCCAAAGGGCTTTGGTGCCGTCCGAGTAGCTGGGAACCAGCATGTTCAGGGTTGTCTCACCCTCGGCGTCGGGCGTTCCGCCGCCGCCAAACCCGCAGGAGGACACAGCGAGTGTCCCAACGGCGGCCATCGCCACCATACTCATCCTCAATCTGTTCTTCATTGCTTGATTCCTTTTCGGAGATGGTCCCAGGACGTCCATGTTCTGTGGATTTGGTAAGGGGGCTCTGGCTGATAGTGATTCAAATTGATCTGCAAGACGAGCGAACGGTCATACTTGAGCAGTTCATCTTCCATAGCATGACGTGACCTAGACCTCAGGTCAAGCTTTTCAGTCCAAGCAACGAGTGGCGGGTCGGCTTTCACACTCATGATTGGGCGCAACAGCTAATGCTCTTACATGATTGAAAATCCTCCGGTACGATCAGGGGTAATCATTGATCGATACCGCTCAGCGTCTCCGAGGAGAATTGTGTCCCAGCTTCCCGAACAACGAACCACAGCCCACCATGCTGGTCGGCACATGGAGAGCGAATTGTCATCGCAGCCGGATTGCTGGGAACGCGCAATCGCCCAATCAGCCACTGAGCAGTACTTGCCTGAACATGGCCAGAGGGTCGCGGTCGTGGGCTGCGGAACCTCCTGGTTCATGGCGCAGTCATACGCTGCGGCCCGGGAGAGTTCGGGAAACGGAGAGACCGACGCCTACCCGGCGTCGGAGGCTTCCGCTGTATATACGCGCCGCTATGATTCCGTAGTTGCTATCACCCGCTCGGGCACCACCAGTGAGATCCTCTCCCTGCTGGAAGAATTGAAGGGAAAGGTCCCCACGGTCGTGATCGTGGGAGATGTCGACTCCCCTGCCGCCGCTCTCGCCGATTCCGTCGCAGGGCTGCCGTATGCGGACGAGTCCTCCGTGGTCCAGACCCGCTTCGCAACCTCCGCTCTGGTGTACCTTTTGACCTCTGTGGGGGTCGATCTCAGTTCCGCCGTAGACGACGCACGGGACGCTGTCGCAGCTACAACTCCTCCGGAACTATTGACGGCCGATCAGTTCAGTTTCCTGGGTACTGGCTGGACCATCGGGCTTGCGCATGAGGGCGCCCTGAAGATGCGCGAGGGGGTTCAGGGCTGGACGGAATCGTATCCTGCAATGGAATATCGGCACGGCCCGATCGCTATCGCCCAGCCTGGAAGGGTTACCTGGGTTTTCGGGCAAGAGCCCACCGGACTGCGTGATGAGGTCGAGGCCACCGGCGCCCTGCATGTCAGCACTGGCGCTCATCCGCTGGCCGATCTCGTCCGCATCCACAAAATCACCTTGGATCGCGCACGTGCACGCGATTTGGACCCTGACACCCCCCGTAACCTTTCCCGGTCAGTCGTCCTCGAAGGCTGA
Organism: Arthrobacter sp. TJ-170; assembly: GCF_058269305.1. Lineage (NCBI taxonomy): Bacteria > Bacillati > Actinomycetota > Actinomycetes > Micrococcales > Micrococcaceae > Arthrobacter > Arthrobacter sp. TJ-170. The sequence goes on along the minus strand of NZ_JBZCNL010000016.1, from coordinate 8,167 downwards.
CTCGTGCCCTCGAACACACCAGACCCCCGCTCTTTCTTGGGTCCGGTAGGCCCCGGCCACGGAGTCCTGGCAATCGATGTTGGCGGCACGGATACGAAATCGGCGGTAATCGACGGGGACGGCAACTTCCGCGGAATTATGCGGATTCCCTCTCCCCACGACGACCGCCGCGCCGGTGATCTGGTGGTAGAACAGGTCGTCGAGCTCGCCGCCACCTATACCGCTGGTCATCCGGACGTTGAGATAAGCGCCTTAGGACTAGTGGTACCTGGACTCGTCGACGATGCCGCAGGCATCGGACTTTTCGCCAGCAACTTCGGGTGGGACCACTACCCGTTCAGAGAGCGTGTCGCCAAGGCGACCGGGCTCCCGGTTGCCTTCGGTCATGATGTGAGTGCAGCTGGCGACGCAGAAATGCGCGCAGGCGCGGGGCTTGGATCCGATGACGCAGTCGTTCTCATTGTGGGGACAGGAATCGCCGGGGCAGTCTTTTGTGAGGGACGCCCGGTGCGAGCCAGCGGCTACGCTGGTGAACTCGGTCATGCCCAAGTCCCTGGCGGTTTGCCGTGCCGATGCGGCGCTTCCGGTTGCCTGGAAACGATCGGATCAGCAGGTGCCATTACTCGCCGGTACAACTCGCGTACAGGGCGTACGGTCTCTGGAGCCCGCGAAGTACTGGCGGCCGCTCAGGCTGGTGACCACGACGCTCGCGAGATCTGGACCGACGCCGTGAATGCGCTTGCCTTCAGCATTTGTCAGCTCGTCGCAATGATCGGCACTGAGACCGTAGTCATGGGCGGCGGATTAGCGCAGGCGGGACCCGCCCTCATGGACCCGCTCGCCAGACGGGTCGAGGAACAACTCTCCTTTCTGCGGGTCCCGCGGCTGAAGACCTCCCTCCTCGGGCAGGATGCGGGATTAATCGGGGCCGCTATGCGTGCCCGAGACCTTGCGAGGGCCAGCAGATGACGCCGTCCGCGCAGGTTCTGACAATCACTCCGAATCCGGCATTGGATACCACCTACAGCGTGCCCACCCTCACGCTCGGCCATTCCCACCGGGTTTCGGCGCCGGTGGTGAACGCTGGGGGCAAGGGGCTGAATGTCGCGCGGGTGATCCACCAAAGCGGCTCTCAGGTCCACGCGATCCTTCCCGTAGGGGGCGACTCCGGCGTCCTGGTCAAGACCGACCTCGCGGCGGCAGGCATTCCGCATTCGCTGGTGCACGTCTCGCGTCCTACCCGGCGAAGCATCGCCATCTACGATCATGCCGCCGGACAAGCTACCCTCCTGAATGAGGAGGGCTGCGAACTTAGTGACGAAGAATGGGGCCGCATTTCGCAAATCGTTCTACAGCGTTTGCCGCAATCCGGGTGTCTCGTCGGCTCGGGCAGCCTCCCGCTGAACGCGCCGGAGGACTTTTACCCAGACCTGGTCGAAGCGGCCAAGGCCCTCCGCGTGCCCACGATCATCGACACGTCGGGCGCAGCCCTGCTAGCCGCCGCCCGTGCCGGGGCCACTGTGCTGAAGCCGAATCATCATGAGCTGCTCGAGTCCACGGATGAGACCAGTCTCGAAAAGGGGGCCAGGAAGCTCCTGGCTCTCGGGGCCGGTCTTGTCCTTGTAAGCCAAGGCGAGGAGGGCATGTTGGCCTTCGACAACCGCGATCCGGCTACGTTCTGGCACGCCCGCTTTCCCGCAGTGCTCGCCGGCAACCCGACGGGCGCCGGTGACGCTGCTGTGGCCGCCGTTGCGGTCCTGCTCGCGCAGGGTTCCAGGAACGTGCCGGATTTGCTGCGCGCCGCTACTGGTTGGTCGGCCTCTGCGGTTCTGATGCCGACAGCCGGAGCGCTTCACGAGGACTTTCGCGTCATGTCCGACGCCGTGTTTGTCCGCCGTCGCGGTACCGTGCCAGGCCAGTCACCAGCCGCATCTTCTTCGGCAGCACGTCCAACTTCAGCGAAGGATTCCTAATGGCATTGGTCTCCACTCGTATGCTGGTCGATTCTGCAGTCGCAGCTGGCGGCGGAATCGGCAGTTTCAACGTGCTCCACCTCGAGACGGCCGAGGCCATCGTTAGTGGAGCGGAACTCGCAGGCCTCCCTGTCATCCTGCAGATCTCGCAAAACTGTGCTGCCTACCATGGCGCTTTGGAACCGATAACCGTAGGTGCGGCTGCGGTTGCCCGTGCTGCGAAAGTGCCCGTGGCCCTACACCTGGACCACGCAGAGGATGAAAGGCTCGTGTATCAAGCCTTCGACCTTGGATTCGGTTCAGTCATGTACGACGGCGCTCACCTCCCCTTCGAGGAAAACGTCGCCACCACCGCGCGCGTTGTTGAGCGTGCCCATGCCTTGGACATCTTTGTAGAAGCCGAGCTCGGGAAGGTCGGCGGCAAGGACGGAGCCCACGCTCCCGGTGTAAGGACCGACCCCGACGAAGCGGCAGCCTTCACAGAAGCTACCGGCGTCGACGCCTTGGCTGTCGCTGTTGGTTCCTCCCACGCGATGACCGAGCGCGGCGCCGCTCTGGATCTTGAGCTGATCGCGCGGTTGAAGCGCTCGGTCCACGTGCCGCTAGTACTCCATGGATCCTCCGGTGTACCCGACGATGTCCTCTTTCAAGCTGTCCGCGCAGGGATGACCAAAATCAACGTCTCCACCCACTTGAACGGCTTCTTCACGCGAGCCGTACGCGAAGTCCTCGCAGCCCGGCCGGACCTCGTTGACTCCCGTAAGTATGTAGCCGCGGGCCGCGACGCCCTTGCAGCGGAAGCCGCCAGGATGCTCACCCTTCTGGCCCTGCAGCCCACAACAGCCGATCGCGTAGGTTGAACAAGTGAAAAAAACCGAGAGACTCAACGCCATCCTCGACCTCCTTGCGGCTGACGGGAGCGTTCTCGTTGAAGACATCGTCACCCGTCTCGGTGTCTCCCCCGCTACAGCCCGACGAGACCTCGACACACTCGCCGCGCAACGCCTACTGACCAGGACGCGTGGCGGCGCCACCATGGAGGCTGTCGCCTACGACCTGCCCGCCCGATACAGCCGGGACGATCACACCCGCGAGAAGCAGGCGATCGCCCAAGCGGCCAGCGCCCTCGTCCCGAAAGGCTCCGTAATCGGGCTGTGCGGCGGAACCACCAGTACAGCCATTGCTCAGGTTCTCGGAATGCGACCAGATTTGATGGAACCGTCCAACAAACCGGCCCTCACAGTCGTCACTAACGCCATCAACATCGCAGCTCAACTCGTAGTGCGGCCAAACATCCGCATCATGGTTACAGGTGGCGTAGTCAACCCGCGATCCTATGAACTGGTCGGACCGTACACGGACGTGATACTTCAACGCGTCGCCCTCGACATCGCTTTCATCGGAGTCAACGGACTGGACCCGACCATCGGGCCGACAGTCAGCGATGAGGGGGAAGCGGAGGTCAACGCACTGATGGCACGACGGGCTTCCGAGACGTTCATCGTCGCTGACTCCTCCAAAATCGGCACACGGAATTTCGCCACGATGACCGGCTACGTTTTCAGCAACCTGATCACTGACAGCGGTATCACCAGCGAACAGAAATCCGCGTTCGAATCCCGCGGGACGAAGGTTATCGTGGCACCCGAACACTCCTAATGCTCTCAGTGCCCCTCACTTAGATTGGATTTCGCCATGCGTGTAGTCATCCTCGACAGTGCCAAGGAGATCGGCGCCTACGGCGCCGGAATCATCCTCGATGGTGTGCACAAAGGTAAGATCCACACCCTCGGCGTCGCAACAGGGTCTTCTCCCCTGGTTATCTACCGCGCACTGGCGGAGCAGTGGACTCCTGCCATCGCGCAACTCAACGCGTTCGCGCTCGACGAGTACGTAGGCCTGCCAGCGGAGAGCCCGCAAAGCTACCGTTCGGTGATCCACCAGGAGGTAACCAACAGACTCCGCCTCGACCCGGACAATGTCCATGTTCCTGACGGATGTGCTGGCGACCTTGACTCTGAATGTGAGCGTTATGAGGCAGCTATGGCCGCTGTTGGCGGCGTTGACCTGCAACTGCTGGGAATTGGGCGAAATGGGCACATCGGCTTCAACGAGCCAAGCTCCTCCCTGTCCTCCCGCACGCGGCCGAAAACACTGACCGCCGACACCCGCAGGGACAATGCACGCTTCTTCGCCACTCCCGACGAGGTCCCCCGCCAATGTCTCACCCAAGGGCTCGGCACGATCCTTGACGCCGCCGAGGTGTTGCTCGTCGCTCAAGGACCAGCCAAGGCCGAGGCGGTACGTGCAGCCCTCGAGGGACCCGTTTCCAGCATGTGTCCAGCGTCGGTGCTTCAGATGCACCGACGGGCGACCGTCGTGCTGGATGAGGGTGCAGCCCAGCATCTAGCACTGCGCGAATATTATCTGGATACCGAGAGGAACAGAATAGAGGGAAGCGAAAATGAGTACTGTCGCCATTCACAGCACCACGAAGATCGACGCTGATGGCGAAACGCCCGACTTCTGGCTAGTGACCAGCGGCAGTACCATCACCGCCACAGGCACGGGAACGAGCTGGCGGGAACACCGGGCAGGCACCATAATCAACGGCGCCGGGAACTACCTCACCCCCGGCTTCATCGACCTCCATATGCACGGAGGCGGCGGATACAGTCACGAGGACGGAGCCGGTGCCATCACACATTCGCTGGCAGCCCACCACCCTCACGGAACCACCCGCGCTGTGGTGAGCCTCGTGTCCAACCCCCTCGAAGAACTGACCCGCTCGCTATCCAGCATCGCCGACCTCACCGAGACCAATCCCCTCCTGCTCGGTAGCCACCTCGAGGGGCCCTTCCTGTCACTCGGCAAGCGCGGCGCACACAATGCGGACCACCTCACCGATCCTTCCCCCTACCGCGTCGACCGCCTGATCGACGCCGCCCGCGGCACTCTCCGGCAGATCACCCTCGCCCCTGAGCGCGCCGGCGGCCTGCAGGCAATCAGCCGCTTCGCGACCGCAGGCGTCACGGTTGCGATTGGCCACACCGAGGCGGGATACGAGCAGTCCCGCTCCGCGATCCACGCTGGCGCGACGCTCCTGACCCACGCATTCAACGGCATGCCAGGCCTGCACCACCGCGACCCCGGCCCGGTAGGCGCCGCATTAACAGGCGGAGCCTACCTCGAGGTGATTCTCGACGGACACCACGTCCACCCAACCATCGCAGCAATGCTCTTCACTCTCGCTCCACACCGCGTCGTCCTGGTTTCCGACGCCATGGCCGCCGCCGGCGCGCCCGACGGGCAATATCAGCTGGGAGGACTGACCGTCGACGTGCACAACCGTGTTGCCCGGCTTCAGGGTAACGGCTCACTCGCCGGATCAACGCTGACGCTCGACGTGGCGCTAAGGCACGCCCTTGATGCCGGAATCCCAGCTGTACCAGCCATCCAAGCCCTCACCCTCTCCCCGGCGCGCGTTCTGGGGCTTTCTGAGACATTCGGACTACTCCGCGCCGGATTCACCGCCGACTTGGTGCTCTTCGACCACGCTTGGAATGTCGCTTCAGTGTTCGCGGAAGGCACTCGGCTCTACCAGAAGTAACCTACGGATCGCGTTCTTCGACCCCACGACCCCAGTGGCGCCCGAGGATTCAGGCATGCAGTCTCTGTCGGGCGGTGAAGTCGGCGTCAACACGCGCCATGGATCAGTTATTCTCGCGGGTTCTTCACACGAAAGGACATCGGCACGGGAGACGCGGAGTGACGAGCCGTACGGGCATCCCTTTCCACACCTGAGGGCTGTGTAAGGACCGAGTACAACTCCGGGCGCCGCCCAAGAAGCCACCTTCGGCCGGTTGCCAGAGGCAGCAAGTCCAAGTCAAGGTCGGCCACGACGACGGCAGTGTCCGCTACGGGGGTCTCAGCGACGACACGACCGTAGGGGTCAATAATCATCGCGTTACCGGTACGTATTTCATCGTCATCGATTCCGATACCGTTGCTGAAGAGTACGAAAATGCCATTGTCATGGGCGCGGGACGGTAGCCAGCGCATTAGCCATTCACGTCCGGAGGGCCCATTGACCGCAGCCTCGAGCGCGTCCGGGTCTTCACGGCGGTTATCCCACAGAGAGCGGGGAAGCGGGCGCATCCCATGGGGACTCCTGGATTTCGTACCGCCGGTCTGATGAGGCGCGACTAGAACAGTAGCCCCCAGCAGGGCGGTGGCTCGTACATTCTCGACGAGGTTGTTATCCCAACAGATCAGAATCCCCATCCTGATCCCCCAAGGGGTGTCGAAGACCGTGTACGAGTCTCCGCTCGATATTGCTTCATGTTCAAAAGCATGGAGCTTACGGTGTATATGCAAAGTACCATCGGGCATACACACAGCGTAGGAATTGAAAAGGCTATCCCCCTCCGCCTCGAGGAACCCCACGCCAATACCCATGTCCAACTCGGCAGCCATCCGCTGCACCTGTGTAACGGCGATCCCATCCCGGCCCTGCGCCAGTTCCCGCAGACGATTCGTGGGCTGGCGAGTAAGGTGCCAATAGCCCAGCAGGCAAAGCTCCGGGAATGCGACCATCTGCGCGCCGTCCGAAGCCGCTCTCGCCGACAAGCTATGGACTGTATCCAAGTTCGCTGCCACATCATCAGGGACAGCTTCGAACTGGACTACTGCTACTCGTAGCGTATTTGCTAAACGTGCATCATCCATAGGTGCTCTCCCTGATAACCGTCAATTCGATCATTCCCATGTTGCGACGCCAAGGCGGCGAGGCATTGAATCCACCAACTCCGTGGCGGCATGGAAGCTTCCGCTCGGTCACCCGGAATTGCTTACGCCAGGAATAACCCCGATGAGGGAAACAGTACAAGGACTGCCAGGACTTTTGTCGACTCGGGAGTCTTAGGCCGCTGTGAGCGCGGTCCGGTTGATTCTTTCATATCCGATGGGTGCAAGTTTTCCCCGCGGTTGCCGACGCCAGCGCTGGTAGGACCGCTCGATCCAGGTCGTGGTGGCCAGCCGGAGCCCCTGTCTGGTGGCGTCGCTGAAGGCTTAGGACGTTCTTCTGTAAAGCGAGAAGAACGATTTCGTCGCGGCGTTGTCCGCTCAAGCGCCGACCCTGCCCATTGAACCTGTGATCCCGTGCTGTCGAAGTGATTCGACGAAACGACGAGTCCGAATTCGGGATCCGCGGTCCGAGTGCATCACTGGCCCAGCCGGCCGGCGTGAGCGCACAGCGTTCTCCAAAACAGCCACCACCAGTGAGGACTTCATCGGCGCATCCATGGGATAGCCACCAATTCGCCAAAGTCCAACGTGATCGCGCATGCCGCCGGGGTACACGTCTTTCTGTATGCACGGCGTCAGAAACGAGGTTGGTCAGTACGTCCGGTTCAGCAATTTGTCGAGGACAGTTGGAGGTGAGCTCTAATGCAGCCGTCATCGTGTGCCTGCTCTCAGGTGACAGCAGCTCGAACAATCGATCGCAGAGAATCTGGATTGCAGCCCATCAAGTTGCTGCTCAGCGGCACTCAATCCCCTGAACATCCTCGAATTTCTGGCGGCCGGCAAGCCCTAGTCTCTGTCTTCCTTGTCGCGCACACGCAAGGAGGCCCTGTAGGTCGCCAAGGCGAGCAACCCGGAAGAGACCGCTGCTACTAGAGGGACCGTGGCAACAAACCAGAACCACTCAGCGTCCCCCATTGCCCGGCCGAGGGACTCTCGGCAACCTTCGACCATATCGACCCACCAACAGGCACGAGCTTGTAGAGCACCCCACCCGCACCCCGCTCCGGCTGGCACCGTTGGGAGGGTGCGCTGGTGTGATTCGATGGAACCCATGACGAGCGATCCTCATGCTGGTGTCCCGCCGCTACGGCGGAGCCCCCGTACTGATCACCGGAAACCCTCCCCGGGTCCTAGACCTCCCCAAACCTTGGAGAACAGCATGCAGGCAATCACCAGCCGCACCTACGGCACGCCGGAAGTCGTCCACGTTGAAGAGATCGATACACCGGCTCCCAGGAACGGGGAGGTATTGATCCGCAACTACGCAACCGTCGTCTCCCAGGCGGAATGTACCGCACGCAACGGCAAGGACCCCTTTGCTCGGCTCTACTTCGGTTTGGTACGGCCGCGCTTTCCGGTCCTGGGAACCGGCTTTGCCGGTGAAATTC
>NZ_JBZCNL010000015.1:0-29168 GCF_058269305.1 Arthrobacter sp. TJ-170 | reverse complement strand
TCTCTTAGAAACGGTAAGGCGGTGAGGGCACCATCAAGGACTGCCACGGCGTCCGTCGGTACCAGGCCGGCGGGCCTCATCGCGATGATCCCGTTTTCGGAAACTGTGACGTACTCGGCATGGGCGCCGAGGGTCGGTCCCACTGATCCCGTGACCTGATCACCGACACGGTACCTGGTCACTGCGCTTCCTATTGCCTGAATTTCACCGGCAAAGCCGGTTCCCAGGACCGGAAAGCGCGGCCGTACCAAACCGAAGTAGAGCCGAGCAAAGGGGTCCTTGCCGTTGCGTGCGGTACATTCCGCCTGGGAGACGACGGTTGCGAAGTTGCGGATCAATACCTCCCCGTTCCTGGGAGCCGGTGTATCGATCTCTTCAACGTGGACGACTTCCGGCGTGCCGTAGGTGCGGCTTGTGATTGCCTGCATGCTGTTCTCCAAGGTTTGGGGAGGTCTAGGACCCGGGGAGGGTTTCCGGTGATCAGTACGGGGGCTCCGCCTTAGCGGCGGGACACCGTGGCCCGCATGGTGTCCCGGATGCCGAGGCCTGTGAGTACGGGATTGCCCATGGTTTCCTCCTTGGCAGTCGGCGGTTCAGTTGGCGGGTAGCCGGCGGCCGGCGATGAGCAGCCAGAAGATGATCACAACCTCGCCCACGAACATGAACTGGGCGAAAACGGCGGTGAAGTCGGGGATGAAGGCCGTACCGACGGCATCTGCCAGGTATCCGATGCCGGCGATGGCGAGCAGGATGCCGAAGACCTTCGGCACGAATCCCGACCGGATGGCCAGATAGCCGACGAGCAGTAGGGAGATGCCGAACAGGCCCTGGCTGATGACCCAGATGGTGTTGAACGACTCCAGCACCGGGAGGGCGGCTTCGGGATCGCCGAGGAGCGAGAACCCGATCACGAGTTGACTAGTAGCAACCACCAAGAGCACCGCGTACACCGATCTCATCCAGGCCGCTGCCGCCGAGACCCGACGGCTCTCCGGCTTGAACAGTGTGTACATCGCCCCGGCCACGATGATGTCGAGTACCGCCACGATGAAGAAGCTGACGACACCCGCGAAGAACAGGAGGGGGGCGCCGGAGATGTTCTGCGCGGTTTGTTCGGCATCGCCGCGAGCGATCAAGGGGACGATCGCGCCGAAGTTGGCGGAACCAGCCAGCACCGCCATGATCGCGAGCCCGATTCCGGCCACAATCGCGGCAGTGCGCGGCGACCAGGTGGTGAAGTTTATCGGGCGTTGTTGGACGTCGGTCTTGCTCGGCTTGAGCGTGGTGGGGTTCATTAAGTGTCCTTACGTTGTATACTTATGTTGTAAGTAAGTTACGCTTACGTAGTAAGGTTCGTCAATGGATCCGAACGGAGAGATTATGACGAGGCCATCGAGCAAGACCGGCGCGGTGTCACGCGGCCGTTTGAACCGCGAGCTGGTGCTGAGCGCAGCGATCGCGCTTGCCGATGACGCGGGCATCGAATCACTGACGATGCGCAGGCTCGGTGAAGAACTCGGGGTGGAGGCGATGTCGCTGTACACCCACGTCGCGAACAAGGAAGACCTGTTCAACGCAATGGTCGACGCCGTGTTCAACGAGATCGAACTGCCCTCGCATAGTGACGACTGGAAGACGGCGATACGCAAGCGATCGGTCTCATTCCGCGACACGCTGTCGCGCCACCCGTGGGCCACCGCATTGAAGGATTCCGGGACCAATCCGGGGCCAGCCACGCTGCGCCATCACGACCGTGTCATCGGCACGCTCCGGAACGCGGGATTCTCCATAGCCATGACAGCCCATGCGTTCTCGGCGTTGGACAGCTACATCTACGGCTTCGCGATGCAGGAGAAGAACCTGCCGTTTCACACGCAGGAAGAGACGGCTGCGATGGCGCACGTCATGCTCGCCCAACTTCCTGTCAACGAGTACCCGTATCTCGCCGAGCTGACGGCGGACCATGTGCTTCAGCCCGGCTATTCCTATGGCGACGAGTTCCCGCTCGGTCTCGACCTCCTCCTCGACGGCCTCGAGGGGTGGCTCGAGCGACACCCCGGGGATCGGCAGCCTGAAGGTGTGCTGAACGAGAGCGATTGACGGAGACAGCGTAAATGCGGGCTGTGACGCTCCTGGGGGTGCGGTTTCGACGAGCCATGCCGAAAACCCTCGCCGCCGCCGTGGATCGGCTGCTGCATCACGCCCACATCGGCACAGATTGTCTGGGTCAGCTCACAGCAGCTCAGGCCTCGTATCGGGCTGAGCGTCTCAGCGACGGTCGTCGGGGAGTGTGAGTCCTTGAATGGTGGCAGAGAAGTCGATGAGTGACCTACACACATCCAATCGAGTGCGTCGAGGTCGTCCTTTTCGAGCACTCGGTCCTGACGGGGCCATCAGGATCGTTGAAGGAACTGTGAAGCGGGTTGTCCCAGACCATCGAAGCGTGCTGCGCCGCGCCCGTAGGACTTGCAGTTGTCACGGACAGCGAGGACTGGAGTGCTCATTGGTTTGGACCTTGCTTGGAGAGGACGGGCTGCGTGGGTGGGTCGAGTGGCCCCTGGTCGAGGCGGAAGGGCGGATAGTCATCGCGCATCAGGGCTACGTAGGTCATGGTCCGGTACACCCACCGGTTGATTCCCATGATCAGGTTGAACAACCCCAGCCGATAGACGCCGGTGAACAGTAGGATGACCGCGGTGATGAACACCAGCAGCCCAAGCAACGACATTCCGTTGGTGCCCCCTTCGTTTGAGGATGCCCAAATGCTGCCCGTGAGTACCCCGACAATGAGTAGGTGGGGCAATGCGAGGAGCCAGGACTTCACCAGGACCCGACCGTGGGAGAGTTTCTCGGGATAGTCCACCTCGAATGTCGCCGGGTAATCGGTGTGTGCAAGGGTGAAGGGCGGATACTGGTCCGTGCCCATCACCCCGTTGGCGTAGAAGGCCACCCGCCAGTGCCACCGCATAACGCCGACCGTGAACTGGAAAAGTGGGACCGGATAGCGGCCGGTGAAAAGGATCATCACCCCCGCAGCAACCGTTACCACCACGAAAGCAATCCCGAGGACGACAAGCACAATGTAGTGCGGAATGGCCAAAATCCACTTCACCAGCCACATCCATCTCGTCAGGTTCGGATCCAGCTGTCCCTCCAACCGTGCAGGATAGGTTCCTGCGGGACTTGCGGCCGTCTCCGAGCGGGACGGGGAGTGCATTCTCCTGCCGAGGTCAGCGGCTCCGAGGATGATGAGCACCAACCCGCCGGCAAGCATGGCAAGCCCTGCGAGGAGGGCCTCGGAGGAGGAGAAGATGCCAAGTGATCCGGCGATGAGCAGAACCCCGGTGACGAGGATAAACATGTGCGCTGGACTCATTTTCTCCGGCGGCAGGTTCGGTTGTCCGGAGGCGTGGGCCGGGTAGATAGTCATGGTCTTTGTGCCTGGGTTTCTTGCGATGGTGGTGGATGGGATTTGTTGTCACTCCGGCGCGGAGCGCTGGGTGAAGGACGGCGCATACTGTGATTTGCGCGGGCGTGTTCCTCGGCGAAGTAGCGGAGAGTACGCCATTCGTACGATGTACGATCAGCGTACCGTACGTTGTACGAATAAGCGATAGGTGCCGGCTAGTTATGACCAGTCAAAACAATGCAGCGTTCTCTAGTCCTGCCGAGGATGAGGTTCAGTCTGGGGTCGAACTCGTCCCCGAAGTTTCATTGGGACAGAGAAGTTAGCCACGACCGGCTGGAAGGATTAATGGTTGGGCCTCAGTAATCAATACGGTCGGCCAGCTCTGCCCAGGCGCGGAACGGATCCGCACTCGCTGAATCGGGGAGGTTGACCTGCCGAACCTGCATGGACCGTTCCTCCACTGGCTTGGCGAAGAACTCGTAGAACACGGCGTCGTCGAATCCGGCGCGCGCCGCGTCGTGCCGGTCCGCGGCGAACACTATTCCGTCCACACGGGCCCAAAGCGCGGCCGCCAGGCACAGCGGGCACGGCTCGCAGCTGGTGTAGAGGGCGCACCCGGTCAGATCGAACGTCTGCAGCGACGAACACGCGTTCCGAATCGCCATGACTTCGGCATGGGCAGTGGGGTCATTGTTCGCGGTTACCCTGTTGGTTCCCTCGAAAGTGCGCCCATCACCGGTGGCGATGAGGGCGCCGAAGGGGCCGCCGCCGTCGTGCACGTTGCGGGTAGCGAGGTCGATGGCCCGGGCGAGGAACTGCTCCTCCACAGTGCTCATGCAGGAACCCTACACCCAGCGGTTGACCTTGACGTTGCGTCAACCTATACGGTGAAGAAGATGCGCAGGGAGGTGCACATGGACAGGTCAATTCAGGACATAGCGCGGCTTGCGGGAACCACGAGCCGGACCTTGCGGCACTACCACCGCATGGGCCTATTGCCTCCGTCCCGGGTAGGGAGCAACGGCTACCGCTACTACGATGACGGCGCGCTGGTACGGCTGCAGCGGATCCTCCTGCTGCGTGACCTTGGCCTGGGCCTACCGGCCATCGCGGAGGTTCTGGACAAGGAAGCGGAACCAGCCCGTGCCCTGCAGAAACACCTTGAGTTGCTCAGGCAGGAGCAGGAACGGCTGACGCGGCAGATCGCGTCGGTCTCGCTCACCATCGAACAACTGGAAGGAGGTGAACAACTTATGGCAGAGAACATGTTCGACGGATTCGACCACACGCAGTACAAGGAAGAGGTCGAAGAACGGTGGGGCACGGAGGCGTACGCCACCGGAGACCGCTGGTGGGCCGGCATGAGCGACATCGAGCGCAACGAGTGGAAGTCCCGGACGACGCAACTGGGTGCTGACTGGACCGAGGCTGCAGGGCAAGGCATCACGGCTGACAGCGACGCGGCGCAGAAGTTGGCGCGGCGGCACTACGAGTGGCTGTCCGGTGTTCCCGGACTGCCGTCGTCGGGCGGGCGGCCCTCGAAGGAATACTTCATCGGGCTCGGTGACATGTATGTCGCCGATGACCGTTTCGCGGCGAACTACGGAGGCCGGGAAGGCGCGGAATTCGTGCGCGACGCGATGAACGTCTTTGCTGACCGCAACCTCTAGACAAGTGGACGACGACGGCGGCACCTGCGTGGCGCCGTCGTCGTTCTGCCGTGGTTCTTCGACAGGGCGGGTCCGTAAGGTGCAGGTATGACGATTTCCGCTGGCGCTGACCGTGCCTGGTCCAATGAGGCGATTCGGCGCATCGAGGCCGAGGGTAACCGGTCCGCTGACACTCACCTGCTCGCACTGCCCGTGCCGGAGAGCTGGGGCATCGACGTCTACCTCAAGGACGAGTCGACGCACCGGACCGGGAGCCTGAAGCACCGGCTTGCGCGTTCGCTGTTCCTCTTCGGGCTGGTCAACGGCTGGATCCGGGAGGGCGCCACGATCGTGGAGGCATCGAGCGGGTCCACCGCGGTGTCGGAGGCGTATTTCGCGCAGCTGCTCGGGCTGCCCTTCGTCGCTGTGATGACCCGTTCCACCAGTCCCGAGAAGATTGCCCTCATCGAGCAGTACGGCGGGACCTGCCACTTCGTTGACGGCGCCTCCGAGGTGTACGACGCCGCCGAACGCATCGCGGCTGAAACCCGCGGACACTACATGGACCAGTTCACCTACGCGGAGCGCGCCACGGACTGGCGCGGCAACAACAACATTGCCGAATCGATCTTCCGCCAGATGGAACACGAGCAGTTTGCCATTCCCGAGTGGGTGGTGGTCGGCGCGGGAACCGGCGGAACCAGCGCCACCATCGGCAGGTACCTCCGGTACAACCGGTATCCCACGCGGCTTGCCGTCGTCGACCCCGAGAACTCGGCCTTCTACCCCACCTGGGCAGGAGGAGCCGCCGCCGTGGGGAAGCCGTCCCGCATCGAGGGCATTGGGCGGCCGAGGCCAGAGCCGAGCTTCGTGCCCTCGGTCATCGACGCGATGATCCAGGTCCCGGACGCGGCGTCCGTCGCGGCCTCACGGCATCTGCATTCGCTTACCGGGATCGCCGCCGGGCCCTCGACCGGAACCAACCTGTGGGGCGTGTGGCAGTTGGTCGCGCACCTGAAAGCGGCGGGTAGGACGGGAAGTATCGTCTCCCTCCTGTGCGACTCGGGCGAGCGTTACGCCTGTTCCTATAACGACGACGCCTGGCTGGCCGAGCGCGGACTGGATCCTGCTCCAGCGCTCGCCGTGCTTCAGGAGTTCTTCGAAACCGGGGACTGGCCTTAACGCGCGTGAGCGATTCCTGACCTTCCGGCCAGGGAATCGCTCACGCGTGACGGAACGAAGAGGGGCTAGCGGATGGCTGCCTTGAGTTCCTTGGCGGCCAGCTCCGGGTCGGCTGCGCTGTAGATCGCGCTGCCTGCGACGGCGACGTCGGCTCCGGCAAGCTGCACGGCCTCGATGGTCGAGGCGTTGACGCCTCCGGCCACGGAGAACGGAACCCGGGCGATTTCGCCGGCGTTCAGCAGGCTCTGAAGGTTGAAGCCCGGCTGCGCCTGCTCATCCAGCCCCGCATGGAACTCGACGAACTTGGCACCAAGTGCCCGTGCTTCCTTGGCCCGGGTGACCTTGTCGGCAACACCGATCAGATCCACAACGATGCCCTTGCGGTGTGCCTGGGCCGCCTTGACCGCACCGGCGATGGTGGAGTCGTCGGCAGAGCCGAGAATGGAAACGAGGTCGGCGCCCGCCTTGAAAGCGATGTCGGCTTCGAGCTCACCGGCATCCATGGTCTTCATATCGGCGAAGACGACCTTGCTGGGATGGGCTTCCTTGATCGCCGTAACGGCGGAAAGGCCCGCAGCCTTGATCAGGGGCGTACCGAGCTCGATGATGTCGACGTGCTCGGCAACCTTGCCGGCCAGTTCGAGCGCGTCCTCGACGGTGAGGAGATCGAGTGCAACCTGGAGTTTCATATAGTTTTCTTCTTTCATAGGGGTGATTTCGTGCGGGGATAGGGGGAGAGGCTTACTCGAGGTTTGCGTGCCTCAGCCACAGCTCCTCAGCGGACTCGTCAGTGTTTTCCCAGAGGCCCTGGAACACTGCTTCGGTGACAAGAAAGAGCGCCTGTTCGAAGAGGCTGCCGGAGTACTGCCGGGAAATGTTGGATCCGTGATCAGTTTTTTGTGCAGCGGGAATGACCACCAGCGCATCAGCCAGTTCGGCCACAGGGGAGTGCGGGCGCGTTGTCAAAGCTGCGACTTTTGCCCCGGCTTTCACTGCTGTGTCGGCAGCTTTGACCACGCCGGACGTCGTCCCGGAGCCGGAAGCGACCACCAGAAGGTCCCCGGCACGGATCGCGGGAGTAGTGGTGTCACCGGCAACATGAACGGTCAATCCGAGGTGCATCAGCCTCATGGCTGCCATGCGCAGCACCAACCCGCTTCTACCGGCTCCGGCAAGGAACACGCGCTCGGCTCCACGGACTCTGTCAGCCAGGACGGCCAACTGCGCCGGGTCGATACCGGAAACCGTTTCTTCAATTTCCTGCTGGATGAGAGACAGGTTCAGAGCCAGTTCGGTGCTGCCCGGACTCACCAACTGCAGGTCAACATCATTTACGACGCTCACGGCGACTCCTCAATGGGGTAATGCTTTTACTGTCCTCTTCAGCTTGGCCCACTCTTCGGGCAGGCGAAACGCTGTTTTATGACGGTTTTGACCACCCGTTTGGGTAGGCACTGCGTACTCTGTAGGGATGGCAGCACAGATCAACAACGCCGTTGCAGGACCCCTTATGCAGGACCAGTGGAAACTGCTTGACGCCGTGGAGGAGGTGACGGGGGCACCGCTGAACCGTATTGCCGAATGCCTTCACAGTGCGTCAGCTTCGTTCTACAAGAGCAGTGCGCTCATCATCTTCACGGAGGACTGTACGGGCCGGCCCCAGAAGAAATCAGGCGCGGACGACGTCGTCAGCCGGGTTTCGATCCCGGAGCTGGATCGTCTGCGCGCAGCCCTGCCCGGGGAAGAACCGTGGCGAACCACGGCCCTTATCGGGGGCCGGGAACGCGAAGTACTCGCTATGACCTACCCGCCGAGTAACGCACTCCTGGTGCTCACCGACCCGCACCCTGTTCCCGATGCCGGGCACCGGAAAGATGGGATGCGACTTCTGGCGTACCTTTGGCGGCTGGTCGCCCGAAGGATCCAGGAAAAGGTCTCCGATGCGCCGCCGGCGTATCTCGTAGAGTCCCGCGCGGCATCAGCCGAGCGGGTCCGGGTCACTGCGGAGCTGGTGGATCAGCACTCCACCACCCTTGAGACCGTCCTCGCCGCGTTGCGTTCCACTTCGATGGATGACCGCGCGGCCCGTGCTTTCGCGACGGACGTGTCGGTGAAGGCGCTGGTGGATTTGCGGACGCTGAATGATCGAACCAATGATCTCGTCGAGGAGCCCGTCGCTACGGCGTTCGAACGGCTCCGGGAGGATCTGCGGCCATTGATGAAGTTGAGCAACATCGATATCCAGTTCATTGAGCCGCCGGCCAACGGTCGTGCGCTGCCCGGGGAGGTGGCCCACGCCGCCAGGGCAGTGGTGCGCGGCTTGGTACTGGCGATCGCCGAGCAGGCTGACGTGCACCGTGTTCGCGCACAGTGGGACTGCGACGGGGAGAACCTGCTCATCAACGTCCGGGATGACGGCCGTGGCGAGCTCGCCTCGGACGCGTCCAGCATCGGGAGGATGCAGCAGCGGGTACAGGCCATGGATGGGTCCATGGTCGTGGACGTCATGCGTGGCTGGGGAGCCGATATCTCTGTGACGTTGCCGCTCGACCTTCCAACCGGACGGGTGGGGGATATAGCCAGCTGGGCTCTGGCGGCACGGGAACTGGAGGTCCTCCAGTTGCTGGCCGCGGGTCAGCGGAACCGGGCCATTGCGGCAGCACTGAGCATCAGCGAGAATACCGTGAAGTTCCATATCCGGAACCTCTTCCGAAAGCTCAATGTGCGGTCCCGCGCAGAAGCAACCGCTTTGGCGCACAGCGCGGGAATCCGGGGGTGATCATGTGACTCAGTTGCTGAGGGTCCAAAACTTCGGCGTATCCAGTGACGGCTTCGGAGCCGGCGAGAACCAGAGCCTGGAAAGACCCTTCGGCCATGCAGATCCGGGTGCGATGTTCGCGTGGGCGGGTGCAACGGCAAGCTGGCCGAACCGCACCGACTCCGGTGGAACTCGAGGCCTCGACGATTACTTCACTCGGGACTTCAAGAACAACATCGGGGCCGAGATCATGGGCCGCAATAAGTTCAGTCCTCAACGCGGTCCCTGGGAGAACGAAGACTGGCGGGGCTGGTGGGGCAGCGAACCGCCTTTCCACACGCCGGTGTTTGTGATGACGCACTACGAGCGACCATCCTTTGCTCTCTCTGACACCACGTTTCACTTCATCAATGCAGACCCCTCGACGGTTCTGGCGAGGGCACAGGAGGCAGCGGACGGGAAGGACGTCCGGCTGGGCGGTGGGGCGAGCACCATCTGCGAGTTCCTTGACGCGGATCTGGTGGACACCCTGCATGTTGCCGTTTCGCAGGTTGAGCTGGGATCAGGATCGCGCCTGTGGGAATCCCCCGAGCAACTGCTCGACCGCTTCCACCTCGAGAAGGTCCCCAGTCCGAGCGGCGTGGTGCACCACCTGTTCTGGCGACGCTGAGCCCGGAGCAGCGCAGAGCCCGGCACACGGGAGTCGTCCGCAGTTGTACCCTGAAATTCTCAGGAAATTGCAGGAGTGGTGAATGTCGACGGATGAAAGCTTTCTGGCACGGGAGGCAGCGGATGTTGCAGAGGAGGTATCGGACCACAAGGTACTCGACGTCGTAGCCCGCTTCGGATTCGCTGTTCTCGCCGTCGTTCACATCCTCATCGGCATCATCGCTCTGCAGATCGCGTCCGGAGGAAACGGGGAGGCAGAACCCACCGGAGCCCTGGAACGCCTGGCAGACGGAACGCACGGTCCGTGGACCATGTGGGCCTGCGCTATCGGCTGCCTGGGGCTTGCCGCCTGGCAGTTCAGCGAGGCCACCCTGCGCGCCCGGCACCTCTCCGCCGGGGAGCGGATATCCAAGACAATCTCCTCCGGGTCGCTGAGCATTATCTACGGCAGCATGGCCTTCACCTTTGCACGGTTCGCGTTCGGCGGGGAATCCGATTCCAGCGAGTCCACCCGAGATTTCACCACTTCCATGATGGGCTCGCCCTTCGGCGTGTTCGTGATTCTGGTGGTTGGAGGAACCACTTTCGGGATCGGCGTCTACTTCGTATTCAAGGGAATTCAGCGCAAGTTCCGGCCCGAACTTCGACACTTCGAAGACACCCGCCGCGGAGCCTTCATCGAGGTCCTGGGGGTCATCGGTCATGTTGCGAAAGGGCTTGCCCTCATCCTCGTAGGCCTGCTGTTCGGCGCCGCGGTGGTCACCCATGACCCCGCCCGATCCACAGGGCTGGACGGCAGCCTGAAGGCGCTGGCCGAGCACCCGTTCGGCGTTCCCGTACTTGTCGCCATCGCGGTGGGTCTGATCTGCTACGGCGTCTTTGCCCTCGTGCGCTCCAAATTTGGGCGTATGTAGGAGTTCCGCCCCGACCCGACCCAATGGGCGAAAACCCTTGCCAAACCTTTTACATCGTTGTAAATTGACACATCAAGTCACGTTCCATCGATGTAGAAGCCGTGCAGCACCCGATCGAACCAACGGAGGATCGATTCATGCCCAACGAGAATGCCAGGATATTGCCGCCTTCAGGATGGCGTGCTCCGAGCAGGCGGCAATTCCTCACCGGAGCCGCCCTGTTCGGTGGCGCTGTCGCCTCCGGCACCCTGGCCGGCTGCGGCGGACCGGCGGCCGCAAGCGAGGAGACTCTGCGCTTCTGGCACCTGCTCTCCGGCGGCGACGGAATCAAGATGCAGGCGATGATCGACCGCGTGAACGCTGAGAGCCCCAATTTCGACGCCGTCCCCACCGTTCTCGCCTGGGGCACCCCTTATTACACGAAGCTGGCCATGGCGTCCGCAGGAGGGCGACCCCCGGAACTTGCCATCATGCACGCTGCGCGGATTCCGGGGTACGCACCCGGTGGTCTGCTGGACCCGTGGGACCTCGACGAACTGGCAAAGCGTGACGTCACCGAGGAATCCTTCGCGGAGCGCATCTGGGCCAGCGGCCAGCTCGAGGGTGAGGTCTTCGCCATCGCCCTCGACTCCCACCCCTTCATCGCCATGTACAACACGGACGTCGCCGACCAGGCCGGGCTGCTGGGCAACGACGGTCGCCTCATCGAAATCACGGACCCGGAGCGGTTCCTCGAGGCAATGCGCGAGATGCAGGCCGTCACCGGTAACCACGGCCTGTCCTACGGCTACGTCAACGACGGCGCACAGATGTGGCGCCTTTTCTACACCCTTTACCTGCAGCACGGGGCCGAAATGGTGCTCACGCCGGGGCAGCCCGCTGACGTCGACCGCGATGTCGCAATCGACTGCCTCGCCTACATCACGCAACTGCTGGACGGCACCATCGCTGCCAAGACCGGGGATTACGGCACCGCAGTGGCGGAGTTCGCCAGCGGGGAGTCCGGGATGTTCTTCACCGGCGTGTGGGAATTGCCCACCATGCAGGCTGCCGGTATTCCCCTTGACGCGATGACCATACCGACGCTGTTCGGAACGCCCGCAGCCTACGCGGACTCCCATTCCTTCGTCCTGCCTCGCCAAAATGACGTCGACGAGGCACGCCGCGCGGCTGCCTACGACTTCGTCGCCAACCTCCTGAAGGGCTCCCTGTCGTGGGCCGAAGCCGGTCACATTCCCGCCTACCAGCCGGTGGTTGATTCCCCCGAGTACCAGAACCTGGAACCGCAATCGCACTACGCGAACGCCGCCGACATCATCAACTATGATCCTCCTGCCTGGTTCACGGGGTCAGGGTCGGACTTCCAGACAATCTTCGCCGCGAACGTACAGAACGTGTTCCTCGGAAGGGAAGCGCCCGACGTCGGTTGGGATGCCTTCGTTGACCGCTTGAACATCACCCTGTCCAAGCCCAATCCTGTCTGACCCGGACCGACGAAGGAGTCGAGCACAATGAGCACCACTGTGACCGGGCGCAGGAGCCCGAACAACAGCAGGAACAACCTGCACGGTTGGGCGTTCTCTGCGCCCTTCCTCATCTTCTTTGCCATGTTCCTCGTGTGGCCCATCATTCATGGGCTCTACATGAGCTTCACCGGGCAAACCCTCACCGGAGCCAACAGCGGCTTCGTAGGCCTCACAAACTACGTGGAAGCCTTCAGCGATCCGGACATGTGGCAGTCCCTCGGGAACACCATCTACTTCACCGTCCTCTCAACCATCCCGCTGGTGCTCGTTGCACTCGTCATGGCCGCGCTGGTGAACATGAATCTCCCCGCCCAGTGGTTGTGGCGGTTCTCGTTCTTCGCGCCGTTCCTCCTGGCATCTACGGTGGTTTCCCAGTTCTTCGTCTGGATGTTCAACCCCCAGCTCGGACTGGTCAACGACGCACTCAGCAAGATCGGCATCGCGCCCGTCCCATGGCTGAACGATCCGAATGTTGCCATGTGGTCGATCGTCATCGCCACAGTGTGGTGGACGGTCGGATTCAATTTCCTGCTCTATCTGGCAGCGATGCAGAATATCCCGCAGCAGCACTATGAGGCATCATCGCTGGACGGCGCGGGTGGCTGGCGGCAGTTTTTCTCCATCACGCTGCCGCAGCTTGGACCCACCACCGTGCTCATTGTCATCCTGCAGGTCCTCGCCTCGCTCAAGGTGTTCGACCAGATCTACCAGATGACCGCCGGCGGGCCAGGCGGGGCCACCCGGTCCCTTGTCCAATACGTGTTCGAGGCTGGGTTCACCGGTTACCGGCTGGGCTATTCGGCGGCCATCTCCTTCATCTTCTTTGCTCTGATCCTGCTGGTGTCGATGAGCCAGATCTTCTTCAACCGAAACAGGAGCGCGTAGTTATGGCCACCGTAGTACTCGACCACAGCTCCACCGGGAGTGTCAGCGCCGAGCGCCCTCAGAACCGGCGGAAGATCTCCACGGCCAAGGTGTTCGGCACCATTGTCACCGCGATCCTGGCCGTGATCTGGCTGATTCCGTTCGCTTGGGCAGCGGTCACTGCCCTGAAAACCGAAACGGAAGCCGCTTCGACTCCTGTCACGTGGCTGCCGGCGTCGGGCTTCACGCTTGAGTCCTTCGTTGAAGTCCTCAGCACGGGCAACCTGCCCACCTGGACGTGGAACTCCCTCTTCACCGCAGCATGCATCACCGTCATTACCCTGGTGATCTCCGCCTTGTGCGCCTACGCGCTTTCACGCATCGATTTCAGGGGCCGCAAGTTGCTGATGGCCGTGATCATCGGCTCGATCATCATCCCCCCGCCGGTCCTGATCATTCCGCTCTTCTACCAGATGCTTGCCCTGAACCTCATTGATACGTACTGGGCGATCATCCTCCCGCAGGTGCTCCACCCCGCGATGGTCTACGTCCTGAAGAAGTTCTTCGACCAGATCCCGCGGGAACTCGAAGAGGCCGCCGTCATGGACGGCGCCGGTCGGGTGCGGGTGTTCCTGCAGATCGTCCTGCCGCTCTCAAAACCCATCATGTCGGCCGTGGCCATCTTCGTGTTCATCACAGCGTGGAACAACTTCCTCTGGCCGTTCATCGCCACCAACGACACGGCGCTTCTCACACTGCCCGTTGGCCTGCAGACCATCGAAAGCGCGTACGGCATCCAGTACGCGCAGAACATGGCCTCGGCTCTTCTGGCGGCACTCCCGCTCATCATCGTGTTCCTGTTCTTCCAACGCCAGATCATCCGCGGTGTCGCCACCACCGGCCTCGCCGGAACCTAGACCGCCTCACCTACCTGAAGGAGAAACATGGCCCGCGCACGCATTGTCATCGACAGGGACTTCACGGTCGGGGAGGTGCCCCGCCGGTTGTTCGGCTCCTTCGTGGAGCACATGGGCCGTTGCGTCTACACGGGCATCTACGAACCCGGCCACCCTGAAGCGGACAACAACGGGTTCCGCCAGGACGTGATGAAGCTCGTCAAGGAGCTCGGTGCCACCGTGGTCCGCTACCCCGGCGGAAACTTCGTCTCCGGGTACAACTGGGAGGACGGCGTCGGGCCCGTCGAGAACCGCCCGCGCCGGCTTGACGGCGCCTGGCACACGCTGGAGACCAACGCTTTCGGTCTGCACGAGTTCGTCGACTGGTCCCGGCAGGCCGGCGTCGAGATCATGGAAGCGATCAACCTCGGCACCCGCGGTGTCGACGCCGCCCGGGAACTCGTCGAATACGCCAACCACCCGGGCGGCACCTACCTGTCGGACCTGCGGGCCAAGAACGGCCACAAGGATCCGTTCGACATCAAGCTCTGGTGCCTGGGCAACGAGATGGATGGCCCATGGCAGATCGGGCACAAGACGGCAGACGAGTACGGCCGCCTCGCCCAGGAGGCCGCGAAGGCCATGCGCTTCGTGGACCCCTCGCTGGAACTGGTGGCCTGCGGTAGCTCGAACTCCGGGATGCCGACGTTCGGCGCGTGGGAGCAGACGGTCCTCACCCACACCTACGACGAGGTGGACTACATCTCGCTCCACGCCTACTACCAGGAACAGGACGGCGACGCCGGCAGCTTCCTCGCGAGCGCGCTGGACATGGACTACTTCATCGAGTCTGTCGTAGCCACTGCGGATGCGGTCCGCGCGAAGGGCAAACACTCGAAGCGCATCAACCTCTCCTTCGACGAATGGAACGTCTGGTACACCCGGCCGGGCGACGCCGACAGTCCCGGCGAAGTGGGCAAACACGGCTGGCGTGAGCACCCCCGTGTCATCGAGGACGAGTACAACGTGACCGACGCCGTCGTCGTCGGTACGTTCCTCAACTCACTGCTGCGGCACGGTGACCGGGTCAAGATCGCCAACCAGGCGCAGCTCGTGAACGTGATCGCGCCGATCATGAGCGAGGAAAACGGGCCGGCCTGGCGTCAGACCATCTTCTGGCCGTTCGCCCGGATGGCGGAACTCGCGACGGGGCAGATCCTGCAGACCAGGGTTGAGTCGGACCGCTATGAGAATGCGCGCTTCGGCGACACGGACCTGGTGGACGTATCGGCCACCTGGAATGAGGAGACCGGACGCGCTGCGTTCTTCCTGGCCAACCGGTCACTGGATGAGGCAGCCGAGGTTGAGGTGGCGCTTCGTGGACTGGACGCCGTGCGCGTCACCCGCGCTGAGGTGCTGCAGGTTCCCGAGGGCCACGACCGCCTCACCACCAACAATCTCGAACGCGGTGAACACGTGGGCCTGACGCCGCTCGAAGACGTCAAGGTTTCCGGCGACGACCTCCGTGTGAACCTGCCCGCGCTGTCCTGGGCCGTCGTCGAGATCGAGACCCGCACGAGCTGAGGCTCCGCTGAAAGGAGCGCACCACCTGAACTCTTACGGATGTTGCGAGCGGCCGCGAGTCGAAGGACCACGTGGAGTACATCTTCGCTGTTACGGAACAGGGCGTCGTCGCACCCTAAGGCACGCCCACTGCCGTCCGGACGTTGCGGCGCACCGGGACGGTGAGCACCGCGAGACTCGCAATCACCAGCCCGACGCCGATCCACCCCGCTGCCGGCAGCCTCTCACCCACAATGACGACTGCGAGGATTGCCGCAACCACAGGTTCCGCCAGGGACAGCGTGGTTGCGGTGCTTGCCTTCACCCGGGCGAGCCCCAGCCCGAAGAACACGTACCCGAGGAACATCGGCACCAGCGCCATGTAGAGGCCGACGCTGAAGTTGTTCCATGACTCGAGCAGCGGCGCCCCGGTAGCGAAAAGGACCGGCATGAGCAGGACCCCGCCCACGCCGAAGATCACGCCCATGGTGACCCGGGATGGCACCCCGCCCTGCATGGTGCGGTGCGCCGCCCAGGAGTACAGCGCGTAGGTGACCCCGGCCAGCAGCCCCAGCAGAACTCCGGCGGCGGTGTTGCCCGCTTCCGCCGCATGCGCCGGCTCGACGAACGAGAGCAGCACCACTCCCGCCAGCCCGACGCCGGCGCCGAGCACCCAGCGCTGCGTCAGCCGGTGCCCGTCGATGACCCGTTCGATGACCGCCGACGCTATGGGCGCGGAACCGATCGAGATGACGGTACCTACGGCAACCCCGGCCAGGCGCATGGAACTGTAGAAGGCGAGGGGGTAGATCGCCACAGCGAGGCCGCCCACGGCGATGGTGAGCCACCGTCGTCGTAATTCGGAGCGGGCGTGAGCCAGTGCAGGTCCGGCGAAGGCCGCCTGCAGGAGGCCGCCGACGCCCATCGCGGCTGCACCTATCGCGAGGGGGCCTACCGCCGGTGCGAAGCTGGCGACGGTCCCGGTGGTACCCCAGAGGACCGCCGCGACGAGGACGAAGACGGCGCCGAGGCCAGCGCCGGGGGAGTGGGTCACAGCTGCTCGCACGGGGTCATGGGTTCAAGCCTATTGGTTGAGACCTGTGGGGCACTCTTGGCGGAAGTGATCGTCAGCGCGACGCGGGCGTCCACGTCCCAAGCCGCCCGCACATCCCGAAGGCCCGCGGCCCGGGTCGGGGTACGGTACGCACGACGGCGGCATCCCCCAGGTGCGAAGCGTCGCCCTCTGCGAGGGAAGCCAGTTGCGCGCGGGTTGTTTCGACGTCGACGAGGACGGTGTCCGACCAGAGCTTGGTCCACTCCTCGACCCGGGGCTGCACCAGCGCCGCCGCGGCCGCGTAGAACTCCTCAAGCGGACCCCGGTCGCCCTTCTCCAGCGCGGCCAGAAGGGAGCGATAGCCCTCGATCGCAAGGTCGCGCCGTCGTCGTGCTGCTTCCGCCCGTTCGCTTTCACTACCCTCCGGCAAGGTCACGGCCAAACGGTAGCGGTCTGCGTCGGAGACAATGTCCAGCGGGAAGGTCAGTACGGCGTCACCGGCCTCGGGCAACCCCGAGTTCTGCATAACCGTGAGGATATAAAGGTCGCCGGAGTTGAGGAGCCGATGCACCGTGCCGGGGCTGAACCATAGCACGGACCCGGCACTCAGCGAATCCTGCGCGAAGCCCTCGGAGGAGAGCGTGTGCACCTCGCCCGAGCCGCCGACCACCACGTAGCCCTCGTTCGACACCGTGTGCAGGTGGGGTGTTCCGCCGTGGTGGCCGTCGTCGGTTTCCCATTCGTACACGCGCAGGTCGCTGATGCCTACGCTGCCGGGAAAAGCGGGGATTCTCAAAGGGCTGCGCCCTTCGCGATCCGCTCGACCTCGTCGCGCCCGCAGATCCGGTCCACGAAGACGTAGCGGTGCTGCAGGCGCAGCGACTCTCCCGCGGCGAGCGTGATTTCCTCATCGAACGCGGGGGAGGGCGCCAACGCCGCGAAGGGCTCGCTGCGGACGAACCACTTGAGCGGAACCGACGACGACGACGTCCCCGCCAGGGCCACGATGGTCGCCCCGCCGTCGAGCTCGTCATTCTCTCCGGACAGCGCGATCCACGGTGCGGAAGTGCCCATCATCGCCTCACCCTCTACGCCCTCGGGTCCGAGAATCGAGCACCCGGTCCAGCTGCGGGGACCGCGCCAGAAGAAGCCCGTGTAGCCGGCGTTGGGGCGGCCGTGCGTGGTGGGGCTGCCCAGGTCGAGGGGCCGGTCGGACACGTTGGTCAGCTCGGTGGAGAAGTCCAGCTGCCAGGACTGTTCCTGCAGGTCAACGGCGGAAAACGCAGTCTCTCGCTGCTCCGAGAACCAGCGCTCGCCGGACGAGTTGCGCCACGTCAGGGTCTCGCCGAGGGCAATGCGGTCCGGAGAGGTGGAAAGGGAAGGAAAGCCCTCGTGCTCGATGGAGCCGAGGTTCTCGCGCCACTGGTAGTCCGTCTCCGGCGAGAAGGTTGGGCCGCCCCAGAAGTTCTGGCCCGATACGTGGGACCACGTCATCTGCAGTCCCTTGTGCCAGCGGTGGTCCCACGGGCGGAAACCGGTCAGCGGCGCACCGCTGAGGGTCCGTAACGGGTGCAGATACGGCTTCGGGGCTTCCGAACGCGTGGCCGGCGGGATGAACACGTACGTCGCCAGGTCAACGGAACCGCACGAGATGACGAGTTCACTGTTGGTGGGACGGCTGAGCTGCAGTTCAGGCATCGACTGCTTCCTTGGTTGGTGAGCTTGGTCCGTTCGTGGTGGCGGCGCCGTTCATGGACGAGTAGAACGGATTGTCCGAGGTCAGCTCGCTGCGCTTGATTCGTTGACCAGTGATGGCCGACTGGTACAGCCCGGCAACGAGCTCAAGCACCCGCCGTCCGTCATGCCCGGATGCGGCCGGTCGCTCCCCGCGCTCCAGGGAGGACACGAGCTCCTCCAGCTGCACCGCGTGGGAGCTGGCGAGGTTCTGCGTGGGCTCCCAGGCACTCGCCGAGGCCGGGTCAACGTGGGGTGCCGGTGTCCACGTCCAATGCGAGTTGTCGTACCCGTACAGGTGCTCAACCTCGACGGTGGCGTCGGCGAAGTCGAACCGCAGGTAGCTGGTTTCCCGCGGGGAGAGCACGCTGTTCACCACGGAGACGATGGCACCGCTCTCGAACGTCACGTGGGCGAACGATACGTCCTCGGTCTCGACGTTATGGTGCAGGGTTGCCATCGTCGCGGTGATCTCGGTCCAGTCGCCGAGGAGGGACAGCAGGAGGTCCATCTGGTGGATACCGTGCCCCATGGCGGGTCCGCCGCCCTCGGTTTCCCACTTACCCCGCCACGCGACGTCGTAATAGGCGGTATCCCGGTACCAGAGCGTGTGGCAGATACCGATCAACGGTGCACCCAGATCACCCGCGGCAATCTGTGACCGCAGGGTCTGCGCCGCGGATCCGAAACGGTGCTGGAAAACGTAGGCTGCGTACGGGCCGTTCTCGCCCTCATGTTCCAGGATGGCGTCGTACTCGGCGAGCGACAGCGTCGGCGGCTTCTCACACCACACGGAGGCACCGGCGTCGAGCGAGCGGATGACCGCCTCGGTGTGCGAACCCGGCGGCGTGCACACCACCACGAGGTCGGGCTGCACCACCGCGAGCATCTCGGGAACGGTCGTGTAGGAGGAGGGTGCGCCCCATTCCTCTGCCACTTCGCGTGCCCGGTCCGCGTCCATGTCGACGATGGCTGCGAGCTCAACCCGGTCGCCGAGGCCACGCAGGGCGGGCAGGTGCTGCCCCTGGGCGATTCCTCCTGCTCCGACGACGGCGGTACGGATGGGTTTGGTGCGAACTTCCACTGGTGATCCTTTGCGTTAGCTTCTGGTCAGTGCTGTTTCGGCTTTTCTTGAGGGCTCGTAGCGCTGCGTGCTGGCCGTGCTTCGGACCGCGGCGCGGATATGGGCGAGGGTTGCGCCCTCACCGAGTGCGCCGTCGGCCCGCGCCTGTACCAGCACGTTACCGAGCGCAGTTGCCTCCACCGGGCCTGCGACAACTGGTAGCCCGGTGGCGTCCGCAGTGAGCTGGCACAGCAGCCGGTTCTGCGAACCGCCCCCCACAATGTGCACGACGTCGATCGGTTGCCCGCTCAACTCGGCCGCCTGCGCCAGCGTGCGCGCGTACACCTGAGCGAGACTGTCCAGAATGCAGCGTACGACGGCGGCCTCGGACTCGAGTGCGGTGCCCGCCGCGCGCCGGATGCGGTCCGGCATGTTGTCCGGGGCGATAAACGCGTCCGAATCGGCGTCGATCAGCGGACCGCCTGCGGGTAGCGCAGACGCTTCCGCCAGGACGTTCTCGAGGGTGACCTGCGGCCCCCATTCGCGGAGGCATTCCTGCAGCAGCCACAGGCCGCCGCAGTTGCGCAGGTACCGGATGGTGCCGTCGACCCCTCGTTCGTTGGTGAAGTTAGCGGCGCGGCTGGCTACGGTGAGGATTGGTTTGGGCAGCTCCACGCCCACGAGTGACCAGGTGCCGGAGGAGATGTACGCGAACCGGGAACCGGCCTCTGCGGGAACTGCCGCCACGGCTGATGCCGTGTCATGGGACCCCACGGCCACAACGGTTGTCGCAGGATCCAGCCCGGTCCGTTCGGCGACTGCGGGTAGCAGCGTGCCCAGCGCATCACCGGGTTCGATCAGTGCCGGGAAGACCGAGCGCGGAATCTCCAAAGCGTCGAAGAACTCGGCTGCAAGGTCACCCGTCGAAGCATCAAGCAGACCCGTGGTCGAGGCGTTCGTGATTTCGGTGCGGCGCTTGCCCGTGAGCCAGAAGCCCAGCAGGTCCGGAATGAGCAGCGCCTGCACGCCCGTCAGGGAGGGCTCGGCGGCCAGTTGGTAGACAGTGTTGAACGGCAGGAACTGCAGCCCCGTGGTGCTGTAGAGCCGTTCGAACGGGACGCTCGCGTGCACCCGGTCCACCACGCCGGCCGTGCGCGAGTCACGGTAACTGTGCGGCTGGGAGGTGAGGGCGCCGTCGTCGTCGATCAGTCCGTAGTCCACGGCCCAGGTGTCGACGCCGATACTCGCCACCCGCTCGCCTTTCGCGTCCGCCTGCTCGCGTGCCAGCGTGAGGCCGCGCAGCACCTCCTCGAAGAGGGCAGCGATGTCCCAGCGCAGCGCGCCGTCGATCTCCTGCACTCCGTTCGGGAAGCGGTGCACAACCTCGAGCGACGGCCCCGCGGCGTCCATCCGGCCGAGAATGATCCGGCCGGATGAGGCGCCGATATCGATGGCTGCGTAAACCGCAGGGCTCATCGCTGGGCCTAACGGAGGAACGCGGCGGCTACGCCGGCGTCGACCGGGACGTGCAGCCCGGTGGTGTGTGACAGCTCAGCGGAGGTGAGCACGACGGCGGCGTTCGCGACGTTCTCGGGCAGCACCTCGCGCTTGAGGAGGGTCCGCTGGGCGTAGTACTCGCCGAGCTTCTCTTCGTCCACACCGTAGACCGCGGCGCGCTTGGCGCCCCAGCCGCCGGCGAAGATGCCGGAGCCGCGGACCACGCCGTCGGGGTTGATGCCGTTGACGCGGACGCCGTACTCGCCGAGTTCAGCGGCAAGCAAACGCACCTGGTGAGCCTGGTCGGCCTTGGTGGCTGAGTACGCGATGTTGTTGGGGCCGGCGAAGACGGAGTTCTTGGAGGAGATGTAGATGATGTCCCCGCCCATTTCCTGGTCGATGAGGACCTTCGCGGCGGCCTTGGAGACCAGGAAGGAGCCCTTGGCCATGACGTTGTGCTGCAGGTCCCAGTCCTTCTCGGAGGTTTCCAGCAGCGGCTTGGAGATGGACAGGCCGGCGTTGTTGACCACGAGGTCCAGCCCGCCGAAGGCAAGCACGGCGGCGTCGATCGCTTCCTGGACCTGCTCGGGGCTGGTGACGTCGGCCTGGATGCCGATAGCGACATCAGGGCCACCGAGTTCCTCGGCCACCTTCTCAGCGTTTTCGAGGTTCAGGTCCGCGATGACCACGCAGGCACCCTCCGCGGCGAGGCGGGTGGCGATGGCCTTGCCGATACCGGATGCGGCGCCGGTGACCAGCGCGATGCGGGTGGCGTGGGACTTGGGCTTGGGCATCCGCGCAAGCTTGGCTTCCTCCAGCGCCCAGTACTCGATCCGGAACTTCTCCGACTCATCGATGGGGGCGTAGGTGGAGATCGCCTCGGCGCCGCGCATCACGTTGATCGCGTTGATGTAGAACTCGCCGGCGACGCGTGCGGTCTGCTTGTTGGCGCCGTAGGAGAACATTCCGACGCCGGGGATGAGGACAATGGCCGGGTCGGCTCCGCGCATGGCCGGGGAATCGGCGTCGGCGTGGCGCTCGTAGTAGCCGCGGTAGTCCTCGCGATATTCGGTGTGCAGTTCCTTCAGCCGGGCAACGGAGTCCTCGATGGACGCATCCGCCGGCAGGTCCAGAACCAGGGGTTTGACCTTGGTACGCAGGAAGTGGTCCGGGCAGGAGGTGCCCAGCGCTGCCAGACGCGGGTGCTCGGTTGCGGCGAGGAAGTCCAGGACGACGTCGTCGTCCGAGTAATGCCCTACCTGCGCACGGTCGGTGGACGCGATGCCGCGGATCACCGGTGCCAGCGCCGCAGCCTTCGCGCGGCGCTCCTCCAGCGAGAGGGCTGCGTAGCCCTGCAGGGGTACCCCGAACGGGTTGGGGCGGCCGTTCTCGGCGATGTAGCGTTCAGCGGTTTCGATGATCCACAGCGAGTTGTTCTCGGCTTCTTCGGAGGTCTCTCCCCACGCCGTGATGCCGTGTCCGCCGAGGATGGTGCCCACGGCCTGCGGGCTCTTGGCCTTGATCTCGGCGATGTCCAGGCCCAGCTGGAATCCCGGACGGCGCCAGGGGACCCACACCACCTTGTCGCCGAAGATCTTCTCGGTCAGGGCTTCGCCGTCCACCGCGGTGGCAATGGCGATGCCGGAGTCTGGGTGCAGGTGGTCAACGTGCGCGGCGTCGACGAGGCCGTGCATGGCGGTGTCGATCGAGGGGGCTGCGCCGCCCTTGCCGTGCAGGGTGTAGTCGAACGCGGCGACCATTTCGTCTTCGCGGTCAAGGCCGGGGTAGACGTTGGTGAGGGCGCGGAGGCGGTCCAGGCGCAGTACGGCCAGGCCCTGTTCCTTGAGCGTGCCCAGGTCACCGCCGGAGCCCTTCACCCAGAGGAGTTCGACGTTCTCGCCGGTGACCGGGTCGGTGTCGGTGCCCTTCGCGGAGGTGTTGCCGCCGGCGTAGTTGGTGTTGCGCTTGTCCGCGCCGAGCCGGTTGGAGCGGTTGATAAGGTCCTGAACTGTCTGATTAGCCATAATTATGCGCCCCATCCTGCCTGCTGACCGCCCTCGCGGTCTGTGTTGATCTTTTCCTGGTAACCGCTGGCCGCGTAGGCAGCCATGGGGTCCGCGGGAAGGCCGCGGGATTCACGCCACTCGGCCAGGGCCGGGCGGACGTCTGTGTAGAAGGCGTCCATGAACAGAGCGTGAGCGCCCAGGACGTCACCGGCTTCCTGCGCCGTGGTCAGCGCGCCGCGGTCAACGAGCAGCGCACGGGCTGCCATCTCCTGGACGTTGAGAACGGAGCGGATCTGACCGGGGATCTTCTGTTCGAGGTTGTGGCACTGATCCAGCATGAGAGCCACGTTGCTGGCCGGGTCCAGCGCGCCGCCGCGGACCACCTCGTACATGATGCGGAACAGCTGGAACGGATCCGCCGAGCCGACGATCAGATCATCGTCGGCGTAGAAGCGCGAGTTGAAGTCGAAGGAGCCGAGCTTACCCAGGCGGATCAGCTGCGCGACGATGAATTCGATGTTGGTGCCGGGGGCGTGATGGCCGGTGTCCAGGCAGACCAGGGCCTTCTCGCCGAGGGCGAGTGTGTGGGCGTAGGAGGTGCCCCAGTCGGGAACGTCCGTGTGATAGAAAGCCGGCTCGAAGAACTTGTACTCCAGAACCATGCGCTGGTCATCGCCGAGGCGGGCGTAGACCTTCTGCAGCGAGTCATGCAGCCAGTCCTGGCGGGAGCGCATGTCGCCCTGGCCGGGGTAGTTGGTGCCGTCGGCCAGCCAGATCTTCAGGTCCTGGGAGCCGGTGACGTTCATGACGTCAATGCACTCGTACATGTGGTCAAGGGCTTTGTTGCGCACCGCCGGGTCACTGTGCGTCAGGGAACCGAACTTGTAGATGTCGTCCTGGAACGTGTTGCTGTTGATGGTGCCCAGCTTGATGCCGAGATCCTGCGCGAAACCTGCCAGCTCCGTGTAGTCCTCCACCTTGTCCCAGGGGATGTGAAGCGCAACTGAGGGCGCCAGGCCGGTCAGTTCGTTGACCTTCGCGGCGTCCGCGATCTTCTCCTGCACAGTGCGCGGAGTGCCGGGCGTCTGGAACACCTTGAAGCGGGTCCCGGAGTTGCCGTAGGCCCAGGAAGGCACCTCAATAGCGAGGTTCTCCAAGGTGGGGGTTATGCGGCTCAGGTCAACCATTGCTTCTCCACATCTACCGCAGCTGGCTCCTAGCCGGCGCGCGTCGTCGTTGTTTTGCACCGACTCTTCACAGTGCCTGCGGAGGCTGCGGTGGAGAGTCAGCCGATGAATCTTATTTTGAATCGATTCATTGGCACGTTTCAAAGGTATCCTTGGGGATAAGTGGTGTCAAGCAATCTGAGAAGACTGCTCATTTATGGACATCTCTCGCCGCACAACCCATCACTTCACGAAACGAGGGTTCGCCCCGATGGTCAGTATCAAGGACGTTGCCGACCAGGCGCAGGTTGCTGTCGGCACCGTGTCTAATGTGCTCAACAATCCCGACCGCGTGGCTGAGAAGACCCGCGAGCGGGTACTCAACGTCATTGCCGAGCTGGGTTTCGTGCGCAACGACGCAGCCCGGCAGCTCCGCGCCGGTCTGAGCCGCACCATTGGCCTCATCGTCCTTGACGTGAGCAACCCGTTCTTTTCCTCGCTTGCGCGCGCCGCGGAGGACCGTGCGGCGGAGTCGGACAGTACGGTGCTGCTCGGAGACAGCGGGCATGACAGCGACCGAGAAAGCCGCTACCTCGACGTGTTCGAGCAGCAGCGGGTCAAGGGCGTCCTGATTTCACCGGTCGGAAATGTTGACGCCCGGCTCGAGCAGCTGCGCGCGCATGGCGTGCCGGTTGTCCTGGTGGACCGCGTGGATCCGCAGCGCCGCGTGAGCTCGGTGTCTGTCGACGACGTTGCCGGCGGCTACATGGCGGTGAAGCACATGCTGACGCGGGGACGCCGGCGGGTCGCCTTCATCGGCGCATCGACCGACATCCAGCAGGTTGCGGACCGCCTCACCGGCGCGCAGCAGGCCGTGGCGGAGTACCCGGATGCTGAGCTTGAGGTTGTTGAGGCGGCCGCAATGACTGTCCTTGCGGGACGGTCCGCCGGTGAACTGCTCGCCGAGCGCGGCCGCGAAAGCCTCCCGGACGGTATCTTCTGCGCCAACGACCTGCTGGCCATCGGCGTCATGCAGGCGGTGCTGCTTATCCGCGGGCTGCGCATCCCGGAGGATCTCGCGCTGATCGGCTATGACGACATTGACTTCGCCCAGTCCGCCGTAGTGCCCCTGTCCACGGTGCGACGACCAACCGAGTTGATGGGGCGCACCGCCGTCGAGCTCTTGCTTGAGGCGATCGAGCGCACCACCCCGGAGAGCCGGCAGGTCATCTTCCAGCCCGAGCTGGTCAGCCGCGGGAGCACGCTCTAGGAACCTCGCACTCCTCGAGAACTTTCGGGCAGCTTTGGCGGGTTCGACGCCCGTTCGGCCCGCCATTCGCGCACAAAAACTCGGTCCGTATTCCGGATGCGGAGAACCCGGTCGGTGGTAGCATCTGCTCTGAAACGATTCATCCCGCTCGACGAGGAGAACCATGGAACGCGTCTGTTTCCAGCTGCAGGTGAAGCCCGACCGCCTCGAGGAATACAAGCAGCGCCACGCGGCTGTGTGGCCGGACATGCTGCGCGCCCTCAAGGACACCGGGTGGAACAATTACTCCCTCTTCCTCCGGCCTGACGGGCTGCTTATCGGGTACCTGGAATCGGAGGACTTCGCCGCGGCTCAGCGCGCCATGGCAGAGACTGATGTCAACGCCCGGTGGCAGGCCGAAATGGGCGAGTTCTTCGTGGAGCTCGAGGGCCGCCCGGACGAGGGGTTCCTCCTGCTCGAAGAAGTGTTCAACCTCGAGGACCAGCTCAAGGGCGCAGGGAGCACCGAATGACCCGCACTCTCCGCGCCGCGATCCTCGGCACGGGCGCCGTTGCACACCTCCACGCTGAGGCGCTCGCCAAGATTGACGGCGTCACCGCCGTCGCGTCCGCGGACCCGAGCGAGGAACGGGTCCGCGACTTCAACGCCAGGCACGGGATTGCAGCCGGGTACGGAACGCTGGAGGAACTGCTCTCGGCGGAGGCCGTCGACGTCGTTCATATCTGCACGCCGCCGGCGGGGCACGCGGAACAGACAAAAGCAGCGTTCGACGCCGGTGCCCACGTGATTGCCGAGAAGCCGCCCGCGCTGTCCCTCACGGAAGTGGACGCCATGCAGGCCGCGGCCGTCGCAGCCAACCGGCAACTCGCCGTCGTCTTCCAGCAGCGGACCGGCACGGCCGCTACGCACATCCGGAACCTGCTCCGGTCGGGTGAGCTGGGCAGGCCGCTGACCGCCGTCTGCCATACGCACTGGTACCGCGGATCGGAATACTACGACGTGCCGTGGCGCGGGACCTGGGAGAGCGAGGGCGGCGGGACCACGCTCAGCCATGGCATCCACCAGATCGACCTGCTTTCCTACCTGCTCGGCGAGTGGAGTTCCGCCTCGGGTCAGCTGTTCCGGCTGGACCGCGAGGTGGAGACGGAAGACACCTCATGCGGCGTCGTCGTGTTCGAGAGCGGCACCGTCGCGTCGGTGATGACCACGGTGCTCGCGCCGCGCGAATCGAGCCTGATCCGCATCGACACCGAGCACGCCACCATCGAACTTGAGCACCTCTACGGTCACAACCATGCAAGCTGGAAACTGACGCCGGCCCGCCACGTCGAAGCGGGTCGCGTTGCCTCCTGGGCGCTGCCGTCGAACGAGGTGCCGAGCGGGCACGATGCGCTCCTGTCCGAGGTGTACGGTTCGCTGTTCGCGGGGGCTGACGTGCCCCCAGTCGCGGCTGATCCAGCGCGTGCCATCGAGATCGTCGCTGCGCTCTACGCCTCCGCCGACCGTGGACAGCCCGTTACGCGCGCCGAGCTGGCCGCCCCGGATTTCCGCGGCAGCATGCGCGTCCCGGTGACGGACCTGCGTCCCGAACGGTGAGTGCGCCGCTGCTGGCCGACCCGCTTGGCGGGCCGACAGACCCCACAGTCATCCGGAATGAGCAGACCGGACAGTGGTGGATGTTCTACACCCAGCGGCGTCCGGCCGATCCCGGTCTCGGGGTTGAGTGGGTGCACGGCAGCCGGATAGGCGTAGCCGTGTCCGACGACGGCGCCCGCTGGCTTTACCGCGGTGTGGTCGAGGGCCTGGACCCCGCGGGAGAGCCCGGCCCGAACACGCACTGGGCACCTGAAGTGGTGTGGGACGGGAACCGTTATCACATGTACCTCACGTGGATCCGTGGGATCCCCTCAACCTGGGCGGGCCACGAGCGCCGTATCGCTCACCTGGTCAGCTCGGACCTTGCACGCTGGGAACACTGCGGGTTCCTTGAGCTGAGCTCCGACTACGTCATTGACGCAGCCGCCGCGCGCACTGCCGATGGGCTCCTGCGCCTCTGGTACAAGGATGAAGCGGACGGCTCGACCACCTACGCCGCGGTGAGCTCGGACTGGCACATCTGGACGGTTGAGGGGCAGGTCGTCGGGGGAGTGCCTCATGAGGGTCCGAACGTCTTTGCGCTGGGTGGTTGGCTGTGGATGATCGTGGATGAGTGGCTCGGTCAGCGGGTCTACCGGTCCGACAACGGCGTTCACTGGTCTGCCCAGGGCATCATCCTCGATGCGCCGGGTGGGCATGCGGAGGATCGGCAGGTGGGGAGGCATGCCGACGTCGTCGTTCGCGGTGAGGAGGCAATTGCCTTCTACTTCACGCACCCCGAGTGGGACGGAAGCAACGACGTCGAGCTGCAGGCGGGCGGGCTGCGTCGCTCGGAGATCCACCGGGCCAGACTGTGGGTCGCGGATGGTGTGCTGCTGTGTGACAGGGACGTTCCAGCGGACTTGCCGCTTTGAGCAGGCCTATACCGGCCGCTTAGGGGTGGCGGCACGCCTTTGAACTTCGCGGTAAATTGTCGCGCGGGAGACGCTGAAGAGTTCGGCGAGTTCTGCCTGCGTGTACTTGTCCGAGTCAAGCAACTCGTACAAGTGCCGGCGGCGGGTTACTGAAAGCTTGGGTTGTTTCCCGCGTAGCCGGCCCTTGGCTTTCGCAACGGCCATCCCTTCGCGGGTCCTGGCGCGAATCAGGTCGGTCTCGAATTCGGCGACCATGCCAAGCACATTGAACAGCAGCCGACCTACCGGATCAGTCGGATCGTAGACGCTGCCGCCGAGGCTGAGAGACACGCCCTTGCGGGTAAGTTCGTCTGCTATGTCGCGTGCGTCAGGCAGCGATCGCGCGAGTCGGTCGAGTTTGGTGACCACCAGGGTGTCGCCGGCTCTTACGGCGGCCAATGCTTCGCGCAGTCCTGGGCGTGCCCGGTTTGTGCCGGTCAACCCATGGTCGACATAGATGTACTCGGCCTCAACCCCGAGGGCTGCCAGGGCTTCTCATTGGACGGTGAGGTCCTGTTCATTCGTTGAGACGCGGGCATAGCCGATCTTCACATTATGAGTGTTGCAGTTAACGCACCCTCATCGCTCAATTCATCGTGCGGGTCTTACGTACCTGGACTTAGATAGCAGGTGTTTCAACAGTCATGCTAATCCTCGGGTGTGCGTCGGGGTTCGGCCGGCCGCTTTCAGCGAGCTTGAGGGGCTAAAGTCAGACTCATGAAAGTGCTGTGCGGGTCTGGCGCGTAGGTACCGAAGGGCGCGCACTCCTCGAACCCGTGTCGTTGGTATAGGCGTCGTGCGTTGGCGAAGTAGTCCTCCGTTCCCGTTTCGAGCGAAAGGCGCTCATAGCCCTTGGCCCGGGCTTCGTCGATGATCCGGGCGAGAAGGAGGTTGGCGACACCGCGTCGTCGCGCCGGCGCTGCAGTGCGCATGGACTTGATTTCTGCCTCGTCGTCGGTGAGGTGCTTCAGCGCACCGCATCCGACCAGGAGCCCGTGTTCTCTGGCGGTGTAGAAGGTGATGCCCGCGTCAGCCAGCGCAGAGTGATCGAGCGCGTGCACACTGTCGGCGGGCGAGGTCGCATACATGTCGCTCAGGTGCTCATCCAAAAGCAGTTGGACGTCAGCTCGCATTGGACTGTCTGTCTGTACGGAGATCATTTAGGGGTTCCTCACGCAGTTTCTGACAGGATTCTAAGATGCCGGTGTTTCAAACATGTGAAGCGACGTTGCGGTAGAACGGCGAACAATCAGTTCCGGCACCATGGTCCGCGGGTTGTCAGCGATGGTCGAAAAGTGAGCCGTTTTGTGGGTTGAAAAGTGAGCCACTTTGACCCTGGTTATTCTGCCGTATTTTCCGGTCTTGTCGAGGGTAGGGACTCTGCCTGGGTGTGTTTGAG
>NZ_JBZCNL010000014.1:0-33614 GCF_058269305.1 Arthrobacter sp. TJ-170 | reverse complement strand
CGTCGGCAAGATGCAACCGCCGAATAAGCGCCCAATCCTCCACTGTGATCACCCACCCAATCGTTTGGAACAGGTGGCTCAGTTTTCAACCGTCACAATGGCTCACTTTTCGACCGTCACCGACACGGGTGCATCCGTGAAGTGCGCGTTCGAGGGTTCGGCTAATGGGACAGTACGGCTGCGTGCTGGTTCTCGTGATCGCGGCGAAGCCACTGCCTGGACTCAATCACTAAAAAGTGCCTCGAGAGGGGCAAGGGGCACGATTCCGTGCGCCTTGGCCATCAATTCCGTGCTCATGGTCACGAGCGCGTCAGCCTGCAATTGCGCGACAGCCAGGTATTCGGCGTCATAGGTTGATTCCCAGCGCTGCTCACGGGCGATCCTCCAAGCCGTACGGCGGGATACTCTGTCGCCCAGCAATCGCATTTTCATTTCAGTCATACGCTCATGCCGTTGAAGAGCTTCGTCCTCCGAAAGTCGCCCCTGTTCGACGGCTTCGAATAGAAGCGAGAGCGACTGGGAACGGATCAGGTTCGGCGCCACGAGTTGGTGTTTTACACCGACTCCGAAGTTGTCTGCGACGATCTGCAGGAGGGTTGGAGCGTCGATCGCATATCGCGTCATGGACCCAACCTTAGTTTGATCTGGATCTCTCATCTTCGGCATCACTGAGCCATTCGCTGGCTGGGCTGACCAACGAACTCCTCCGGTCCATCCGCGTGCGATTTAGGATCAGAGAATGCTGATACGCGAGGCGACTTTGGCTGACACCAACGGCATTGACGAAGTCTGCGATGCCAGCGGTAGAAGCCGCTGGCCTGCGAACCTACTCGTGGCGAAGAAGGACCGGCTGGTGGTGGTCGCAAAATGTCGAAGGCAAAGTCGTCGCTGTGGCCAAGACCCATTTTCACGAGGACTCGAAAGGTGAAGTGCCAGGCGGTCACTACCTCGGGGGTATCATCGTGGCTTCGGAGCACCGCCGCCAGGGTATAGCGACTGCGCTAACGAAGAAGAGGTTGGATTGGATCTGGTCTGTTGCCGGGACTGCTTACTACTTCGCTAATGAACACAACACCGCGTCGATCAGGATGCACGAGGTTTTTGGCTTTCGCGAGCTCGGTCGCTTTGCGAATATCCACGGTGTGACCGCCGACGACGGACAATCGAATCTGATCCTCTGCGAAGCGTCTCGCTGAGGGTTCGGCTTACGCAGCAGTCACGGAGACAATCCTGGTCCACCAAGCGGGTAGCCGCCCTGATTGCATAGAACGGCTCTGAGGAGTCACCATCGATTACAGCAATGGGACGACCGTCATCTCGGCGGGCCTAAGCGCGACATCGCCAAATGCGTCGTACACCGTTCGACGCGACCGAACCCTAAACGCGGGCGCTCATTGAAGCGATGCATGGGGCGGCCCTTATCATCGACGCATGGATCCACAAACGTCTACCGCACTTCTGACCGGCGGATTCACAATTGCGGGAGGCGTCGCCGTCGCGATTCTGTCGGCGCTGCTGGGTCGTTCCAATGAGGCTCGTAGAGTGAAAGTTGATGATGCTCGTCGTTGGTTGGAGGACAGGCGCTCGGTATATGCAAAATATCTGGGGTTGGCGGAGGCCATGCTCCGGGAAGTTGATGAGGTAGCGGTGTTCTTGTCCTACGACGGAAAGGACGAGATTTCGGTTGAAGACGAAATACTTCTAGCTGAAGGACTTACTCACTACTTCATGAAATGGGACGAGTCGCTTCAACCATTACTCGGCGAGGTTCAGTTGTTGGCAACCGGCGACGTGGCAGATCTCGCAGACCGCGTATCTGGTGCCCTGATGGAAATGACGTGGCGAATCGAAAAGCGGGCCCCATACACTGCGTACCATCCTTCCTGGTTCCAGGCCCAAGATCTGCTGCACGTTCTTCGCGACGCCATGCGTACCGAACTTGGCCTGCCGGCGTTGGGCTCCCTTACTACCGGTGCAAAAAATGATGATTGGCCGTGGCTAGAATCCCGTCCACCTTACGAGTCCTATATTCAGCAGCACTCAAGGCATCGCACCGAATCTCGGATCGCCGAAACTGAGTAACTTTAGACTCTGCGCGCTGACGGATCCCTCAACTCCAGTACGCATTTCGCCCGGAGTGCCGTGTAAGAATTGAACTCGTGAGAGCCTCGAATCCCGACATCGTGGATTGGCCCTCGTTTCTCTTTGCCCTACTCGTCGATTCCCTTCTCGTGTGGGCACCGACCGTTGTGGTCTTCTTCCTTGCCCCCCAACCCCCACCCCAGCTACTGCTTGCCCTGGTGTTTACTGGGCTGGTTGCTAACGGCGTCCTGTATGCCCGAGGTGCCACACTCGGCACGATCGTCGCCGGCTTCAGACTGTTCAATTTGCGGCGGAAGCGACCGGGCATTCGGTGGGGCCTGGTCCTGTCAGTGCTTACTTTGGTTTCGGTGCCGGTGATTGTCGTTCTGGCCGGTGGCAACTTCATCTTCAACAGCGGGTCGGACTGGTTGAGGGAGCAGAATCGGTACCCGCTTTTCGGTGAAAGAACGCACCGGCGGCGATTCCTCGAAGCCGCCGACAATTATTGGGAGCGCTGGGCAGAATGATGGGCATTCGAGAGCTCACGCGCTAGCGAAGGCTAACCCTAGAAGTGTGCGCTGAGGGACCGCTTCCAGACTGAACGAACCTAACCTCTACTTCGGGTCGATGGCTTTCACGATCATAGTGAGCGTCAAGTATGAAGGCATCGCTGCTAGAAGCAGGAGGCCCATTATCAGTATGCCGACGGGAGTCGAGAGCGCGAGGACGCCCACGACGACACCCATGCCGAAAGCACCCAATATGAAGGCCAGAGTGGCAACGAAAAGGGCCCGCCTGATATTCGTCATGATCTACCCTCTCGGAAGAACCATTAGAAAACCTTCTTATGCTCGCGAATGCAGCGTAGAAGCTTCATCCGGGTCGATGACTGACTTCTTGTCAGTCCGCATGGGGTTGGTCTGGTTGCCGTTGGCATCATAGGTGTACTTGCGGATAGCCGTTGGCGGGGCCGTGCACGTTCCGGTGCCGGTGGATGTCCAGCAGAGCTGGTCGGCGGCGTTGTAGGCGGCATTGACAGTGGTAGTGGCGGTCTTGGCGGAGGTCAGCCGGTTGCCGTTGGCGTCGTAGCTCCAGGATTCGGTGATGGTGCCGGTGACCGTCTTGGTGAGGCGCTGCAATGCGTCTAGGTGTAGGTGCTCACTGCCCCGGTTTCGGTGGTCATGGTCTTGCGGAGCTTCCCGTCCTTGCCCGTGGAGCCGACGGTGTAGGTGTAGGCGCGTTTGGTCAGGACCGTGCCGGCGGTGTTGGTGGCGGTGATGTTGGTGGTGCGTCCGGCCTTGCCGAACACGGTGCTGTTCTTCACTCCGTTCGGGTACTTGGTGACGGTACGGCGGTTGTTCTTGTCGTACTCGATTCGGCCAGGGAGATCAGCCGGTTCGCCGGATCGTACCTGTAGGCCACGGTGCGGGTGCGGTCGTGGGCGGATTTGTTGGAGCAGGCCTAGGAGCCCTTGCAGGAGATGGTGTGGGTGCTATTCCCGGTGCTATCGGTGGCGTCGTGGGCGGAGCCGTCATCGGGGGTGCTAGAGGCGCCATAATGGGAGTTATTACGGGTCACATCATTTGCTGGCTTCCTCTCCCGGAATGGCTCCAATGGGCGCAATGACTGGGACTGCCACAGATGATCGCGCACTTCGGAGGAGAAGAAGACGATGACAAGGTCCCGACCCAATGAGCAACAATCACCTGGGAAGGTCATTCAGTTCCTTCAGCGAGAGTCCACGATACTCAACGTAACCGGCCGTGAGCTCAGCACTTGGAAACTTATCTTGTTGGTGTTTCCCCCACCAATCGCATTCATCATCTTCGAACTGTTCGGCTTCCTGCCAGCTATCCTTGTCGGAAGTTTCCTCTACCTTTGTCTGGCCCGGTTCCTCCTCCATGGACATCGCAAGCGGAAAGATCGGTTTACCAAATCCACGATGTCAAACGACGCAGGCAAGGAAAGCGAAGACTAGATTATATGAAGGGAGGTGCGACGGTTTGTCGCACCTCCCTTCACCTACTTACCTCTCAGGCGTTGCGGCGCCTCATCACGAGCGTTAGCGCCAAACCGGCGAGCAGAAGTGCTGCACCCAGTCCTGCCGCGATGAGCGTGATGCCGCCGGTCCGGCAGATATCCACCCGCCCCAGGGGTATTGGCCTCAGGTGTTTCCTCCGGATGGAAGACAAACCTTGCGCGAGAGCTCGAGGACGCTGGGTTCACCGTCGACTGGAAGGCACTCCGGTAAGAGGAGTGACTGCAGTAGTCGATGTACGGAAGATTTGATCCCCCTCACCAGCCTGAGGTTCTTCGAATGAGTGGACCGACAGCACTGGTGTGCGACTGTTGGTCAACGAAATAAGCTCTCACATGAGATTCCCAAGCCCACAGCCGAAGACCTGAAAAGAATAAAGAGCTCCTACACGACATCGGTGGGCAGAGTGTTCTTTGGGGTGCGCAGTCAGCCCTCGATGTCTGGGTTATAGAACAGCGTGCTCAGCTCGATCAACGGTTGTCTGAGCGGCCAGGTCTTCAAAGGGCCAATACCGCCTACGACGCCGGCCCCGCTGGACCCAGTTCAGCAAGCTATCGACTGGCTACAATCCTCCTGTTAGCGGTCTTTGTCGCTCCTCTACCTTTGAAGGGCACGGTGAAGGATCCACGTGTTGATCCTCCACCGTTTCCGCGAACCCGGAACGCTTGTTGACGGGACTCTTTACCTCCTTGCCTGGGGGACGATACAGCGAAAACTAAGCGATTCCAGTGCGATGGTCTCGCTTGTTCAGTCGACTCATCCGACTTCCGCCGTGGTCGAGAATCGCGGCTGGTCGGACCGATCAATCGTCGAACGATGCTCTTCTGACGTAAACGAGGATGCCTACGGCGCATAAGGCAACCAGCAGCATCGAGCCACTGCTAAAGAAGTCACCCCGGACAAGCTGGATGACCCCGATTATCACGGCCAGAGAGGCTGTTGCGACGGCAAGCATCTGCCCCAATTTCCTAGCCTTCATTCCCCAATCCCCCGTCAGCAGTTTGCGGCTTCGCTCGTTCCTAATGCCTGCATCCAGTCCCCTCCCTATATTCTCGAGACAGACTTTGGGTTCTGGCGTTCACGTTCCCGAATCCTTGGGTTTTTTTCTCATGACGGCATAGATCCCGAATACGGGAAGCGGGACCAGCCATAGCGTTCCGATCAAAGCATCGATCCAACGGAACTCAAATATGAGCAGCAAGAAACAGAAGGCCAGTGATAGGCCGATAAGTCCCCCAACG
This sequence comes from Arthrobacter sp. TJ-170, assembly GCF_058269305.1. NCBI lineage: Bacteria > Bacillati > Actinomycetota > Actinomycetes > Micrococcales > Micrococcaceae > Arthrobacter > Arthrobacter sp. TJ-170. The sequence goes on along the minus strand of NZ_JBZCNL010000014.1, from coordinate 28,253 downwards.
ATGGCTCTCCTCAATTGTCCTCGTCGTTCAGTCATTCGATTCCTCCTTTCTGGTCATGAAGAAGATGGCACCGAAGAGTATTGCGAAGACCATATAGGTCGCCGCCGCCCACCCGAGGTTGCGATTGAAAAGCGCTGTCATGCTCACGCCGAGAAATAGCAGGAATAGCAAAAGTGACGCGATCAAGCTGAATCACACGAGCGGCGTCGGAAGAGGCCGCCTGTTGCCCGAGAGGCCCAAGAAGTCTTTCGCAGAAGGATTTCTTGCCATGCCTAACGATTCCTATCAGTTCGGTAGGGAACAGGTTCCTGAGCATCATCTCGGGCACACCTTATGACAAGGTTCAACTCGCCCTAACAGTGCGATTCCAGTCGCTTCGAAAAGATGTGGGCTCGTTACTATCGGGTGTTCGGTGAGGGATCCTCGTGGCGCTGTTGTCAGAGGCCGTCTTGTGTGGCCGACCGAGCTTCGAACAGTAGAAGGAAGATGAGAGCTGACACGAAGATCAAGCAACCACCGACGAGGAATGTCGATCCGCTCTCGACCAACCGGTACAGTGCCCAGGCGAACGATCCGACCACCAAAATGGAAAACAGATAGTACTTCCAACTCGTCGCTGTCAGCAGGTATCCACCTTTCCGCGATAGCCAAAGCTGGGCAGCTTGAATGAGTGCAAACACCGCGAAAGTGCCCCAGATTACCGTCAAGAAGCTCCGCTGCTGCATATCATCTGCCACTAATACCAAGACAACACCAATGAGGATAAGGACGACCATAAGAGTTGCTGCGATACGCGCCCGTTTTAGACGCGCCACATCACCATCAGCTTGGGTTCCATCTCTGTCCAAAGGCCGCATAGTTACACCTTCCGAATCTGTGTCAGGACGGTCTCAGCATCATCACTGACAAACCCTATGAGAAGGTGCAAGTCTCCCGAGTGGCCGCAATCTCGTTTTGCTCTCCACCGCCATCTGGCCCCTAGCGGCATTTAACCCCCCCGAAAAACGGCACGATGAGGGATCCAATACGGTGGCGGAAGCCGCCCGTTCGCTCGTTAACGGATCTTTAAGCCGTTTTGCCGTCTCTTATGGTGTTCCCGCGTTGCCTGGCAGATGAGATGACCTGCCAGGTCCCCCAAAGGGTACTCACTAGAAGGGGCGTGCCGGCGATTATCGTTTCCTCGTACCTCGGATCAAACGACCGCTGAGTTGAGCCGTCAGTCATGGTGAAGACACACTCGACCCCCAAGGGAAAATAGGTGTATTGGCCCGCTGGAGGGAAGGGCATTCCTTCGGGGTTGTGAATGGTGCCTGGCGGGAGATACTCGGTCAGGCAAAGCACAGACACTGGGTTTCCGTGTCTCACGGTCGCGCGGTCAAGCACCGCGAAGAATAGATACCATCCAAGCGAGAACAGCACAGCGACAATGACGATCCGCCATTTCCTGTCCAGCATCAGCCCCCCAATTGGCAGCGTGGTCCGATCACTATGCCACGCCATGCTCCCTTTGTCTCCAGCTCCGAGAAAAGCCGTAAGTCTCTCCACAGAAGATTGCGACACGGCACTTGGGTCTGACGTCCCTCGCGATTGACCAGTCCGAACTGGTTGAGGGGTCGTGAATTTCGTGCTCTCGCTGAATGCGCTGGGCGCGTCCATCACCGGGTACCGAGCCATCTCCAAGGCCCGGAAGGACCAGGAAACCTAGACGGGCGCAGGCCGGGCTGCACGAGAGGGCACGCCCGGCTCTATCTGGCCGGCTCCTATCGGTCACGGTCGCCGTTGGGAAAGGAGTACATAGCCCCAAACAGTGAACTCATCGATACCGCCATGGCCTGGGCGCTCTTGGTGAGTTCGTCCACCGCTGTTTGGTAGCGACGGTGATCGCGTGTCTTCCACTCCGGTGGAATATGAAAGGAGGCTTCGACGCCGGCTTCACGCTCAGTTTTGCTTTGAGGTTCAAGCCACATATGTTCGTTGATTTTGTCTGCAAAGCCAACCACAGCGTGCTTGAATTCTTCCCACTCCGCTCGGAGAGCGGGATTCTCAAGCTTCCGCGGATCTCTGTCCCACATGTATCTTCGCTCGTCTATTTGCTGCGCAAACCACGAAGGTAGGTTCCCAAAATGGATATGCTCGACAAGGTAGACGTGAAAGTCACCATGGAGATCCCAGCCGTCCAACCACCTCCGTAGAAGCACCAGGTCGTTATCATCCCGATCACTAGCTAACTGTTGGTCTTCCCACGCCTTTCGCAAATCGCCTTGCTTGGCACGAACCAGCAAGTTAGCCCAGAAGCGCACGATCCACGGAAGCAACGTCAACAACACCGCAAATGCGGCCCAACCCCAGAGTCCGGTAGCCGTCAATACTTGCTGGGTGATCGGAATAAACACACCGATCAGTGCCACTACCCCGCTGATGGTCGCTGCCCAAGTCAAAAACTCGCCGACAGGGTTCTTGGTCTCACTAGCCACGCCCCGACTCTATCTGCAGGTTGTCTGGCTGCTTGGCTACGTTCGTCCATCAGTCCGCCCGGCCAAGCGGGTCCGGGGGTCCGGAGCTCCCTCCAAGTCAGACTCAGCCGTCCATTCAAGGGGTGCGGTGAGGGATGGGGTTAGGGGACGCTGGAACCTTGGTCTCGGCCATCACTGGTTGCATCGAGGAACGCCCCGGTTTGTTGGAAGCGTCGGACCGTGAGAACGAAAAGTGCGACCAACATAAGCAGAAGCACAATCGTCACGAGGTCAAGGATTGACGTTATACCCCGGAATGTAGCCTGCCCGATAAGGAATAAGAGCACCCCAGGAGAAATGAGCAACTGTTTTGCCAGTCCCTCCCGGATCTGAATAGCAGCACCTCTAAGGACCTGCAGATTCGCCGTGTCTACTGGCTTTTTCTGCACCACCTGGTGCCGAACTAGTTTCACTTCCTCAGATGTCAGGCCGATCGTGACCCCGACGCGCTGTGGCTGCACCATGGGGCTGAGTTTCTTGCTTCCATAAACCAAGCCGACAACCAAGATTGCAAGGCCTGCCAGCATCAGCCCAATCGAGAGTCCCGTGCGAAAGAAACCATCGAAGATGTCGGGCCAAATGAAGGCTAAGGCGAAGCCAACGGCGAACGAAACTAGAACCGTAAGTGGCATCGGCATCGAGAAGTACCGTCTGACGACGCTCCCGATACCGAGGTCCCTCATGCCCTCTGCCCTCTTGGCGGCCTTAGCCCAGCGCAAATCTACACCCGCATCAGGTTCATACATGGGGACTCACCATCCCTTCGTCGCCGTGCTGCAATCATAGACGCGCGTTCAGGCACCCCAATCAGATGCGAAAGCGCCGGCATATCTCCTACTTCGAGATCATGTCGCATCGCACCCGCCCGAGAAAGGGTGCGGTGGGGGATCGTTCAAACGTTCTCACAGGGTCAGTCAGGTAACTATGGTGCCATCGGGCAGTCTCTCTTAGCTCGTGGGCTGGATACGCCTGGCCTGGAGATTGTTCGCTGCGTGGGTGGGCTACTCATCGCTCTGCAGCGCTAGTCCAAGAAGCTAAGGCCTCATTTTGGGAGGAAGCTATGAGCAACTACCCTTCTAGTCCGTCCGATCATCCGGGTCTGCAATACCCGACACCTCAACAACCGCGTGTTGATCCCGGTCGTTCGTTGGGAATCGCCGGGTTCATCCTGGCGCTCCTGATCCCGGTAAGTGCCATTGGCCTCATTCTGAGCATCGTCGCACTAGTGCAATCCCGCAAGGCAGGAGCGAAGAACAAATTCGCACTGGCAGGAGTCATCATCGGGGCAGTGATCACCACCCTCGGTCTTGCGTTCCTCATTTTCGGTTTCGTCTCGTTGTTCCAGATCTGCTCCGAACTCGGCAACGGGATACACCAGCGCAACGGCATCACGTACAGCTGCAACTTCTAGCCCACGCCCAAACCTGAGGAGCACACCTCAGATGTGCAACTCCGTTAGACCCATTCGAAAAACGCATGGTGGAGGATCCGTAATCGGAGGGTAAGCCTGGATTCCCGTTATCTTCGGCCACATCGGTTACTACGGCGAGGTCCTTTCCTTCCTCGGGTTACACTTCCCGGACAAGCGATATGGTGTCGATTCTTTTCACCCAGACTTCCGTTTAGCTTCTGTTCGATCTCTTCGAGGAGGGCGAAGTGTCTGAAACCCTAGAAACCGTCATCTTCGGCACATTCGTCCTGGTCATGGCTTCGATCCTGTTCTTCAGCGCAGGTCCTATGGAAAGGGCGAGCCGGCCGGTTGCTGAACAGATATTCAAGACGTCGCCGGCCTTTGAGAAGTCGCGAGTCAGATTGAGCGCTTCGATCCTCGGCGGTGCGGCTTTTTTTCTGATCCTGTTTGGGCTCGTTGGGGGCTCCCTTTCCAGTGTGCTGAGAAGCGCGTGGTGGGTTGGGATTTTGGTCCTTCTGGGGGCGCTGCTCTTGATCGTCTTACGACGAAGGGTCGCCAAAGCTGTCGCCCGACCTGCCCCGCCCATCTACGGCAACCTCAACGCAATTGAACGTCAAGATGTCACGGCGAGGGTGCTATTCGGAGTAGGTCTTTTTGCGGGGTGGGGCGGGTTAGCCCTAGCCCTGCAACCACTGGTTAGGTGATTCGGAGAAAGCGCTGGAAGGGGGAGTCATGATCGACCATCAGCCGGTACCGACCGCGGGAGGCATCTTGCACGCTGTGGCGTTCTTGACCCTCCCCAGCGAAAGGCAAATGACCACGACCCAGGAAGTGATAGCAGGGGTTGTAGTCGTACTCATTGGACTAGGCCTGTTCCTTTTCAGGGAACGGTTCATCAAACTTCAGCTCCTATCTATCCAAGGGCTAAAACCAATGAAGAGCCACCTCGCGACGGTTCGACGGTTACTCGAAGTAGCCTGGGTGGTCTTCAGCATCGTGCTCATCCTTATCGGTCTAAGCTGGCTTCTGCCCTTCGTCTAGAAGACCGGTATGAGGAATGACCCAAACGGAATCAAGGCTCTCAGGGGAAGACTTGTCCGTTAGACCCTCCCGAGAAAGCGCACGGTGGAGGATCCCCCACCGTGCCCTTCCTCGGCCAGGCCTAACGCACGGCGCACAGTGCGATCACCATGCTTCTGGGAAGGCGCGGATCATTTCGGGCGGAAAGGCGGATAGTAGGGCGCGTCGGAGTTTCTTACTGTTTTTCCATTGGTGGACGTCGAGCTCGGTGCTTCGTCCTCGACTGTCCAGTAGAGCGATTCCCCCGCTGCTGCGGTCTCCGACCAGGACGACATCTGTCAATTTGATGGCCTTTGTTTTGGAGCTTCGGTGCTTCATCAGATGCGTCTCGGTGAGCTGCAGAACGCTCTTATTCGATCTGTTCGGCCACACATTTGATTGACGGCCAGTTTGATCCGATTGTGGGTCGGTTGTGTCATGGTCTTGCCAGATTTCATATGGGTCGATCGTTAGACCTGCGTCTCGGCACTTCTTCTTCTTGGGTTTGACGTCGCTGTCCATTGCGATGACCAAGGTCTTCAGGCTGGCCTTCAGTGTCGCGGTAAGGGCCGCTGCCCCCGTTTCGTCTGCTAGGGCGAGCAGTTCCTCGCGTGTAGGCGTTTTTCTTTGGAAGAGTCCGTCGATGGCGACTTGGTCCAGATATTCCGTTGGCACGGTTTCATCCCAGGCAAGATCAATAACGTAATCGTTGTGGGCGGACTCGACCGCATGAGCACTGAACCCGGACGCGGCAATGTCGTTCAGGGCTTCGAGTGCGGCGTTCAGAGTCTTGCGGGTGTTCTCCACAATCGGATCGAGCACAAGATCAAGCTGCACGGCCTCTCTGCCGAGGACGGTGATAATTGGATCAACCGAGTAGATCAACCCCTGGTCGTGGCTCAGCCGCTTCCGCAGTTCGTAGTCCATCGCGCTGGCCAGGAGCGCACCTTGCCGGATAGGGACGATCAGGGACAGGGCGATGCCTACCTTCGATGACATGACCAACGTCGGCTCTGTGATAACCGGGATCGGTTCGTCGCGGACTGTTGGACTGCCAGAGGGCAGCCGGACATCAAGAGCAGCTGGCATGGGGCCGACAAAAGTCAGGGCGGCGTTCGCGCTGGAAAACCAGCTTTTCGCCCAATCGGTAGCCTCATCTGCAGTGATAGCGGATAGCGTTGGGACGCCGATCTGACCGATCCCAAGTCCTTGGGCTCCGAATCGGTAGGTCAGCAGCCCGGCGGATAGGTTCTGGAATGCCCATGGGTTCTCCGCCTGGATGGACGCTTTCTCCAGCGCAAGGTCGTCCTCTGTGAGGGCAGCGAAATCGGAAAGGACTTCAGCGATCCTGTTGAAGAAGGCAGCTACTGCATCCGGCTTGCCGGAGGCGTGGAACTCCGTAGTGTTCGTATCCACGCTTCCTCCATGGCGCACGGTAATCGGTTGAACGCGACGCAACACGATGTGTTCGATCAAATGCGTGATGCCGGCCAGCGCAACAGGTTCATCGCGGAGTCCGACCCCGAAGACCAATGTGCCCGTACATATACGACGCTGCATATCCAGCCAATACGACTGGATACCGTTGTGATTAGTGCTCTCGACCCTCTGCAGCATAAATCGAATTCTCTCAGCAGACACGGCGGCGAAATGACCACGACATCCCGCTCTCACCAGGAAGCGGATCCCTCAGCGCACCTTCTGAAAGGGAATGCCCGCTGATCAGTGGGTGGGCGTGGCCCTTCTATTTGGCAGCAGGCATCTGCCCGGTGAAAGCGTATTTCTGGTGAACCTTTTGCAGCAGTATGGTCAGGTCCGCTAGTACGAGTTTCGGTATGTCTGATTCATCCGTTTGCAGTATCCGGTTCAGGTTCGGCGTGATGTGGCCGATGATCCTGAGACCTTTCTTGCGCATGCGCGTGGACGTTGGTTCCTGTCCAGTGTGCATAGCTGCAGCGCCGGGGTACATGGCGCGACTTTCGGCGATCCCGAACTCCACTGCCCGTAGGGGCCCGCTCAGCCACCATTGCCGCCACGCTTCGGATGCGTTGATGTCCATGGCGACTTCTCTCATGGTTGCCCGATATAACTGCACCCGGTGAGGAGCATGTTCAAGCTGTTCTGCATATTCGAGGAAGCGCGGTTCGTCTTCACGGGGTTTGAGGGGCCACAGTGTGTTGGTGTTGCGCTCATAGGCTTCCTCGAAGGCATTTGGGAGTCCGTTCCCAATCATGCCCTCGAAGAAGTCGAACATTGCAGGCCGATCCGGTTGCTCGAGAAAGTGTCCATCGGGCGGTGGGACATTGCCGACGAGGACTTGGTACAGGCACCAGCCGTTCAGCCACTGCTCGTAGCTGAAGGGCTGCGGCTCATTCATCCTGCCCAGTAGTGGAGGGGCTGCGGGGTCAAAGTCCTGCGGGGTCGCCGGGTTACTCATGGCCGGTTCAACGGTCTTTGCCGCAAAGAGTGCCTGAGGCTCGGGCCTAGCCTCCCATTGGATGAACAACTCGGACGCGCTGCGCTGGGCTTGCCCGAAGAGATCAATGATCATGTCAGCTCTCTCAGAGCTGAGCTTCTTCACCAGCGCATCGTGCTGGGGACCGGGATCCCGGTTCCACAGCCTGGCCTGCCTCACAAAAACTTCAAGATCCATAAGTCCTTCACCAACTACGAACGGTCATCGCAAGCCACCAAAAAGCACTTTTCGCAAAATCTACCTGCTCCGGCCAAAACGGATGGGCCTACGCCCGCTACTACACCAGCGAGACCGAACGACGCGGCGAGCTGGAAGGCTAGCTGCGCAACTACAACCACCACCGGCCGCATACCGCCTGCGGCAATCAGCCGCCAATCTCACGGTTGACCTTCCAGCCCACATAGCTGGCGACAGCGGCCGATGGTTTCTGGAGCAGGACCGTTCCCCCGATGACACGATAGAAGCATGAACGAGCTTCAGCCTTGGGCGTCTGGCGAGGAGATCGATCGCTTGCGGCATGGCTCCGATGGGGTCTGCTGGTGGTGTCGGCGACGTCCGGCAGATAGTCGAGAGCATAAGTACAAGGCCAGTGACCTCAAGGCCCTCTGGGACGACGGAGGGCTCTACTGGTTCGGAGATGGCGGACCTCGACACATCGGCGGGAAGAAGGCCATCGGCCGTGACCGTCATGGTGTCTTGACCTTCTCGCCCTCCTTGTGCTTCGCCTGCAACAACGCTGACTCACAGCCATTTGATCGGGCCTATGACAAGTACAGCCAGTTCGTGGCTTCCGGAGGCTTGTCGGGCAGGCAATCTCTAGACTTCCCTAAGCTTTATGGAGCGGGAGCAGCAACCTTGCGCGTCGACTTGGCCCGCTACTTCACCAAGCACTTCGGGTGTCGAATGGTCGCCGATGGCTTCGATGTTCCGGATTCGATGCGCTCCTTTCTCGACGGCGCGCCTGATATGCCGGATGTTCACCTCGGCTTCGCCAAGCTTGGGATGCTGGCAGAGCTCGCCGATCTCGGAACGTTCCTGCACCCAACGGCAGGCATCGGGTTTTTGTCGGCGGATCGCAGTCGACTGACTGGGTACGTCACCGGGGTGTTCATCAGAGATGTGGGCGTGAGGTTCGAGTGGAGAGAGGACGGCTTCGATAGCTCATGGAAGAGCTTCTTCCTTTTTTCGCGCGGCGTCATCAACTACTTCGAGACCGAAGAGGACATGCATTTCGCCCGTCGAACGCCCATGCCGCGAGCGTGCTCGTGGCTAAACATGTGGAGGCGGAGTTAGGCGATTCTTCCTCCGCAAAACGCATCCCGGTCATCCTCGCGGTCGACTAACGTCTCCGGTCAGTACAACTAGAGGATCCTCCACCGCACGCCTCTTTGCTAACGGAAACAGGCATGGTCTCCGCGTCAGTGACATAGATTCAGGGCTCATTCTCTAGTGTTTTGAATGCGCACTCTCGCGTCCACGGCATAGAGCAGGGCGCCTGTTGCGATCAGCGCGAGACCGATCGCGATCTGCCAAACAAACCACGTTCCAGTGCCCGTGCTTAGCGCTATTAGGGCGCTGAAGGCGAGTAAACCTCCGAGGATCGTGAAGCTAGACCCAAGCTTCCTTCGCGTTGTACTTCCACCGTTCATGCCGCCAAGTTCCTTCCACTAATTCCAGCCACTATGACGCCAGCTCTTTCCCTCTAGGTCAAGCAGGCCCTCGAGAAATCGTCCCAGTAGGCGATCCCTTACCGTACAGTCGCAAGCTGATCCTTATGTTTGCCCTTTTTCGAGCGGTTTCAGTCAAATTAGTGATCCGCCAGTTAGGTTGTGAGGATGACGAGACTCTCGTGGAGGACGATCGTCATTGGCTCGGTTGCCCTCATTGTCTCGGCTGCTTTTGTGGGAGTGCTGCTGTCCCGATTCCTGCCCTCCGGCTCGCAGTTGTGGATACTTCCGACGGTCGTGGCTGTGGCTGTGATTGTGTCGATAGTTGTGAGAAAGAATGCAGAACAAGGACATCGCTGATATCAGTTGGATTCGCGACGTGCGGCGAAAGCTGATCCTCCACCGTGCTCGTCCGTGACTTGAGGGCGGCTGTTTACTTAGGCGCCTGCTGGTTGTTGGCGAAATGCGCGTCGCTCTCGGGGGGCGATGGGGATAGTTGCGGCTATGACCGCTGCTATGGATGCGGGGAGGATGAACCATCCGACAATCCATATTGTGGTGGTAATCGCCAGGATGGTCATGATGCCTGCGACGCAAGCAGTGGTTAGTGGCATTCTGCGTCCCCGTACGAAGGGCGGTACGGCCGTCAGGAGAAGTGCTGCGATGAGTGTTACTGCGATTTTGGGGTCCATATTGAACAGCACGAGCTGCGTGGTTGTGCTGATGACTTCACCGGTGTCTGGATCAATGGTGGAACCGACATACCCCGTGCGCAGCGAGATGATTGCAGTGGCTAGGAGCGCCAGGGCGAAACTAATGATCTGCGCTGTGCGCTTTGCAGTCATATAGCCCCTGATCCCCTGACGTGCCGGCGAAGCGGTCGATCGCACCTGGGCGGGCCCGATGTCGGGGCGTCGCCGTGGAATCTCCTCGCGCACCGGATCTGCGACATCCGTCGGCGGGCCCAGGCGCGTCAGTACGTCGTCAACGGCTTCTCCGCGTGCAAGCGCCTCAGTGATGTGGGAGCGCAAGCCATCCATAATCTCAGCCGTTTGCTCCGCCGATGCACGTCGAAGAGTTTGCTCAGCTGCGGCGAGCCAGGCTACTGCTTCGGCGGGAAGTTCGTTGTGCGTCACGATGGTCTCCTGAGGGTGCGATCTACTGCGTTCCGAAGAGGGATCCACGAGTTCTCGAACACTTCGAGAGCGTCGCGACCTGCTGGGGTGAGGGTGTAGTACTTTCGGGGTCGTCCAGCTTCCGATTCCTGCCATTCGCTTTCCGCGAGCCCGGAGGTCAACAAGCGTGCGAGCAGCGGATATAGCGTGCTCTCTCCCGCAATCAGTCCGTCAGCTTCGAGGCGGCGGGCCATGTCCAGCCCGTAGGTGGGACCGTCCCGCAATATTGCGAGGGCACAGAACTCAACCAGTCCTCTGCGAAGACTCGTGAGTACGCGTTCGGTGGTTACCATGTACCGCATAGTACAACGTGACACAAGGTATAGAACAGGGTGGAGTAGTCATCGTCGGATAACAGTAGGGAGTCCGATCCGATCCCTCACCGTGCCGTTTCTCGTGCGGGCCTTCTGCGACCGGTCGATGGTTCTGGTTTGCTGCTGCGAAAAGCAATCGTCCTTCACGTTGAAGTTGCAACATGGTGCGAGCGATGCCTGCACCGCGCAAGGTCGACCTGTCGGTGGTGCCGAAGGGCTGGTGGCAGAAGCTGGTATTCCCCGTCGGCAGGCCCGAGGAAACGGTGGACCGCAACGCCTACGTGTTCTGCGTTCTGGAGAAATTCCACACCGCGCTCAAGCACCGGCGACATCTTCGCGGCCACCTCCGACCCCTGGTCAGATCCCCGGACCCGGCTACTGTCGGGGCCGGCGTGGGAGAACGCGAAGGGCCCGGCGCTGGGCGCTTTGCTGCTGCCGGAGCAGCCCGAGTCTGCTCGCGGGGCACGCCGGGACCTTGGATGCGGCATGGCGAACGGTGTCCGGCGGGATGACCGCCGGCGGGGACATCACCGTGGACACCGAGGGCCGGATGGGTCTGCGAACTCACTTCCGCCAGCTGATCTCACCCACAGTGACTCGTATACCGAATGGTGGGCGGGTTAGTGCGTCTCGCCGGGCACGATCGTGAAATACCCTTCCGGCTCGATGACCGGCAGCCCAGGTATCGCTCAGTTGAGCACGGAGGTCCTCGGCAAGCAGGGTGACGAAACATTTCACGTAAGGGTCGACGCTCGTGAGTCGTGGATCAAAGTTGTCAGAGTGGAGTGTTGTCGACGTCGACAAGCGAGAGATTCGGTGGGTACTGACACCGAATCTCTCGCGCCCCTGAGCAATTACGAGCTGTTGCTCCGCGCGTTGGTTGAAGATGAGCGCGCGAAACTCGTCGCGGTGGGCGTCGATGTCGATGAATACACACGCATACCTAGCGGCGGACGGCCGCGACGCTGATTAAGCGGGCGGCCGGAGTCATGCTGGGCCAATGGGAAGGAGTGGGGTCGAGACCAAGGTCATGTATTGGCCATGCCGACGAGGCACGAGGGGCACGTCCAAAAGGACGTGCCCCTCGTCTGTCCCGGCGACGTGACGCCGCCGGAGCAGGAATCGGGTGTTGGTCAGGCTGCGTCGCGCAGAACCTCGCGCAGCGCCTCGTACTGTGGCTTCGGGTTGTTGTGCATGTCGTACAGCAGGCCTGCGCCCTGGCCGGTGAACCAGCCGGGGATCCAGGAATTCGCGTCCGACACGCCCCATACCGTGTACGAGTTGCACGCCTCAACCGCGAGACAGTCCTCGAGGGTCTGTGCCCACCAGTCAACCTGCTGGTCGGCCTCGGCAGGGTCCACCGGGGTGTTGGTGTAGGTGCCGTTCGGCTTCTGGGCGACGTAGGTCCGGATGTCGACCTCAGTCAACGCGACCTCCAGACCCAGGTCGGCGAATCGCTGCAGGTTGTTGCGCAGGTCAGGGTAGCCGTACTGCGTGTCGAGGTGCCCCTGGAAGCCGACACCGTGGATCGGCACCCCGTCCGCGAGCAGTTCCTGCACGAAGGTATACGCGGCGTTGCTCTTGGGGCCAGTGAACTCCAGGTTGTAGTCGTTGTAGAAGAGCAGCGCATTCGGGTCGGCCTCGTGCGCCCAGCGGAATACGTCGGCGACGTACTGCTCGCCCGGCAGGCCGAGTTCCTCGTATGCCTGGTACCAGATGGTCTCGCGGAAGCTACCCTCGGCGTCGTCGTTGAAGATCTCATTGACGACGTCCCACTGCTGGATGTCGCCCGAGAAGTGCCCGGCGACTGTCCGGACGTGGTTCTCCAGGATCACGCGCAGCTCCTCGGCGCTGTAATCCCCCGTCGTGAGCCAGGTGGGCAGCTGGTTGTGCCACACGAGCGTGTGCCCCCGTACGACCTGGCCGTTCGCCTCGGCGTTGGCGATCAGCGCCTCCGCCGCGGCCCAGTCGTACACGCCGGGAGCCGGGTTCAGGGCCTCCCACTTCATCACATTTTCGGCGGTGACGCTGGAGTACTGGGTGTTGACGATGTTGCGGTACTTGCCGTTTTGTTCCAGCAGGTCGGCATTCACAGCAACGCCGATCTTGATGCCGGCGTCGTCGGCGAGGGTGCGCAGGCTGTTCTCACTGATGACGGACGAGTGCTCTGACGCCTTCGGGTGTGACGGCGGAGCTGGAGCAGCGAAGGCGGTGCTCGGGACGATCACCACAGAGGCCAGCACCAGGACGCTGGCGAGTAGGGGACGAGTTGTGCGCATAAATACTCCTTTGTATGAGGGCGTGGCGGGCGGGTCGATTGGCATCTTCCTCCCCCTACCCATAGTTAGCCAGATAAGTTGTGGCTGTCAACAAATATTTCTGCCACCACCGCGAGGGACTGGGTGCGGTTGTGAGAACAGGACCGGACCGGATCGCGGAGCGAGCTGCAGATCGTCGTGACAGTCGATTGACGAGTCAACGGGCACCCGGCACGCATTTGTTGCGAGGATCTCTATTTGTTGCCGGAAAACTCTTGCGTTTCACCGGGGCAGTGTTTAGGCTCACACCATACCAATAACTTTCGACGCAAATGTCGAAACTTTCGAGAGGCGTTCAAGGATGAACAAGCACAGCACCAGGAAGCTGCTGACCGTTGGGGTGGCGACAGCAGTCGCTCTCGGCGGCCTGTCAGCGTGTGGCTCCGGCGATGGAGCATCAGAAAGTGGCGACGTCACCATGACGTTCTGGCAGAACTCGACGACGGGTGCTGGCAAAGCGTACTGGGAGAAGACGGTCGCAGCGTTCGAGGAGGCAAACCCTGGCGTCACGATTGAGATGCAGTCCATCCAGAACGAGGAGATGGACGGGAAGCTCCAGACGGCGCTGAACTCCGGCGATGCACCCGACATCTTTATGGCGCGCGGCGGCGGCAAGCTTGCGGATGTCGTTGCGGCCGGACAGGCCATGGACATCACGGATTCCATCGACGACGCCACCAGGGCCGCTGTGCCCGAAGGTGTATTGAGCGCCTTCGAGGTCGAGGACAAGATTTACGGAATGCCGACCGCTGTGCTGCCTGGTGGCATGTTCTACAGCCAAGACCTCTTCGCCGAAGCGGGCGTCGAAGGAACACCGACGACCATCGACGAGCTCGGTTCCGTTGCTGAGAAGCTCAAGGGTGCAGGAATCGACCCCATCGCCGTCGGCGCGAAGGATGCGTGGCCGGCAGCGCACTGGTACTACTTCTTCGCGTTGCGGGCATGCTCGCAGGACGCGATGAACGAAGCGGCCGAGTCGAAGCAGTTTGACGACCCATGCTGGCTCGAGGCCGGAAAGGAGCTGGAGAAGTTCGTGAAAACGGAACCGTTCAACAACGGATTCCTCACCACATCGGCGCAGCAGGGAGCAGGCAGCTCTGCGGGTCTCCTTGCGAATCAAAAAGCAGCAATGGAACTCATGGGCGCATGGAACCCAGGTGTCATCGCATCGCTGACCCCCGACGAGAAGCCGCTGCCTGACCTTGGCTGGTTCCCGTTCCCTGAGGTCGACGGAGGCGAAGGCGCCGAGGGCGCCATGATGGGTGGCGTCGACGGCTTCACCTGCTCCGCTCAGGCCCCGAAGGAAGAGTGCACTGCGTTCCTGAACTTCTTCATGCAGAAGGAACATCAGGAGGCCTACGCGGAGGCGTTCCAGACTCTCCCCGCCAACCAGGATGCCCAGGCGGTTGTCACTGACCCGGCGCTCCAGTCGATCCTTCAGGCGTACAACGACGCACCGTACGTCATGGTCTGGCTGGACACCCTGTTCGGCCAGAACGTCGGGAACGCGCTGAACAAGGGTGTCGTCGACATGTTCGCCGGTCAGGGCACAGCTGAAGACATCGTCTCCGCCGTGAACGACGCAGCAGCAAAGGGATAGCAGCAGATAATGACTGAACCTGCCGTGGGTGCTCCGTTGATGACCGACAAGCAGCCGCCGCAGGGCACGGTAACGGCAGGGGACGGCGTTCGCGCGTCGTCCCCTGCCGCACCGCGGCCCAAACGGCGTCCAACGGACTGGCGCAAGCGCCTCGAGATCATGCTTCTGGCCGGGCCGGCGATCGTCGTTTTTGTCGGCTTCGTCATCTTCCCGGTCGTCCTCGCCGGCTACTACGGCTTCTTCCGCTGGAAGGGCTTTGGGCCAGCCACCGACTTCGTCGGTTTCGAAAACTACCTGATCATCTTTCAGGACAGCGCGTTCCACGACGTGCTGCGCCACAACGGGTTCATCCTCGTGCTCTCCCTGGTCATCCAGGGCCCCATTGCGGTCGGCCTCGCCCTCCTGCTCAACCGGAAGATCCGTGGCCGCTCGCTCATCCGCGTCCTCATCTTCGTCCCGTACATCATCTCCGAGGTCATCGTCGGGATCGGCTGGGGTCTCATGCTGCAGACATCCGGCGCCGTTAATGGGCTGCTCGAAAGCATCGGGTTGGGAGCTTTCCAGGCAGACTGGCTCTCTGATCCGAACATCGCCATCTGGTCCCTGATGGTGATCATCTCGTGGAAGTACATCGGCTTCGCCGTCATCCTTTTCCTCGCCGGATTGCAGAGCATCCCAGACGAATTGTTTGAGGCGGCCGCGATCGACGGCGCCAGCTACTGGCAGACCCAGCGCACCATCACGCTGCCGCTCCTCGGGCCGACCGTGCGGATCTGGGCGTTCCTGTCAATCATCGGCTCGCTGCAGTTGTTCGACCTGGTCTTCATCATCTGGGGCCAGTACGTCGCCTCGACTGCCGGTACCTCGACCATGGCCACCTACATGGTGGCCAACGGACGCACATCGGGCAACTTCGGCTACGGCAGTGCTGTCGCCGTCGTCATGTTCCTGATCTCCCTCGTCATCGCATTGATCTACCAGCGGTTCGTTCTCCAACGCGACACCGCCGGTGCCCTCACGGAAGGAAAGAAGTGATGACTGTTCTCGAAGCTCCCACTCTTACGCGCGAAAAGCGTCGACCGAGTGACCGCCAGCCATGGGGCAGCCCGGCGACCTACTTCATCGCGTTTGTCTTCATCGCACTCTGTCTCGGACCCGTGATTTACATCATCCTCGGTGGGTTCCGCGACAACTCGCAGATCACCAATTCGCCCGCGGGATTCCCGAACCCGTGGAATTTCGACAACTACGCTGAGGTGCTCGCGAGCCCGACCTTCTGGCAGCAGGTCGGCAACTCGGCGATTGCCGGGATCGCTACGACCATCGGTGTGGTGGTGCTAGGCCTGATGGCGAGCTTCATTCTCGCGCGATACACGTTTGCCGGTCGTGGAGCGATGTATTCACTGTTCGCCGCCGGGCTCATGTTCCCTATGACCGTGGCGATCACGCCGCTCTACATCCTCGTCAGGGACCTGGGCCTGATGAACAGCCTGGCTGGCGTGATTCTCCCGCAGATCGCCTTCGGCTTGCCGGTGACGATCATCATCCTGGTGCCGTTCCTCAAGGCCATCCCCGATGAAATCGAAGAGGCTGCGTCGATCGACGGCACCAGCCGGCTGGGCTTCTTCTTCCGGATGGTCGTTCCTTTGTCGCTGCCGGGCGTGGTGACGACGGGCATCCTTGCTTTCGTGGCGAGCTGGAACAGCTATCTTCTGCCGCTGTTCATCCTCAGTAACCAGGCGACGTACACCCTGCCGCTCGGTGTTCAGGCGTTCGCTTCGCAGTATTCGGTGGACACGGCGAAGGTACTCGCCTTCACCTCACTGTCCATGATTCCGGCACTGATATTTTTCACGCTGTTCGAGCGTCGCATCGTCGGCGGACTCACCGGCGCCGTCAAAGGTTAGGACTTTCCTTGAGCACCACAACATCCACGACGACCACGCCGGCATGGCACGACGTCACCGCATGCGCTTCCGACCGCGTCGAAGCACTCCTCACCGAGCTCACGCTCGAGGAGAAGATCGCCCAGCTGTTCGGCGTCTGGGTCGGTGCGTCCAGCGAGGGCGGGGACGTTGCCCCGCATCAGAACGACATGGACGACGTCGTCGACCTCGATGCGCTCCTGCCGAACGGGCTCGGCCAGTTGACTCGGCCGTTCGGCTCGGCTCCGGTCGACCCGGCGCTCGGGGCGCTGTCCCTCCTCCGCAGCCAGCGCCGGATCGCGGCATCCAACCGGTTCGGCATCCCGGCTGTTGCGCATGAAGAGTGTCTTGCCGGCTTCGCCACCTGGGGGGCGACCGCCTATCCGGTGCCCCTCGCCTGGGGTGCCTCGTTCAATCCGGGGCTCATTGAGCGGATGTCACACCGCATCGGGTCCGACATGCGCTCGGTCGGCATCCACCAGGGCCTTGCCCCGGTGCTCGACGTGGTGCGGGATGCCCGCTGGGGTCGCGTCGAAGAGACCATCGGTGAGGACCCGTATCTCATCGGCACCATCGGAACGGCGTACGTCCGTGGCCTCGAGTCCGCAGGAATCGTCGCAACTCTCAAGCACTTCGTCGGATACTCGGCGTCGAAAGCCGGCCGTAACCTCGCGCCGGTCTCGGTCGGTCCGCGTGAACTCGCTGACGTGCTGCTCGTCCCGTTCGAAATGGTCATGCGGGAAGGCAAGCCGCGTTCGGTCATGCACTCCTACACCGACATCGACGGCGTGCCATCCGCGGCTGACGAGTCGCTGCTCACCGGAGTCCTGCGCGACACCTGGGGTTTCGACGGCACCGTCGTGGCCGACTACTTCGGGATCGCCTTCCTAAAACTGCTTCACGGCGTCGCGGGTTCGTGGGGCGAGGCCGCTGCTCTCGCGCTCACTGCGGGCGTGGACGTCGAACTGCCGACGGTGAAGACCTTCGGTGCGCCGCTGGCTGAAGCGGTCCGGTCGGGCGACCTGCCCGAGGCGGTCATAGATCGTGCCCTCCGGCGTGTGCTGCGCCAGAAAGTCGAACTCGGACTGCTTGATCCTGACTGGGATGCCACGCCCGAAGCGTTGCGGGACGTCGACGTGGACAACGCGGAAGGCATCCGCGGCACCATCGACCTGGACAACGCCGGCAATCGGGCGGTCGCCCGCGAGATCGCCGAACAGTCCATCGTGCTTGTGAACAACGACGGGACCCTTCCGCTCGCCGCCCCGCGCCGGATTGCTGTCGTCGGGCCGACGACCGACGACCCCTTCGCCGTTCTCGGCTGCTACTCGTTCCCTGCGCATGTCGGCGTGCAGCATCCTGACACACCCCTCGGTATCGAATTGCCTACCCTGCTGGATAGTCTCCGCATCGAGTTTCCTGAAGCCGACATCGAATACGTGCCAGGCACAACGATCGACGGAGGAGAAACCGCCGGGATCTCCGCAGCGGTGGATGCTGCGACGCGGGCGGACGTCGTCATCGTCGCCCTCGGCGACCGGGCCGGGCTTTTTGGCCGCGGCACGAGCGGTGAGGGCTGCGACGTCGAGTCACTCCGCCTGCCCGGTGCCCAACAAAACCTTCTCGACGCCGTCCTGGCAACATCGACTCCTGCCGTCGTCACGCTGCTCGCTGGACGACCGTACGCGCTGGGATCCGCTGTCACGGGCGCCAGCGCGATCGTGCAAGCGTTCTTCACAGGAGAAGAAGGAACCGCCGCGCTCGCCGGCATCCTCTCCGGCCGGGTCAATCCGAGCGGACGCCTGCCTGTCAGCATCCCGGCCTCAGAGGGAACGCAGCCGTCCACATACCTGGCCGCTCCCTTGGCACGCTCCAACGGAGTGTCGAGCATCGACCCGACCGCGGTCTTCGCGTTCGGGCACGGGATCGGGTATACGACCTTTGACTGGAGCGCCGGCGAGCACGGTCCGGGTACGGTCGGAGTCGACGGCACGGCGACCCTCGGCCTCCGTCTCCGCAACACCGGGGACCGTGCTGGGACAGAAATAGTCCAGATTTACGTCCACGATCCGGTCGCGTCAGTAGTGCGCCCGGTGCAGCGTCTGGTCGGTTATCAGCGCGTTGACCTGAAGCCGGGCGAATCCGTCGAGCTCTCGATACACGTTCCCGCAGATGTCACCGGCTTCACCGGCCGAAACGGCGAGCGGGTCGTCGAACCGGGAGAGATCGTCCTTGGTCTCGGAGCGTCGAGCACCGACATACGGATCACGCACTCGGTGCAGCTCTCCGGTGAAGCCCGCGTCGTGGGCTTCGACCGGGCCTTCCACCCGAGTTTCAACGAGATCGCACGGAGCGCCTCATGAGTGTCGATCACCGCCGGGTGACCGCGCAGGTCACCGTGCTGGACTCCGTTGGCAACCCTGTGCGCAACGCGGATGTCACCGTCGAACAGCAGCGTCATGACTTCGCCTTCGGCAACATCGGTTTCGACTTCATCCCGCTCGCCAATGGGGAGACCGAGCAGAATGCCGCGGCGGAGCCCGTTTTCGGCGGGGCAGGGCTCGCCGGCCTGCCGGAGCTCGAGACGATGTGGCTCGATCTCTTCAACACTGCGACCCTTCCGTTCTACTGGCGAGGATTCGAGCCGACCCGCGGCAAGCCTGACACCCGAAGGCTTCTCCGGACCGCCTCGTGGTTCGCTGAGCACGGAGTGACGGTGAAGGGGCATCCGCTTACCTGGCACACGCTCGCGCCCGAGTGGCTCACCGGTCTACCAGTGGCGGAGATCGAGCGGCTGCAACGCGAGAGGATCCGACGCGAGGTGACCGACTTCTCTGGGGTCATCGACACGTGGGACGCCATCAACGAAGTCGTCATCATGCCCGTGTTCACTGCAGAGGAAAACGGTATCACCCGGCTTGCGCAGAGCATTGGTCGCGTGCCCATGATTCAGCTCGCGTTCGAGGAAGCTCGCGCCTCGAACCCTTCGGCGACGCTCGTCCTGAACGACTTCGACTTGTCGAGCGACTACGAAGCTCTGATCGAGGGCGTGCTTGAGGCGGGGATTGCTGTGGACGCGATCGGCCTGCAGACGCACATGCATCAGGGGTATTGGGGAGAAGAGACCATGCTCGCGATGATCGACCGATTCGCCCGCTTCGGGCTGCCCCTCCATCTGACCGAGACGACTCTGCTGTCGGGGGACCTCATGCCGCCGGAGGTCGTCGACCTCAACGACTATCAGATCCCATCCTGGCCATCGACGCCCGAGGGAGAGGCTAGGCAAGCGGACGAGATCGTCCGCCACTATCGCTCACTCGTGGGCCACCCGGCCGTGCGGGCCATCACGTACTGGGGGCTCACCGACGACGGAGCGTGGCTCGGTGCGCCGGGCGGATTTGTTCGCGCCGACGGCACGCCGAAACCCTCGTTTTACGCACTGCGGTCGCTGATTAAGGGCGAATGGTGGCTGCCGCGAACGACGATGCGCACGGATCATGACGCACGCTTGTCGATCACGGGTTTCTTCGGTGATTACGTGATCAAGCGCGACGGGCAGAGTGCACCGGTCTCCCTCTCGCGGGGGCGTGAAACGGCCACCGTCCGATTCCGCTGACCGACGGCGGACCAACGCCGCGTGTAGTGACACCGTTCGTCTGGGGGAGTTGCACTCACCACGATCGGACGTCGACCCGCTGAGGGGCGCTGGTTCAACCACTTGTCAGCCCGTACTTATCCGTACCAGCGCATAGGCTTGTAATGATGAGAACCGCGAAAATCCGCGGGATTCTGCGCGGGACTGGTAGGTGTTGTCAGCACGGCCCGGGCGGGCGGTGCTGTCGCCTCTGCCGGGCAGAACTATGAGCTGGATGCCATCGCAGCGGTATTCATCGGCGGTGCGGCGGTTCAGGGCGGAATAGGAACCATCATCGGGGCGGTCATCGGAGGCCTCGTTATGGGCGTGCTCAATATGGGCCTGTCGATTCTCTCCGTCGATGCCGCCTGGCAAATGGCCATCAAGGGCCTGGTGCTTCTGCTGGCCGTCGCCTTCGGTATTTTCAACAAGCGCCGTTCCGGGGGAAGATGAGCAGCGACTACAACTGATTTCGAGAGGCATAGGGTTGACGGCTTCACAGCTGACCAAGCTGGACGGTACGCGAAGAACCAAGGCGGCGCCGCTCCAGAGCACGGACACGATCCGGCGCACCAACTTGTCGTTGATTTTGGGCTTGCTCCACAGGGGAGGACCGCTGTCGCGTGCCAACCTGACGAAGCGGACGGGGTTGAACCGCTCAACTATAAGCGCCCTTGTCGCCGAGCTCGGGGACCTCGGGCTTGCCTACGAAACAGAACCGCCTGCCATAGGGCGTGTCGGACGGCCAAGCCCCCTCGTTCATCCCAACGAAAAGGTCGCGGCCTTAGCCATTAATCCAGATGTAGATGCCGTGACCGTCGGGCTTGTCGGCCTCGGCGGTCACGTTCATCGCAGGATTCGTTATGAGGCCGCCACGCAACCTTCCGTAACGGAAACAGTGAACATCAGCCGGGCGATTGTAGAAGGAATGCAGGCCGACCTGGACGCCATGGATCGGATTACAGGCGTTGGGCTTGCCGTTCCTGGACTCGTCAGATCGTCCGACGGGCAGATACTACTGGCACCGCACCTCCAGTGGGCCGATGAGCCCCTGGCGGCCTTCCTTGAGCAAGCCCTGGCCCGTCCGGTGCGTGCCGGGAATGATGCCACTCTGGGATCGCTCGCCGAAAGTATTTACGGGGCCGCCGTAGGGATCTCGGACGTAGTGTATCTGAACGGAAGCGCCAGCGGCATCGGCGGTGGCGTCATTTCCGGAGCCAGGACTTTGCGGGGTTCTGCAGGTTTTGCCGGCGAACTTGGACACACTCTGGTGCGAACCAACGGGGAAAAGTGCCATTGCGGAAGGTCCGGGTGTTTGGATGCCGAAGTCCGCCTCGAACGGCTGCTCGCCCCGCTCGGCCTTGCCCGGGCGGATCAGGACGAGCTGGAGCGGGCCATTGCCGAGCCTCCATCCCGGGAGCTACAAAAGGAAGTTGAACGGCAGATCGACCTCCTTGCGGTGGCACTGACGAATTTTGTCAACATATTCAACCCCGAAATGATCGTGCTCGGCGGGTTTCTGGGCTCTATCTTCTCCCTGGACCCCGAGCGCCTTATCTCGGCCGTGGCCGGGGAGACGATCGGGGGACTCGGAGCGGACGTCAAGATCAAAAGGACGGTTCTCGGGTCCGAATTGCTATTGGTTGGCGCCGCCGAGCTGGCATTTGCCCAGCTTCTCGCTGACCCCGCCGGGACGGCCTAAACCTTCCCTCGAGCCCTTATTTACTTCCTAAACAGAGGAGATGAATTGGTTCCGGGTCTGTTCTTCATAGCGTTCGCTATTGTGTGGTTCGTCCTCAGAAGCAAAATCGCCGAACGCCAAGCGTTGATCATCGCCACGTTCCTCCGTTCGCAGGACACACGGCAGGAGCAAATTGCGTCCGGCTTGTCGCAGTTTTACGTCCTTCTCTGTGCCTTCATTCTGATAGCCGGCATCACGATGTTGTCGGTAGACCTACTTTCAAATCCTTGGCTTGATTTGAAGCAGCCCCGAAAGCACCTCGCCACAGCAGCGACTTGACTAGGTTCAGCCCAGAGGCCCCACGAGCGGATCCCTCAACGCACAACGCTTCGGCCGCAAGTATTCCGAATTGGCCAGTCTTGCTTGGCCGGACCAGCAAGCTGATGATGCTCGTCTCTACCTGCGAGATATGACCAGGTAAAGATAAGCGCCACCGTGAGGCCGCCAGCTAGAGCGCCCACCGCATGGCCCGGCCCGAAGGCGAATAGGAGAACGAGCGACGGAATGACCAGGGCAAGCGTTATCGCTACAAGCCCGAGACCCCTCGTTGGCTTTTCGTTCCGTACCCATGAAGCGACGACCATGGTCAACATCAGTGCAGCAATCATCGCCAAGCTGGACCAATAGCTTCTTCTCGCCGGGACCTCGAAGATAGTAAGGACAGCGGCGGCTGCAAGGACGCCCATAAACCAAGCGAGACCATGAGCCGCTATCTTTTCGTCGTCTTCACGTCAGAACCCTCCGCCTCTTATCAGCATCCTGCTCAAAGCTGCCTTCGAATCAGGCACGAACCCGTATCTCTCTGTTCCTACGGGACGTGCGGTTCCACCAGCTAGTACCCTCAGCGAGGGTCCCTTAGTATTTCAGTCATCTCTTATCCCCTACTCACGCGATGAAGCAGTGGCACTCCTCATACTTCACATCGCTTTGGCTGGCTTTCTCATTTGGACGACATCACGGCTGCTGTACTCTATTTTTCGCCGGCGGCCCTGACTCTTCATCAGATTTTTATGCTCTCGCACGAAGCGTGATCAACTAGCGTCTTCGTTATGCTGTACCCAGCCGAAAGTGGAAACGTTGGGGGATAACCGTGAAAAGGTTCGAGAGACTATTGGTCGGGGCGGCGCTCTTCGCCGCGGCCATTGCCATGGTCCTTACGGCTGTCGTCGTGGGTGCAGTCCTCACGCCGGAAAACACTGTCTGGGGAAGCGCGCGAGCGGGAGTCGTCATCGCTATGGCCTGGCTCATTGCCTACCCCTTTCTGAAGAAGAGGGATCGGATGCGCTCCTGAATGCCCTCGGGTGAAGCGCGGAAGTCCAAGTAGGTCCCCCGGACCGTATTTTTTCCATCCCTCAGCGGGCCCCACCGCTGAGGGATCGGCAGGCGTCTCCTGAGGCGCACCTAGGATTGGGGTTCAGGGAACAACCTAGTGATCCCCAACGGGAAATCTTCCGACAGATCGTCCAGCACGCAGGGGATCCAACTGATGTGTTCGGCGAATGGCGACTCCGACCACGTCCACGTCCACGGACGCGGTACGTAGCAAAAGACGTGTACTCGTCTCCAGTTGAAGAACAGGGGGTGTGCACCACCGCGCACGGACCGACAGGATGCCGCCACCGCAGGACAAGAACCCGCAATCTCTATAGCCTAGGGATGTGGAGGGCGTATGACAGTTCGCAGCGCAGGCATTCTGCTGTACCGGCGGAGCCCAGAAGGGCACTTGGAGGTCTGGATCGCCCATAACGGTGGCCCCCACTGGACCGGCATGGACACCCGCGCCTGGACAATTCCAAAGGGAATATACCTCGACGCGGAGGACCCTCTGGTGGCCGCGCTGCGGGAGTTCGCCGAAGAAATCGGGACGCCGGCGCCTCAGGCGGACTACCTTGAGCTGGGCGCTTTCCGCCAGCCTTCGGGGAAGGTCATCACCGCCTTTGCCGCCGAATCGGATTTCCAGCCAGAGCACATCACCAGCAACACGTTTCCGCTGGAATGGCCGAAGGGTTCCGGTGTTGTGCGGGAGTATCCCGAAATCGACGATGCCAGATGGTTCAGAGAGTCCGAGGCGCGCAGGAAACTGGCGAAGGGGCAGGTACCGATCCTCGATGCCCTTGCCGAGTACCTTGGGAAGCTGGGCGGGTCCTGAGCGGGGCAGCTTTCAGACGACATTGTTCTCCGCACTGGGCGGTAGCAGAGCTAGGCAGGAGCGCCGGCACAGGTGGGAGACTTTCCACAGGTTCCTCGTCCTTGTCGAAATCGCTCATATAGCGGACCTTAGCAAGACTCGGTTCCTCGGGCAGCAAGACCGATCTCGATCCCTCATCGCGCCTTCCGATCCCGTGATCCTCTTACTGGCCTGGGCTACCGTATGAAGATAGGCCTGATGGAAGCACATGGGGTGGAGTGTGAAGCTAGGACGTTTTCTGCTGGCAGGTGTTGTCTTAGGTGCGACATCGTGTGCGGCGGCCGGTTCAGCACCGCCCAGCCCGCCCCCGGAGACTCCGAGAACATCTGAGGTCCAAAAGGGTCCTTCCCCTGAGGATCCGCACTCGCTGCAACTGGGTGAGGGCTCCCCAGCCAATGAGCAGGTCGCGCATGCGGCGAGCGAGTTAAGCGGAGCGCTGCAAGACGACGACCGACTCGCCTCTGTAGAAGTCATTGGTGGGAAGAAGATCGTCGTTCACTGGGACGGTCCCGTCGATTCTCGGTTGCAGAACCTCCTAGGGCGCTTTCCTGATGTAGAGATTGCGGTTGAAGCCACCGCCTGTTCGCCCGGAGAGGTGCGAGCGAAAGGTAAGGAGCTGTTCACATCCGATCCAGCAATCAAGGCTTTCGCCCTGACGCCTGATGGGTCGAGCGTTGAGCTACTGCTGGATCCGTCGCTTGAGTCAAAGAGCGACATCGACAGCTTGGAACGTACCTATGCTGAAACGTTCGGATGCCCCGTCAAAGTGGAATTCGGAACGGTAACGCCCGCCTGAGACGGGGAAAACGTCAATCGGATCCGAGTCCTCAGCGGACATTGGTGGCTTGTTGGTGCACTCTTTGCGCTGACGCTTATTGATTCGTATCGAGACGGACTGGGGTGGAACGCGAGGGTCCTCCGCACTCTTCAGATCCACCGATCCTTGTCCATTCCAGGGTTGCTTCGGTCCTCGCCAGGATTGTTCCGCTGGCGTCGAGAGCTTGTGCTGTGACTTCAGCAGGTTGAACCATGCCGGTTTGGATCTCCCAATTCTCCTCACTGATGCGCGAAGTGATGAAGTGAGAGAAGAGCCCAGTAAGTTGCCATTGTTGGGGTGCAGGCGTCGCAAAAGTATCTGGTGGAGACGAAGGTACAGGCGTGGCGGTTTGTTGTTGTGGTGGCCGAATAGGCACTCCGCTCGAGCAGCCTTCTTCATCGGAGCAGAGCTTCACTGCGGCCACTGAGCTAGCGCGGGATCCGCTTATTTCGACAGGAATTACCGTTGAGTGAGCTATTGCTGGGCATGCCGTGACCGCCGGAGGAGCGGAACATCCGCTTACGGCAGTAAGCATAACGAGCGCTGCTGTTATGGCCCCTGATATCCGCATGTCAACATCCTGTCAGAGGCGGTCCGCGCTTGGCCTCCGAAAGGATCCTTCACCGAGCTCTTTTGGGGTGGGTCTGACGCTCGTGCCTAGCGGACGTCGTCGTTCCATCACTTCTACCCTCACCTGGACTCTTGATGGCGCTCTTCCACAAACACGTCAAAGCGTGAAGCACTAGTAAGAGCAGCCGCCGAGGTAAATCCAGTCGATCCCTATCCCCTTGGGTGACGCGAAGTCGGCGCTGATCCGAAGCCGGGCACTCAGCGCCTGGTCACGTATCTGGTCAGGAGCACACCGTTAGGAAACGTCCGGGTCTCCACCAGGCTCAGGTTCACCCAGTTGCCCAGGGCTGTGAAGAACGGCGTGCCGCCGCCCAACAGGACCGGATGGGTGACGATCGCGTACTCGTCGATCAGACCGGCCCGCATGGCCGCCGCGGCGAGTGTGGCACCGCCGATGTCCATTGAGCCGCCGTCGTCGGCATTGAGCCGCGTGATCTCGATGACCGCGTCGCCGGTGACCAGGCGGGTGTTCCAGTCAACCGTGCTGGTCGTCGAGGAGAACACCATCTTCGGCATGTCTCGCCAGCGGCGGGCGAACTCGATCTGCGCAGGTGTGGCGTCGGGCTGCTGGTCGGCGGTCGGCCAGTGGGAGCTCATCGTCTTCCACAGTTTGCGCCCGTACAACGCCAGGCCCGTCGCTCCCACCCGGTCCGACCACCATTGGAACAACTCGTCACTCGGTACGCTCCATCCGAGATTGTCGCCGGGCGCGGCGATGTAACCGTCCAGGCTCACATTCATGCCGAAGGTCAGGTTGCGCATGGCGTCAGTCTCCCGTGAGGCGGTATTCGTTGTACAGAGCAGATGCTCCCCTGGGAAAGGATCCCTCGCCGTGCCGTCTCTCGGGTTAGTCCAACGCGGCCCTTGCGGCGCTCAGATGCTCGGGCGTGTGGTGAATCGGCGCCTGTACTCGGTGGGAGTGGTTGAGAAGGCTGCTCCGAAGTTTTGGCGAAGGGTTACGGCATTCCCGAAACCGCAGTCGGTCGCGATCTGCTCTATGGACAGGTCCGTGGTCTCCAGGAGTCGCCGGGCCGCATCGAGCCGGTGAACTCGGACCCAGGCTGCCGGTGTTGTTCCTGTTTTCGAGCGGAATGCACGGACGAAGGTGCGGCGGCTCATGTGTGCTTGATCAGCGAGCCGTTCGACTGTGAGTGCTTCCCGAAGATTGGCTAGCGACCATTCAAGGAGGCACGTGATCGGATCGTCACTGGACCGCTCTGGGACTGGATGTTCGATGTACTGCGCCTGTCCACCTTCACGGTGTGGCGCGACAACGAGACTGCGTGCCACTTGATTAGCGGCGCCTGCTCCGAGACGGTCACGCACGATATGTAGGCATGCGTCCAGCCCTGATGCAGTCCCTGCTGAGGTGAGGACGTCACCGTGGTCGATATACAGCACGGACTGATCGAGGGAGATGTCCGGGTGTCGGTCGGCCATAGTGGTGAACGCTTGCCAGTGGGTGACGGCCCTACGGCCGACGAGCAGGCCAGCGTCCGCCACGGCGATCGCGCCGAGGCACAGTCCGAGGACTGCGGTGTTGCGTGCACCCGCATTTTGCAGCGCGGATTGCAAAGCAGTGCTGATCGGGCGGCCGTCGTCAAACCATGACGGCACCACCACGACGTCAGCATCCTCTGCAACCTTTGGTCCTTGTACACCTGCTAGCTCGTAGCCCTCCGCTGTACGGACCGAGCCCGGCCGGTCCGAGAAGAGCACCGTTGACCACCCTGCAAGCCCCTGCCGGGCGACCTCATCAAACACCATCTGCGGCACGGCGAGATGGAACATCGTTACGCCGTCAAAGGCGTATACGGCGATCTGCAAGGGGCTCTCCTATCTTTGGCCTGAATTCATCGTATATGTGCCGTTGTGCCACTGTTCGCGCCCGACGTCTCACGGGAGGATTGATCTACGGTCCTCCGCCTGACACCACTACCCAGGAGATTTGAATCATGGCTACCCCGCGTCGCGCCCTCATCCTTGTCGATGTCCAGCAGCAGTACTTCAGTGGCATCTTTGAGATCCAGTACCCGCCACACCAGCAGTCCCTGCCGCGTATAGCAGCGGCCATCGATGCGGCCGCTGAAGCGGGCATGCCTATCGCGGTCATTCAGCACA
Organism: Arthrobacter sp. TJ-170; assembly: GCF_058269305.1. NCBI lineage: Bacteria > Bacillati > Actinomycetota > Actinomycetes > Micrococcales > Micrococcaceae > Arthrobacter > Arthrobacter sp. TJ-170. The sequence continues at coordinate 664 of NZ_JBZCNL010000014.1, read as the reverse complement.
CCGCCGGTGAAGGAGCTCCCGTTTTCGCGCCCGGCACCGCGGAATTCGCCCTGCACCCCGAGGTCGAGAACCGCCGCACGGATGCATGGAAGAGCGTCGTGAAGCAGTACGGGTCCGTGTACGCCGGCACGGACTTGGCCGAGTGGCTGCGGCAGAACGACGTCGACACGGTGACCCTCGCCGGCTACATGACCAATAACTGCATCCTCGCCTCGGCCGTTGAAGCCGAAGCGATCGGATTCACGACCGAGGTGCTCTCCGACGCGACCGGGGCAGTCAGTCTCGCCAATGATGCAGGCTTCGTTGATGCGAAGACCGTACACACCACCCTGCTCACCCTATTGAATTCAAACTGGGCGCGCGTCGCCACCACCGACGCGTGGACCAACGCCGTGAACACGAAGGAAACGCTGCAGGGAAGCGACTTGGGCAGTTCGGCGGCGGCCGGAGCTGAACGCACCGCGGTCCCGACCCCGGCATAAGCGCCACCAATGTGCGCATGGCCGAGCCCGAGGGGGGGCAGTTCACGGCCACCAAGAGCTCACCGCGACTTGGTATAACGTGTGGCACATGCCCATCAAACTCGAGAACGTCGGCATCGCGGTCCGCGACCTCGACGCGACGATTGCTTTCTTTACCGACCTTGGGCTCACCGTCATTGGCC
>NZ_JBZCNL010000013.1:0-41723 GCF_058269305.1 Arthrobacter sp. TJ-170 | reverse complement strand
AGCGCCATGACGGCAACAGCGCCGGCATCCTCGGCGATGCGGGCCTGCTCCGCGGTGACAACATCCATGATGACGCCGCCCTTGAGCATTTCCGCCATCCCGCGCTTAACACGACTGCTGCCGGTCACTGGCGCGGTGGTGGAAGCTTCTTCAACAGTGGACACAGTTTGGCCCCTCGGGTAGAGAAAAGATAACAATCCATGATACGCCCGCCGGGACCCCGGAATCGCCGGTCAGCGACTATATGTAGCCGCAGCGCGGTTGTGCATCCGGACAGGAGTCGGCGTTCAGGAAGCCGTGGCCTGCAGCCGCACGGTCATGAAGCGCTGAACGATGGTGATGATGCTCGCCAGGGCCAGCAGGATCAGGACAACCAGGAGAACCACTTCGGGCAGGCCGAGTCCGGTGAGCCCGGTCACCACCAGCACTGAAACCAGACGCTCAGCGCGCTCGGCAATTCCCACGTTCGCGGTAAACCCAAGCGATTCGGCCTTGGCACGCACATAGGAAACGATCATGCCGAGCACCAGGCATGCCAGGGCTGCGAGGGCGATCGCATTGTTGCTCCCGCCCATGAAGAACCAGATAGCGACACCGGCAAAAAGGGCGCCGTCTGCGATGCGGTCGAGTGTCGAGTCGAGGAAGCTCCCCCAGGATCCGCTGCGGCCTTGAATCCGCGCCATGATCCCGTCGATGACGTCCGAGAACACGAACAGGGTGATGAAGACTGTGCCCCAGAACAGCTGTCCCTGAGGGTAGAAGATGAGCGCCCCTCCGGCCACACCGAGCGTCCCGACGATGGTGACCGTGTCCGGTGACACCCTCCACTTCAGGAGCAGCGTGGCCAGGGGTGTGAAGAGCGAGGTGAAGAATGACCGTGCGTACTTATTCAGCATGGGTCGCCCCGGCGTCTGTCGAGGCGGCAGCTTCATCCCACGCAGCTGCGAGTTGGGCCCGCACCTCGTCGAGGGTCTGCGTGATCGCCTTGGTCTGGGCGATGATCGGAAAGAAGTTGCCGTCCCCGCTCCACCGTGGGACCACGTGCTGGTGTAGGTGCGCTGCGATTCCCGCTCCCCCGGTAACACCCTGATTCATCCCGAGATTGAACCCCGTTGGCCGTGCGACGCTGCGCAGCGCATGCATGGCGGACTGCGTCAGCTGTGCGATTTCGACCGTCTCCGCAGAGGAGATGTCGGTGTAGTCGGGCACGTGGCGGTACGGGCACACCAACAGGTGGCCCGGGTTGTACGGGAACAGGTTCAGCACCACGTAAGCGTTCCGGCCGCGGTGAACGATGAGGGATTCCTCGTCGGTCCGGGAAGGTGCGGCGCAGAAAGGGCAGTCCTCCTGCTTGCTGAACTGGCTCTGGCCGCCCTTGATGTAAGCGAGCCGATGGGGGGTCCACAGCCGCTGAAAGGCATCGGGGACTCCGGCCAGCTCAAAACTGTCCGTCACTTCCCCGTCGTGTTCCTGCCCAACAGCCTCTGTGTGGTCCTGCATGTGCGGCTACTGTTCCCTGTTGCGGACGGCTTCCACAATCCGCTTCACGGCTTCGTCGACGGGAACCTGGTTCTCCTGGCTTCCGTCCCGGAAGCGGAAGGAAACCGCACCGGCGTCGGCGTCGTCTCCACCGGCGATGAGGACAAAGGGAACCTTCTCCTTGCTCGCCGTGCGGATTTTCTTGGGAAAACGGTCGGAACTGATGTCGACCTCCGCACGGATGCCCTCGGCCTTGAGCCTGTCAACGACGTCGAACAGGTAGTCGTTGAACGCGTCGGCGACGGGGATGGCGCGCACCTGGACAGGGGCCAGCCAGGCCGGGAACGCACCGGCATAATGCTCGGTCAGCACGCCGAGGAACCGCTCGATGGAGCCGAACAGCGCGCGGTGAATCATGACCGGCCGCTGCCGGGTTCCATCTGCCGCCTGGTACTCAAGCTCGAAGCGCTCCGGTAGGTTGAAGTCCAACTGGATGGTGGACATCTGCCAGGTGCGGCCGATCGCGTCGCGCGCCTGGACGGAGATCTTGGGTCCATAGAACGCGGCGCCGCCGGGATCGGGAACGAGTTCCAGACCGGATGCCTCGGCGACCTCGGCCAGTGTCCGTGTTGCTTCTTCCCAGGTCTGGTCGTCGCCGACGTACTTCTCCGGGTCCTTGGTGGAGAGTTCCAGGTAGAAGTCGTTCAGACCGTAGTCCTTCAGCAACCCCAGAACGAAGTTGAGCGTGCCGGTCAGCTCATCCTTCATCTGGTCGCGGGTGCAGTAGATGTGGGCGTCGTCCTGTGTCATGCCGCGAACTCGCGTCAGCCCGTGGATTACGCCGGACTTCTCATACCGGTACACGGAGCCGAACTCGAAGAGCCGCAGGGGAAGTTCGCGGTAGGACCGACCGCGCGAGCGGAAGATCAGGTTGTGCATGGGGCAGTTCATCGGCTTCAGGTAGTAGTCCTGGCCGGGCTTGCGGACATTGCCGTCGGCGTCCAGCTCGGCGTCCACGTGCATGGGCGGGAACATACCGTCGCGGTACCAGTCCAGGTGGCCGGAGACCTCGTAGAGGTGGCCCTTGGTGATGTGTGGGGTGTACACAAACTCGTAGCCGGCCTCAACGTGCCGCTGGCGCGAGTAGTCCTCCATAGCCTTGCGGATGATGCCGCCGCGGGGGTGGAAGACCGGCAGGCCTGATCCCAGCTCGTCCGGGAAGGAGAACAGGTCCAGTTCGCTGCCGAGCTTGCGGTGGTCGCGGCGTTCCGCCTCGGCCAGTCGCTCCTGGTAGGCCTTGAGATCATCCTTGGTGGGCCACGCAGTGCCGTAGATCCGCTGAAGCTGCTTGTTCTTCTCGCTGCCGCGCCAGTACGCCGCGGCTGAACGCGTCAACGCGTACGCATTGGAGATCAGCTTGGTGTTGGGCAGGTGGGGGCCGCGGCAGAGATCCTGCCAGACGACGTCACCGGACTTGCGGTCCACGTTGTCGTAGATGGTCAGCTCACCGGCACCGACTTCGACGGAAGCACCGTCGTCGTCGGTGATGTCCCCATTGCCGCCTTTGAGGCCGATCAGTTCGAGCTTGTAGGGCTCGTCCTTCATGGCTTCGCGGGCTTCGTCCTCGCTCGCGACGCGGCGCTGGAAGAGCTGGTTCGTGTTGACGATCTTCAGCATCATTTTCTCGAGCTGCTTCAGGTCATCGGGAGTAAAGGGCTCGTTGACGTCGAAGTCGAAGTAGAAACCGTCGGTGATGTAGGGGCCGATGCCAAGCTTCGCGTCCGGCCGCAATTGCTGCACAGCCTGCGCCATCACGTGGGCGGCGGAGTGACGAAGGACGTTCAGACCGTCCGCCGAACCGATGGTGACCGGCTCCACCCTCGCGCCGTCTTCCAGTTCGCGGCTCAGGTCCCACAGCTCGTCATCTACACGGACTACGACGACGTCGCGCTGCTCCTTGAAGAGGTCGGCTCCAGTCGTCCCTGTGGTCACCCGCTGCTCTTCGCCGTCGACGATGAGGGTGATTGATGGGGGCGCTGACACTGAGGTCTCCTCTTGATAAGGGTGAACTGGTTGGATAGCTGATCGATCAACCGTACCGGCGGGCAAGGACGAATGAGTGCCCAACACTCCTGCCGCGGTCTTCTCGATGGTATCCGTTGCGTGAGCGGCCAACCAACCAACCCACCCGCTGCGCCGCGTTCACAACTTCAGTGGCAACAGCAGCTAAGGCGTTCGGCGAACTTTCAGTTCATACTCGATAAACGCGTCGATCATCGCCCGGTAGGTCCGCTCAACCACGGTGGGATCGACGTCCTGTTTCTCGGCGAAGGCACGCACGTTCGCGATGACTTGCTCCACCCGGGCAGGCGCGCGTACGGACTCGTCGTCGTCCTTAAGGGAACCGGCCCGGCGTATCAACCGCTCGCGGCGGGAGATCAGGCCGACCATCTGCTCGTCGACCTCGTTTATGGCAATACGGACAGCCTTCAACTGTTCGGCGTGGACCGATCCGGGTTTTGCAGGGTCGGGCGTCTGTGGGCTTGGCATACGGTGAGACTACGCGAGAGCCTGCCCGGCGGCACCGTTGATTACGACGTGGGCAGGGAATGCAGGCGGGCCCCCAGGCGTTACATCTGCGGACAGAAACACTGACTATCCAGCGAACTCGACGAGTCCGCGATTCACCGAAGGAGCACCGTGGATTACACACCCCCTGCCGGCAGCATCACCATGTTCAGCACGACCTGGTGTGGCTATTGCCGCAGGCTGAAGTCGCAGCTCGACGCGCAGGGCATCGGCTACCAGGAAATCAACATTGAGGAAGTGGATGGAACCGCGGAGCTGGTTGCGTCATTGAACGGCGGGAACCAGACCGTACCCACCGTGATCTTCCCGGACGGGACCACGGCCACCAACCCGTCGGTGACCGAAGTGAAGGCGCGCGTAGGCGTCTAAGCCCCTTCACGAGAAGGCAGGACCGGGCCCATTCCGGTGGGGACGTGTCCTGCCTTTCGATGCGGCACGTTCTCGCTCGAAGGCGCCACCCGGGCGCTGACCGGAAGCAGAGTCAGCTCATTGCACCGTATCGCCATAGACGGCGACGACGGCGTCCGCCACCTCACCCACAGTGAGTCCGGGTACGAGGTCGTCCGCCGCTCCGGCCGTTGTCGGGTTCCATTCCAGGTCCAGTGCAGCGTAGGTCTTCTCAAGTACGGCCCGGATGGGCGGCGAGTTTTCGACCACGACGACCGACGAAAACAGCCACGCTCCCGAAATGACGCGCTGGGCTGTGCCGACCAGTTTCACCTGTACCTGCCCGTTCCCGTGGACACTGAACTCTCCGGGACAGTACTCGCCCGGGATTTCGCCGACGGCGGCGTCGACGCCGACCCGCCGGAGGGCTTCCGCCAGGATCTCGCCAAGCAGCCCGAAGCGGGAACGCGATCCGGCGATCGCGTCGTCGTGCGGCTCTATGTGATCCACGATCAGGCAGCCCTGGTGGTAGGCCGCCGCCCGTCCGCCGGCCTTGCGGATCAGGGGTTCGAACCCCTCCGCCCGGGCCGCGTCGGCGGCCGCGCCGAAGCCGGGTAGCCGGGCATCCCGCTGGCCGAAGGCAAGGGTCGGGAACGGTCGGTACAGGCGAAGCGTCGGCGGCAGTTGCCCGGACGCGGCGGAACGCAACAGCGTAAGGCCTCGTTCAAGATCCGCGGCAGCGCCAGTGGACGGATCGCGAATCAACGCAAGCTGAGCGTACGACCAGGGGTGGGTACTCATCCAGCCCAGCTCCTGTCCATGGTTTTCCTGAGGCTTCCACCCCATTTATATCGCTGCCGTTGCGATCTCCGAATTCGACGGTGCAAAGCTCACGCAATCAGTCACCGGCTGAGTGCGAGCGCAACAACGAAGCCGTCAGGCAGCTTCAGGTCAGCGGGCGGCACGTCCCTCACCGCATAGTCGCGGGCGCCCACCCGGGCGACGGGCATCAGGACATCGACGGCGGCCGGATTCACCATCAATCCGGTCCCTGCTGCCTTGAGCACTGCTTCCTTGCGGGACCACAGGGCGGCGCGGAGGCCAGGCCTGTCAGGTTCCCGTACGCCCTGAATCCGCGCTTGTTCAGCCGGAGTGAAGACGCTTTCATCAAGTTCCGAGCCGCCGAACCGGCCGATCTGCTCAAGGTCGATTCCCACGGTGGGCAGCGAGAGGGACGTGTCCACGACCGCCGCTGCCCAGCCTCTGCTGCGGCTGAGACTGGCAGCTATGGGCAACGGTTCCCCATCAATAGTCCAGCCCGGCTGCCCATGGTCAACCGCATTGCAGGCCGGACACGTGAACCGGGCATCCAGGCGCCTGCCGTCGATACCCGAAGCTTCACTCAGCAGATGACGTAGCCAGGAGCGTCCGGCGAGGAATCGGTGACGTACCGCCGGATGCACGATCATCGCGCCGCGTGCGCGTTCACCGGCGTCCACGTACCCCACGCTCCGGCCGTCCAGGTGGACCGCATGCAGGTCCAACGGGCTAGCGTCCGCCGTCGATGTTCCGGCTTCTCTGCTCCACTCCGGGGGTCCCGTACGGATAGTCGGCAAGCTCCGGAGCGCTGACCTCGGAGAGCCGGGCGATCTCGTCAATGCTCAACGTAAGCGTCGCCGCCCCAAGATTGTCCGCCAATTGCTCCGTGGTGCGCGCACCGAGGATGACGGAGGTCACCGCGGGCTGCTGCGCGACCCATGCCAGCGCCACCTGGGATGCGCTGACCCCACGCGTCTCTGCGATTTCCAGTACGACGTCGATGACCGCCCATGTGCGCTCCTGCGCGTTGCGCTTCTCCCACGCTTCCATGCCGCGCTTGGGATTCTCACCGAGCCGCGTAGCACCCTCGGGTGCGGTGTCCCGCTTGTACTTGCCTGTCAGCCAACCACCACCCAGAGGCGACCAGGGCAACAACCCCATCCCGGCGTCGAGCGCAGCCGGAACAATCTCCGGCTCAATCCCGCGCACCAGCAGGCTGTACTGCGGCTGAAGGGTGACCGGGAGGTCCCAACCGCGCGCCTTCGCAATTCCGACCGCCTTGGTCAGCTGCCATCCGGTGTAGTTGGAGAAGCCGTAGTAGCTGATCTTGCCGGCGCTGACGGCGTCGTGCAGGAATCCCAGCGTCTCCTCAAGTGGAGTGAGTGGATCCCAGGAATGCATCTGGTACAGGTCGATGTGGTCTACGTTGAGCCGCTTGAGCGAGGCATCGAGCGCCAGGCGAAGGTGCCTGCGGGAGAGTCCAAGATCATTGGCACCCTTCCCCATCGGGAAGCGGCCCTTGGTCGCCAGGATCATCTCTGAAGCGGAGGAGCTTTTCGCCAGCCATCGCCCGATGATTTCCTCGGACGTTCCTGCGGTGTAGACGTCGGCGGTGTCAATGAGGTTGCCGCCGGCGTCCGCGTAATCATCGAGAATGGCGTGCGACGTTGCTTCATCGGCTTCAGCGCCGAACGTCATGGTGCCCAGCGCATACGCCGAGACCGATGTACCGCTGCTGCCGAGGTTCCTGTACTCCATCAACACTCCTTGGGTTGTCGCACTGTGAGCACGGTTACACAGATGGCCAACGACGACGGCGGCTGCCGCATTCCCTGCGAAGCCTCAGGACAGCTTCCGCAGAGTCAGGATCTGTTCGCTTCGCCCGAACGGTCCGTCGAGGTCGTGGAGGACGGACGAGGTCAGACCGATCCCATCCCGTCCGAATGTCACTCGGGTGTCCAGACCCAGCCACTCGCCTGCGGGCTGACGGTGAAGGTGCACCTGCAGATCCACGTTGGGGAACGCCCAGCTTCCCGGTCCGGGAGGAACCCGCGTGGCAATGCCGTTGGCAGTGTCAATGAGCCCGACGAGCCGCGCCGAACCCGACGACGGTTCACCCTCCACCAGTGGGTGCGGCGTCCTGAGCCATACCCTCCCACGGCCGGCTCGGTGGCCCTCAACCTTCCGGACTTCGATGGACTGGATATAGCCGCCGGGCCATTCAGCTACGGCGTCGTGTTCCGTGCCCTCGTCAGGCCCCGGCATAGGTGTGTCTTCCAGCGCAGCGACCGACGACGTATCGCTGGTGGCCAGCCGCCAGGCGCGGGCGCGGATCGCCGTCCGGCCGCCGTGCTTCATCTCCGCCTCAAGCAATTCGATAGTTCGCCCGGGCCTCGCCATGCGGGTCGCTACCTCGACGGTTTCCAGCGGGATGAGACCGAGTATCTCGTAGGAGATACGCGCCATCTGCAGCTCTGCCCGCGGTTCGAACTGCTCAAGGCAGTGGGCAAGAAGCCCTGAGGCCGGCGCCATGTGCTGCTCGTGCTCGTTCCAGGCGCCCTGTGCGTGGATTGTTGCCTCGAACTGCCCGTCGCCCAGCGGACGATAGTAGGAATCTGCCATAGTGCTGATGAACACGCTCCTCAGGGGATGATCCGAAAGGGCGCGCACAGGACGGCCCTGGTGCGAGGATACCTAATCCCTGCTGCGGCGTGCGCACCGCTCAGCGGATCAGTAGTCCGGATCGCTGGAGCGCCCGTGGGCCTGCCCTGTAGGGATGCCGAAAGTGACCAGCTCCGGTTCGGAACAGCAGCCGCCGAGATCGGTGCTGCACACTCCTGTTTCGGGTAGTTCGAGGTGAACAGCGGAGGCGCCTGCTTGGTCCCCCGCAATGGCGGCGACCACGGACCGGACCTGTTCGTATCCGGTGGCCAGGAGAAAGGTGGGTGCGCGGCCGTAGCTCTTCATGCCAACGAGGTAGAAGTCCTTGTCCGGATGCGCCAGCACATCGGCCCCGTGCGCCGGAACGGTTCCGCAGGAATGGAATTCGGGGTCGATCAGGGGTCCGAGCGCCCGAGGCGCTTCCACGGCGGGGTCAAGTTCCAGCCGGAGTTCGCGGAGCATACCCAGATCAGGACGGAAGCCGGTTGCAGGCACGAGTACGTCCACCTTGACAGTACGGGCGCCGTCCGGGGTTGAGGCGTGAACGGTAAGGGCGCCGTCGTCGGCCGTCAGAGAGGTGATGGTGAAGGAGGTGATCAGCTCCACGACGCCGTCCTCCACCAACGAGCGCAGGCGGCTGCCCAGGGCGCCTCGGGCCGGGAGCGCGTCGAGGTCACCGCCCCCGTACAGCCGCTGTGCAGATCCGGCCCCGCGAACGGCCCAGAAGAGACGGGTTCCTGGTTCGGCTTTGGCAACCTGACCAAGGCTCAGCAGGGTGTTTGCAGCCGAGTGCCCGGCACCGACAACCATCACCCGTTTGCCGGCGAAGGTGGCGCGGTCCGAGCCGGTGACGTGCGGAAGGGGGCCGGTGATGAAGGGCTGCGCAGCGTCTTCGCCCGGTGCGGCGAGGCCCGCCTGACCGAGCGGGTTCGGTTGGCTCCAGGTGCCGGAAGCGTCGACGACGGCACGAACCAGATGATCCTCGAGTCCCTCCGGGCCCAGGACCCGAACCAGGAAAGGCTGATTCTCGCGTTCTGTGCTCCGCGTCTTGTCCATGCCGTGCCGCGTGACTGCCAGGACCTCGGTGTTGAGGCGGAGCGCTGCCGCGATGGCGGGGACTGCCGCGAGCGGTTCGAGATAGGACTCCACCAGCTCGGCGCCGAAGGGAAGCGCAGTGCCGCGTGGAGCCTGCCAGCCGGTGGACTGCAGGAGGCGACGGGCGGCGTCGTCGACGTTGTACTGCCAGGGCGAGAACAATCGAATATGGCCCCACTGGCGGATGGCGGCGCCCACGGCGGCGCCCTTCTCAAGGATCAGCGGCGTGAGTCCTCGTTCGAGCACGTGTGCAGCGGCTGCCAGGCCAATGGGGCCGGCTCCGATGATGGCTACGGGCAGGTGGTGCTGATCCGACATCGATGGTCCTTCCGTTCCGCGTATCCGCAGGGCGATCTATATTGATCTTTATCGATATGAGTATCCGGTTTTATATCGATAGTTGTCAATGTTGTCATCCCGTGTCGATGCGTGCGCACGTGCGCACTCAAGGATTATATTTGCACTGTGCTGACGGTTCTCCGGGTTCCTGCCTATCGCAACCTGTTCTCGGCGCAGGCTATCGCGCTCCTTGGGACAGGCCTGCTGACAGTAGCGCTGGGACTCCTCGCGTTCGATCTTGCCGCCGAACGGGCCGGTGCGGTGCTCGGTACCGCACTCACGATCAAAATGCTGGCGTACGTGTTCGTTGCGCCCCTCGTGGCCGCGCTCGTTGAGCGTCTGCCCAAGAAGACCGTCCTGATAACAGCTGATGTCATTCGTGCAGCAGTTGCCCTGATGCTGCCATTCGTTGACGAGGTGTGGCAGATCTACGTTCTGGTCTTCGTACTGCAGTCGGCCTCTGCCACCTTCACCCCCGCGTTCCAGTTCGTCATTCCCGTGCTTCTGCCGAAGGAGCGCGACTATACAAAGGCGCTGTCGCTCTCACGGCTTGCCTACGACCTTGAGTCCCTGGTGAGCCCCCTGCTGGCGGCTGCGTTGCTGGTGGTCATGAACTACCACAATCTGTTCGTGGGCACGGTCGTTGGGTTCCTGGTCTCTGCCCTCCTGGTGATAACGACGAGACTGCCCGCTCCCGCACAGGCCGATCGAACTGGCTCCCTGCTTCACCGGACTACGCTTGGCGCGCGGATCTTCCTACGGATACCCTCGCTTCGCGGACTCCTGGCATTGAACCTGGTTGTGGCGTGCGGTACCGCGCTCGTGCTGGTGAATACCGTTGTCTACGTCCGGGACCTGTACGGCGGAACCAACGCTGAAGTGGCAATCGCGCTCGCCTGCTACGGCGCCGGATCGATGGTTGTGGCGCTGACGACGCCGGCCCTCCTGGAGCGCTACCGGGACCGCACACTCATGGTGACCGGCAGCATCCTGGTTTCGGCAGGTGTCTGTTCAGCAGCCGTTGTCGCCATGGTGCAGCCGCCGTGGCCGGTGATGCTCCTGCTGTGGGCGTTCCTCGGGGCCGGCACTTCCATGATCAATACCCCATCCGCGCGCCTTCTGCGCCGCGCAGCGAGCGAGTCGACCCGGTCCTACCTGTTCACCGCCCAGTTCTCCCTCTCCCACGCCTGCTTCATTGCCACCTACCCGGTGGCGGGATGGGTCGGAGCCGCCGCCGGCCAGCCTGCGGCGGCGTTCATTCTGGCGGCACTGGCTACACTTGGCGCAGTAGCAGCATTACGTCTCTGGACTGCCGAGCCGCCGGCAACATCCGGCGGGCACGTCGATCGTCGACTAGGAGTACATCGTTGAGCGATGATCCGATCGGCCCGCGTCCAAGCCTGAATCACCCGAACAATCCGGATGAAGCCCGGCTCGACGTCGGTGCGGCCCTTTTTCGAATGCTCGCCGACCCCACCCGGCTCCACATCCTCTGGTTACTCTCCGAGGAACCGGGCGACGTCAGCTCACTGGTTGAACGCACCGGAGCGACCCGCACATCTGTCAGCCAGCATCTGGCCAAGCTTCGTTTCTCTGGCCTGGTAACCACCCGGAAGAGCGGCCGCAATGTCATTTACAGCATCGCGGACGGGCACCTTGCGCGGCTGGTACGGGAAGGCCTCAACCACGCCGATCACCGCGTCACGGGCGAGCCGGTACACGACTGAGCACTGCGATTTGTTAGGGGACCCACGGCTCCAGCGAGCAGCGTCAGGCGTGGTTCCTGCAGGTCTGGATAACCCCTACCCGCAGTGTCGACAAAGTCCGAGAGTCAGACGACAACCGGCACTGGGTGCACTTCGTCCGGCGCGTGACCTGCACGCTCATGGATGCGGCGCACGGCGTCTGCTGACGGTGCCTCGGACAGGCAGTACACCACTCCGCTGTCCGGATCTGCCCATGCCTGCTTGAATACGACATCCTCTTCGGACTGAATATCAAGGTCGGCCTTGTGCGCAGCCTTCAGCTGTTCCGCAGTAATGCCTTTCATATTGTGATGGACGTCCATGAATTCGGCCATGACCGTAATCCTTCGAATAACGGGACTAGCAAGGGTCCCAAAGCCTGTTCTCGGTGGCGCGGGCCTCAGTCCGCGCGCCTGCGCCGACGGGAACCCCTAGCTGGATGGGGCTCATCGGGTAGTGCGGAGGCTGGGTCGGTGTCTCCGCTGCTTGGCCGGTCGGAACATGTGCTCCAAGCCGGTAGGCACATTGTCCCGCTGCAGGGCCAGCGGCACAATGACAAATTCTCAGGTGCCGCAGAATGTCCGGTAGGAGCCGAAGTCCTCGGGCGCCCCGGCGGCGTACCGCTCGAGCCCCTCGCGCTCCTCAAACGGTGCCGTAACGGCGGCAAGGAGTTGCCCAAGGGGTTCCAGGTCTCCGTCGGTAGCCGCTGCAAGTGCTTCCTCCACGAGGTGATTCCGCGGGATATAGACCGGGTTGACCCGATCCATCACGTCGGCTGACGGGTTCAGCGCACGCCACTCCCCCAGCCAGGCATTGATACGGGCGGTGTCGGTGAAGAACGCGCGCGCGGTCTCAGCGTTGCCGCGGGCGGCAGCGCTGAGACTGCGCAGGAAGGACGTGTAGTCAATCTGACCCTCTTCCAGCAGGGTCAGGAGCTTGCCTGCGATGTCGGAGGCATCGACGTCGTCACTGAGACCCAGCTTCACGCGCATGCCGTCGGACCAGGCGCCGCTGTATTGGGACGGGAACCGGCTCAGCGCCTCTTCGGCGAGTTTCACGGCGTCGTCCTGGTTCTCGTGAAGCAGCGGCAGGAGCGTTTCGGCGAAGCGGGTCAGGTTCCAGTGGGCGGCTGCAGGCTGGTTTGCATAGGCGTAACGGCCCATCGTGTCGATGGAGCTGTAGACGGCGGAAAGGTTGAAGGCGTCCGTGAAGGCACACGGACCGTAGTCGATGGTTTCACCGGAAATGGTCATGTTGTCGGTGTTCATGACCCCATGGACGAATCCCACCAGCATCCACTGGGCCACGAGTGACGCCTGTGCTGAGATGACCGACTCCAGCAGGGCAAGATGGCGATTCGGGAACTCCGCAGCCTGCGGGTAGTGACGTGTGATGGCGTAATCCGCGACGCGTTCCAGCAGTGCCATATCGCCGGTCGCCCGCGCGTACTGGAAAGTACCGACGCGAAGATGGCTGGCTGCCACCCGGGCCAGGAGGGCACCCGGCAGCAGCTCTTCGCGCTGGACGGGACGGCCGGTCGCGACGACGGCGAGTGAGCGGGTGGTCGGGATGTGGAGCGCGTGCATCGCTTCGCTAGCAATATACTCGCGCAGCATGGGGCCAAGAGCGGCCAAACCGTCGCCGCCGCGTGCAAACGGAGTGCGGCCCGAGCCTTTGAGGTGAATGTCCCGGAGCCCACCCGCGGGGTTGGTCACCTCACCGAGCAGCAGTGCGCGTCCGTCGCCGAGGCGAGGACTGTACCCGCCGAACTGGTGGCCCGCGTAAGCCTGTGCGACGGGGGTTGCGCCCGAAGGCACGAGATTGCCGGTCAGCAGACGAACGCCGTCGGGACCCCGAAGGAAATCAACGTCAAGGCCAAGTTCCGTTGCGAGCTGCTCATTGAACACAAGCAGCTCCGGATCGGCGACATCTGCAGCCTGCCACGACATGCCCATTTCGGGCAGGTGGCGGGCGAAGTGATTATCGAGGGTGATGGCTGGCGCAGTTGAAACAGTCACCCTATCGACAACAGGAACGGTGATCTGATTGTTCCCGGCGAGCGCTCGCCGTGGTGCGGTGCAGACGGTGCCTTTTCGTTATCGCTTTCCTCATCGGCCGGGCGTATTTTGGAATTATGTCGGCGATGGGCCGTCCGCCCGGCGCCGTTGGGATACGGAACCGGAAAGGAGCCGGAGATGTCCATTTTTCGACGGAAGGGCAAGGATACAGAGAACAAGGAAACCGACGCTGCACCCGCCCGCCACAAAGACTTCCGTGAGGGGTACGTCCTTGTCCATGGAAACGAGAAAAAGGCCGACGAGCTCGCCATGAGGGCATATGGCGACAGTGATGGCGACGGGAAGCCGGACGTTCCGTTCATGCCCTTCCCTGGGTAGCACCAGGGCAGAGGACGTCGACCGCCCGAACGACCGGAGTTTCCCCTAGCGGCCGATGGGCGCCGTCTTTCCGTCCGGACCGTCAAGGACGTAGGTGACCTCCGGCGGCTCAGGCCACCCGTCCAGGAGACTCTCGATGTCTTCGGTGTTTTCCGGGTCCGCGGCGTCTATGGCGACGTGGTCGAGCTTGCCGTCGAATACCTGTAACCGGATCTCGAGCGGAATCCCTTTCCTACCCGTGAATCGGCCTCGGATCGGGAACACGTGATCGTGTGGGACTGCGCGCGGCAACTCATCCGGAACCTGGAACTGCACCGACTGCGGGAACCTTTCATCCCAGTAGACCTCCTGTGCGGTCTGCAGTTGTGCGAGAAGCTCAGGTGCCCCTGCTATCTCCGCTGCTCCTAGAATGCCTTCGACCAGGCGCCGAACCGTAGGATCGACAGGCCGCATCTGCTCCAGCTCATCGAGCGGCATGGCTTCGAACAGGTCTTGCCTGGCTGCGATACGGTCACCGAGGAACCCGGCGAAAGTAAGCGCTGCCGCGCCCGCTGCCATCCAACGGCGCGGGTGCTTCACTCCGGCCGCACGCAGCTTCTGCTCCAGACGCGCGTCGATCGAGTCCCCAGCCTCTGCGAAGCGCAAAGTGACACCTGCCGCTGCAAGCCCGGCTACGGTCCTGAGAAGGGCGCTCGTTCTACGGGCACCGCCAACCGTGAACGCCACGTAAGCCCCGGTCACGACCGCTGTTGCAACGTGGGTATCGCGCCGCTGCGTGGTGTTGAGCTTTGATGGATCGATGAGGGTAAGTGCCCCCATGACAGCGGTGGATACGACGCCGAAAAGCGGCGACGTCGCAATGGTGGGTGACTGCTGATTGGCTCGGGTCATCGTGCACTCCTCAACTCAGGGGTTTTCCTTCCAAAAGTATCGGGCTGCGCGCGGGACAGCCAGTGTCGAGCTGACGAAAGGGCCATGCTTGCACGAGGCATCGTTACAAGGTGCTAGTTGGCGGAACTTTCGAGTGCCCGGTTGAGGAAGCGCGCGCCGTCCGCGAACGAAGCGGGATTGGGTCCGGAGTAGTTGAGGCGAATGTACGGTCCGGGTGGTTCAGTTGGGAACCATTCAGTACCCGGTGAGATGAGCACACCAGCAGACTCGCAGTCCCGGGTGAATCGCTCGAGGTCCGTTCCGTCGGGCAATTGTGCCCAGAGGTTGAGGCCGCCTTTGGGCAGGTGCGCAACGTGAAGGCGCGGGGCGTGTTGCCGAAGACTGGTCGCGAGCAGATCGCGGCGTGACTGGAGTTGGTGCCGTAACCCGCGGAGGTGCGTTTGCCAGGCTGGTTGCGTGACGACGTCGAGGGCAGCCGATTGCATGATGCCGCTGACGTACATGGATTCGGCTGTCTGGTCGGCGAGGATACGATCGCGCGCAGGCCCTCTCGCGATTATCGCGGCGACACGGATGGCAGGAGAAACAGACTTGGTGAGCGAGCGGAGGTAAATTACGTGCCCCGCGTCGTCTCGTGCAGCGACGGGAACCGAGGTCGTGGTGATGCCGAAGTCATGGGCCCAGTCGTCTTCGACCATGAACGCACCATGCTGACGTACCACTTCCAGCACCTGTTCGCTTCGCTGGCGCGACCATTGTGCCCCGGTGGGGTTGGCATAGTTGGGCTGCGCGTAAAACAGGCGCGCGCCGGTCTCCTCGAAGGCACGACCAAGCTCCTCCGGGTTCGGGCCGTCTGCATCGCTGGGAATGGGAGTCACCTCGACGCCGGTGTGTTCTGCTGCTCGGATGGCACCCCAGTAGGTGGGCGATTCCATGAGAACGGGACGCCCGCTGCCGGCCAAAGCGCCAAAAATAGAGCTCAGTCCGCTCTGGCTCCCGGGCACAACGATCACATCGCTGGAGGCAGGAGGCGTAACTCCAGCGGGAGTAGCACTACGTAGTTCATTCGCGAACCAGGACTGGAGTTCGGGCAATCCTGCGGTAGACGGTTTGAAGAGGGCCGCGTCGCTTCTGGCTGCCCTCGCTAGGGCGGCGCGGACGAGCCTTTCGGGGAGCAGCTCCCGGTCCGGGTATCCGGAGTGGAAGGCGACGACGTCGTTGGGGGCGGTGCGCATCGCAGCAGTGGTCGGACGAACAGGAAAGCGCAAGGAACCCAAAGCGGCAGTCTGCCAACTGAAATCCGATGGCCGCGCGGAGGGGGCTATCCGGACAAACGTTCCCACGCCCGGCCGGCTCTCGATGAGCCCCTCGGTGCCGAGCTTTCGCAGGACCTTCTGAATGGTGACAGGACTTGCTTGATACTGGGACACCAGCTCACGCGTTGACGGCAGACGGGAACCGGGCGGCGCGCCAGCGATCCATTCCCTGAGTCGCACGGCGATTCGTGAACTGCTATCGTCAGACATGAGAGACAAGAGTAGCGCTACTGCAGTTTATTCGCCAGTGATATCGCGATTTCGAGGTTCCGGCGTATGGTGGGGCCTTCTCGGTGTCGCTGCGTTTTCCTTCACAGTTCCGTTCACCCGCATCGCCGTGGAGGGTCTATCGCCACTCTTCATTGGTTCAGCGCGGGCCGTTGTCGCCGCGGTTCTGGCCGCTGGCGCCCTTCTCCTTACCCGCCAGCGACTGCCGCTACCGCAGCAGTGGGTTCGGCTCGGAGTTATTGCCGGTGGAATCGTTGTGGGCTTTCCACTTCTGACGTCGTTCGCCCTGACCTCCGCAGACGCCAGTCACGGCGCCGTGGTGATCGCCCTGCTGCCGGCAGCCACAGCTACGGTCGCAGTCCTCCGCGGTCGGGAACGGCTACCAACCTTGTTCTGGGTCGCCACTGCTGCCGGGGCGGTCGCGGCTCTTGCCTTCGCCTTCACCCAGTCGGGCGGCCCCGGGCCCTTGAGCTGGGCCGACCTGTTACTCCTGGGAGCGGTCCTGGCGGCTGCCCTCGGATATGCCGAGGGCGGTCTCCTCGCTCGGGAACTAGGTGCGTGGCAGACCGTCTCGTGGGCACTGGTCCTGGCATCACCGCTCATGGTGCTCCTCACGGTCATCTCGGTAGTACAGCAAATACCCACAGGAACCAGCAGCCAGTGGATTTCTTTCGCCTACCTGGGCGTGGTCAGCATGTTTCTGGGGTTTTTCGCCTGGTATCGAGGACTGGGCATCGGGCCCATGGCGCAGGTGAGTCAGATCCAACTCGTCCAACCCGTTTTGAGCATCTGCTGGGCCGGGCTCATACTCGGGGAGAAGCTGACAATCCCAACCATCGTTGGTGGGATTGCGGTCATCCTGTGCGCGGGGATAGCCGTCCGAGTACGGTTGGCTCCTCACGCCAGACGGAAGGTTTGAGACCGCCGCCGTCTACAACTGTCCGACCGGAATCCGGAAAAGCGGCCATCTCCAGGCCACACGCGGGCAGCTCTGAGATTGTACTTTCGGTCCATATGGTCTTCAGCGAAATTCTTCCCAAGCTTCCCCGCAGTTCCGCCTAAAACCCAAGCGCCGGCTGCCACACTCATTTCAGCGCCCGCTCGGGGCGCGCCGCACTGCAGGGAACATTATGAGATTGAAATCCGCGCTTGTCGCCGCGCTTACGACCGGCCTTCTCTTCACCGGGCTCGCTGCACCGGTCGACGCCGCCACCACCTACACGACTAATCTCAGGGCCGCGGTACGTGCCTTGCCCCTGGCGGTGGAGAACAATGCTGGCTATGACCGGAACCGTTACTTCGGCCAGTGGATCGACCAGAACAAGGACTGCCAGAACACCCGCGCCGAGGTTCTCATCACAGAGAGCAGGGTCGCCCCGAAGTACACGACCATCAAGCCCTGCGCCGTCGCAAGCGGCAAATGGGTGACCACCTTCGACAACAAGACTCACACCTCAGCCAGCACCGTCCAGATCGACCACATGGTGCCCGTCCACGAAGCCTGGGGATCCGGTGCCAGGAACTGGACCCAAGCCCGTCGGGTCGCCTTCTACAACGACCTCGCCTACGCCGGTTCGCTGAACGCCCAGACCAGCAGCCTCAACTCCTCCAAACAGGCCTCCGGGCCCGAGCAGTGGATGCCACCGGCGAACCAGTGCGCGTACATCGCCCAGTGGACCGTCGTAAAGGCACGCTGGAGCATGACCGTCGATAAGGCGGAGAAGGCCGCGCTCATCAAGTGGGCGGACAAGTGCGCCGCCATGCAGCTGAGCATCACGAGGGTCTGATCGGAACGACCGGTCCGTCAGGAGAGGCGAAACGGGATCACTCTCCGAGAGCCGGCTCGCCTCCTGGAGCAGACGTCTGGCCGGCACGCGTTCGGGATCAACTAGACGGTTTCGCCCTTGCAGTCTCTCCTTTGGTGCCGGCCTCTTGCCAGCTCATAACAAAAGTGGGAACCTGCTCGGAGAAGAGAGATCCGAGGGTCCATGGCACAGGGCGCGGAGGTCGACGGTCGCGCTGTCGACGAAATTCAATCATCTTTTCGGGGTGAACTCGTCCGTCCCGGTGACGTCGATTATGACAACCATCGCAAGGTATGGAACGGATCGATTGATCGTCACCCCGCGCTTATCGCGCGCTGCAGCGGCGTCGCAGATATACGTGCTGCCCTGAGACTCGCCCGCTCGCAGGATCTGCTGGTCGCCGTGCGGGGCGGTGGTCATAGCTTTCCCGGCCTGTCAGTGTGCGACGACGGCGTCCTCATCGACCTGGCGCCGATGAAAGGGATCCGAGTGGATTCGGAGGCGCGAACGGCACGAGTCCAGGCGGGTGTCCTACTTGGCGAACTCGATCGTGAAACCCAGGAGTACGGGCTCGCTGTTCCCGCTGGAATCGTCACTCATACCGGCGTTGCCGGCCTCACATTGGGTGGTGGCATCGGGTGGGTGATGCGGAAGTACGGACTCACAATCGACCAGCTTGTGTCCGTGGATATGGTCACCGCCGACGGTGAGCTGGTCAGGGCGAACGAGGACGAGAACGCTGACCTTTTCTGGGGCGTACGGGGAGGCGGGGGGAACTTCGGCATCGTCACGGAGTTTGAGTTCCGGCTCAACTATGTGGGCCCCCAGGTTATGGCGGGTCCCGTCTTCTGGGCCATGGAGGATGCTTCCGAAGTGCTGCGCTTCTACCGAGACTGGATTGAGGATTGCCCTGATGAGCTCATGACGATCGCCGTGCAGCGCAGGGCGCCGGCTTTGCCGGTTGTTCCCCCGGATCTTGTCGGAAGGCGCGTGCTTGCGATTGCTGCTTGTTACGCGGGGTTGGTAGAAGAAGGTGAACGAATTCTCCGGCCTTTGAAGGAATTCGGGTCCCCTGTGCTCGACCTTTGTCAGCCGAAGCCGTTTCTGGATCATCAGAAGATGTTCGACCCGTCATTCCCTCACGGCTGGTATTACTACGTCCGGTCCTGTGATGTCGCAACTCTTACCGACGATGTCATCGACATCGTTATCGAGCACGGCCGTCGTATCACCTCGCCGGTCGCGAGCGTGGCTCTATGGCAAATGGGCGGAGCGGTGGGGCGAGTGGACAATAGTGCCACCGCGTTCAATGGCCGCCAAGCCGGGTTCACCTTCAATATCAACGGCAACAGTAAGACCGCCGAGGGCTTCGACGCTGAGCGCAGATGGGCCCGCGACTATTGGTCCGCCCTTTCGCCCCACCACACCGGCGTGTACGTCAACTTCCTTATGGAAGAGGGCGAGGAACGGGTCAGGCAGGCTTACGGAGCCGCCAAGTATGACCGACTCAAGGCCCTCAAGCGCAAGTACGACCCCACAAACTTCTTCACCCTCAACCAGAACATCAAGCCCAACTGAAGGCCGATGGAGCTCTGAACAGCCCATTTTGTCCGGACCGTGGAAGCACTTACCTGCCTAAGCGCTAGGACGCATTCATGTCCTGCTCTGCGTTCTCCCACTCCGTGACCAACCGATGGTCGGGGTTCAGGTAGGTGTGGTTGTCAGCGATGACCTTTTCAGTCTTGGTCGTCGATACTGTCCATTTGCCAGAACAGCTCTTGCACTTGATTGTTCCCATGTCCGCCCCCGGATAGTCCCGCTCTGCTGCAACACTCTCAGCATCCTGTCGAATGGTTTAGGCGTCAAGGGTTTTGTCCATTCGTGAGAGTTAGTTGAGAGACTCTTGAAGTTACCTTGCAGTAACCGCTCACCCAAGCGCACGTCCGAACATACTTCAATAGGACTTTGCTCAAAGCTCACGTTCATGGAAAACCGCCCGCAGGTTGAGCTTGCGGCGGGTTTGGTGTTCGTGCAGCGCATCGACCAGGACGGAAGCTCCAAGCCATGTCGCACCGAGCTTGTGTACCAGCGACTGGAGGGCAAACAACTGACCACCCGTATCCACGATGTCGTCGACCGCCAGCACTTTGTCCCCGGCTTTGATGAGTCCCTTTCGGATACCGAACACGATGTGGCGGTCGAGGTAGTCGGGCGGGCTCGTCGATGTGATCCACGCGTCCTCGTCGAAGAGCTGGCTCGGGTCCTTGCGGATCGGACAGAAACCGACGCCGAGGTGACTAGCAGCGAGGCCTCCTGCCAGGTAGCCACTAGCGGATGGGCCGATCACCAGTGTGATGTCGTTCGATCGAAACGGTTCGGCGAGTAGCGAGCCGACCCCTGCGAGCACCGTTGAGTCCCGCCACCACGGGAAAAGGTCGTAGTAGCGGTAATCAGACGTGCGTGACGATTTCCACTCAAACAGCCCGGCCATGTGGGCTTTGAGTTGGATGTGATCGGTAGTGGTTCGCACGTGCCGAGCTTACCGGGCAGGCGTGACAGCGCGAGGACTCGGTTGCCGTCGTCGGCGGCGCCATCGGCACAGCTGCCGGTTAGCAGCCTTGCCGAATGACCGATACGTCGGTCTCAGTGATGTGAACGAGAGTGGACGTACCGTTGTTTTCCCTCGATGCTTCAGTCAGCAACTGTTCAGGGTCCGCATCTGCAGCGACGCAGAAATCACCGGGCAGGGTGAACCCGTCCAACTCGACGTACTGGCCCTCCAAATACCAGTCATAGACGTCGACCCACCCCTCGGAGAGCCCTTGGCGTACCTCCAAGGCTTCAGCTTCCTCTTCCGCGCCGCAGTCGAAATTCTCGTCGTCGTACCTTCGCTGCTCGCCACCGAGGTTGCCGTCGTCGCGCAGGCACCATCCTTCCTTGCGCGATCCGCGCCACTCGGTGCTGTCCGCCGGGCGGAGCTGATAGCGCTGGAATTCCTGTACGTGAAAGTGGTTGTGACCGTCTTCGACTTCGTACTGCATGATGGCTTCCGTTTCAACTTCCCGCACGCTGCCGTCAGCCTGGAGAATGTTCTGGGTGACCTGCAGTTCGCGTGCCAGCACGCTCGGCCTAACGCCAATGACGTCCAAGGGGCCGTCTCCTTTGTTCACTATGGACGCATCAAAGCGGAGGACCCTGCGATCGCCTTCGTAGGCCATGTGAAACGAATCAAGCGGCAACATAGCCAGATCCGGCAGTAGATCCCCTGTAGCCGGAGCGCTCGCAGCTGGGTCCGGTTCCGCCTCGCTCGACGCTGCCGGACCGACGGTTGCCGCACCGTCAACGCTGCTGGCCGGACCTTCACCCGGTGAGTTATTCGCCGGTGTACAGGAGCTGGCAAACAGTACAACAGCCGTGGCGAGGCAACAGCGCGCCGCTTGCGAATTGGGTGACATGACGGCCCCCTGGGTTCTGATGTGCCTGCGCTGCGGTAGCGCATATCACACATCATCCTCCTGAGGGCGGTTTTATGCACTGATCGATCGTGGTTCTGGCCGCCACTTCAGAGCGCTCATGTTCTCAACAGCCCTAGCCCTGTATTCCGCGAGCAATGCTTTGGAGTGGCGAAGTTCGGCTTGCTCTCTTGAGGTCCCCATCTGCCAATTGTTGCCCGCTGGAAAGCAACAACAAGAGCAGCAGCTTGCAGGCATCCAATGGATCCTTCTCCCCAACAGCGCCTGCCGCCACAGACTCGCACCAGGGTGAAGTGCATCTCGTTCGCGGACAGAACTAGCTATTAGGCCATTGCGATCGGGATATCCGTTGCTCGATTCAATCTGGTCGAGGGCTGCGGGTCGGGCAGATGGTTACGCTGGGTGAATGGCGACAGTTCTTCTCGTGCGGCACGGCCGCACCACAGCGAATGCCTCTGGGTTGCTGGCCGGGCGAGCCGATGGCGTCGGCCTGGACCAGATCGGCCGCGACCAAGCGGCACTGACCGCTGACCGGCTTGCGACCGTGCCCATCGTCGGAGTGGTCTCGAGCCCCCTCGAGCGTTGTCGGCAGACCGCTCAGTTCATCCTCGATCGCCAGGCCGGCACCGCACAGGAGCCGATCGATATCAAGCTCGACTCCTGTCTGACTGAGTGCGATTACGGCCAGTGGCAGGGCCGTACGCTCAGTGATCTCGCGACCGAGGATCTGTGGTCGGTCGTGCAGTCGCAACCGTCCGCTGTCACTTTTCCGGGCGGCGAATCCATGGCCGCGATGCAAGCCCGGTCCGTGGCAGCGATTCGACACCGCGATGCAGCCTTCGAAGCCGAGCACGGGGCAGAGGCAGTGTGGGTGGCGGTAAGTCATGGTGACATCATCAAGTCGATCCTCGCCGACGCGCTCGGCATGCACCTCGATATGTTCCAGCGCATCAACGTGGGCCCGGCTTCTGTATCGATCGTGCGTTATGGCACAAGCCGGCCAAGCGTCTACGCAACCAACACCGACGCCGGAGACCTGTCGTGGTTGGCGAACTCTGTCAACGCCGACGATGCCCCGGTGGGTGGTGGCGCAGGCCACACGGCGCCATCAGCCCGATGACCCTAAAATAGCCCTATGCCTACAACTGTTCACGAGTTCGCCTGGCCTGACCGCGTCGTCGTCGGAACCATCGGCGTTCCGGGGCAGCGCACGTTCTACCTGCAGGTACGTGCAGGGAAGCAGATCGTTAGTATTGCACTGGAGAAGCAGCAGTCGGCCCAGCTCGCCGAGAAGATCGACGAGGTCCTCGATCAGCTCATCACGATCGAGGGCAACCCGTTCAGCGTTCCCACGAGTACGCCCATCGAACTCGTCGACAATGACCAGCTTGAGCCGGTTCAGGAACAGTTCCGAACCGGCGTCATGAGCTTGGGATGGGACCCGACGACGGCGCAGATCGTCGTCGAGGCCTATCCGCTCACCGACGTCGATGCCGAGGAAGACGCATTCCCTGACGACGACGACACTGACGCCTCCGAAGTGCTGCGGGTGCGCATGCCGGTCGGTACCGCCCGCGCATTCGCCAAGCGGACCCGGGAGGTGGTGGGTGCCGGGCGTCCAATCTGCGTGCTGTGCGGTCAGCCGATCGACGCAGACGGGCACACCTGCGCCATTCCCGAAGTCTGATGCCGGCGCCAGATTTGATGACCGCCGAGCTGACGCTCACGGGCCGCATCACGACGGCGTCGAACGCCACCTTTCTGGGCAGCATCGGCGCCACGACGGTCGTGTACAAGCCGATGGCAGGCGAACGTCCACTGTGGGACTTCCCCGACGGCTTCCTTGCCCACCGCGAGATGGCTGCCTATCTGGTCTCGGAGGCCCTTGGCTGGAACCTCGTGCCACGCACGTGGCTGCGCGACGGTCCGTTCGGCGAGGGCATGGTGCAGCTCTGGCAGGAGACAGACCCCGACCAACATGCGGTGGACCTAGTCCCGACGGACGACGTACCCAAGACCGGTTGGAAAAAGGTCCTCGAGGGTCAGGACGAGAAGGGTAGGATGGTCGCCCTCGTTCACGAGGACACGCCGGCACTGAGACGCATGGCCGTGTTCGACGTGGTGGTCAACAACGCCGACCGCAAAGGCGATCACGTCCTTGCCATGGAGGACGGACACCGGTATGGCGTCGACCACGGGCTCACCTTCCACAGTGACCACAAGTTGCGCACCGTGCTCTGGGGGTGGCTGGGCGACCCTCTGAGCGCCGAGGAACTCGACGGCGTCGATCGCGTCAGCGAGGGCTTGCACGGTGAACTCGGCCGAGACCTGGCGGAAGTGCTCACAGCCGAAGAGGTCGGCGCGCTCGCCGCGCGTTGCGCCCGCTTGTGCGCGGGAGGGCGGTTTCCCGCTCCGGGCAGCGGGATGACGGCGGTGCCCTGGCCATTGTTCTAAGTGAATGGCTACAGGCATCCACGACTTGGGGTTGATGCGGACGTAGTTGCCTAAAGCCTCGGCTCAGGAAATCTGCCGGGTTCGTCTGGCGCCCCGTTCTCCCTCGCCTTCGACAGAGTGAATATCCCATAGCGCATCGCACCGGTGCGGTACGCCAGGATCAGGCGGGGGAAGGTCAGAACGGAGATGCGATTGCGTCCGCCAAGGGCTAGGCGACGGATCTCACGATCGACGAACATCGCCTTCACAAGTCGACGGGCGCAGATCGTCCATGTGCGCGCGACGCGGCGGCTGACATCCTCATAGCCAACGATCGCAAAACCCGCAGCCATTGCCATCGCCTCATATTCCTCGCGCGTGCCCATCGAGGGCAGCCGTCCTTCCCGGCAAATCGGTTCGAGCAGGTGGCGGACCTTCCAACCGCTAGCATCAGTCTCGGCGAGCCACGCGCAGACGACGAAGCGTCCGCCGGGCGACAGTACGCGATGCGCCTCGGCGAAGAACGCGGGCTTGTCGACCATGTGCTCGCTCGACTCGATCGCCCATGCGGCATTGGCCGAAGCATCGGTCAGCCCGTTGACGAGCCAGTCGCGGAGATGGATGTCCACGTCGGGTGCGGGATGTGCGGCGGCGTAGTGGGCCTGTTCAGAGGAAAGCGTGAAGCCGGTAACGCGGGCGCTGCGTGTCACCGCGAGCTGCCTCGCGGTGGAGCCATAGCCGCAGCCGATGTCCACGCACGCCTCGCCAGGCATAAGCCGCAGCCGATCGCCGACCGCGTCGACAAGCGCCTCGACCGCCTCGACCGGAGTTTCGCGACCCGTCGTCCATAGCCCGTGATGGACGTGCTCACCCCACACTCGACGATAAATCGGATCGAGCTCGTCGTAGTGATCCGCTACCGCCACGGCGTTCTGCGAAATGTTAGGGACGATCACGCCGTCACACTACAACGCCGATCCATGCCATCGGAAGGCCTGGACCGGATCCCATAGAAGATATGGGATTGCTGGCTTGATAACGAAAACCGCCAACTAGCAGACGATCGGTTCGTGCGCCTCCAGTCAGGTAGCGCTATGTTGAACCTCAACCTGACATCCTCAAATCCGCAAACCAGAAGGTACCCGATCTTCGGTCCGTAAGGCACTGCTCGCCGGAACTGCAGAGGGCATCCTTGGTGTTACCTCGATGTCACCGAGTTATCCCGCAAAGCTCTTATTCAGTAGCACCCAGGGTAAGGGTGCCCACTGTCCGAAATCCCTGGGCAGCCCACATCCTTGTGTGAACGTCCTGGTAGTAACGCGTCGGGAATACCACAAGGCCTCGATTGGATATGGTTCAGGCGCGGTTTCCGATGCAGCTCAACAGGGGACGCCGTAAGCTTTCGAGGTGTCGGCGCCGCCCACGAGTATTCGGCGATCATCCTCTCAGGGCGGGTAGATCGCCCATAACCGCCGCCTTAGGGAGAAAGTCATGAAGGAACGAGAGGCTCGTCAGAAACTGATCGCAAACATCGAGCAGCGGCAGTCAGCTATCAGGGTGTTCCTGCGTCATGCACGACCTCGCCGGAACAGGCTGGCCACGACAAGCGTCATTGGTAGCGCGCTAGCTGCCGGTCTCACAGCAGGCCCCGCCTTCGGCGGCACCGAGTTCGCTGCGGGGGTTCAAGAAGCGCTGACGCTGGAACAAAGCTCCGTAGTTTGGCAGGCGCTCTGTCTCGCAGCGATGCTGATGTCCGTCGTCGCTGCCATATCGACCGGTTTGGCCAACTCGCACTCAGTGGCCACAAAGGTGAGCGCAGCAGAGGCATGCAATGCCCAACTTGAGGGGCTGAAAGCGGCGCTGGACCTCGGACACCTGCCCCTGCAAGATGCCATTCCGCTCTTTCAGCAATACACGATTCAAGCAGCGTTCGTAGATGATGTGGAAGACAAGGGGACTTCCCCGCGGTGACGATTCTAGATCCGAACCGAGAGTCGGGATAACGGCGGCCCCAGATCTGAACTGTTCTATTTGGTCGATGCCTTGTCTGCCCTTCACAGTCGAGCGCGGCCCGCGTCCCGTAGCTGGCCGGCCAGGCGGAGACTGTCGGCTTCGGTGTAGAGTCCGAGCGCATTCGGCAGCTCCCAGCCCTCGGGGTCGAGACGTCCGTGCCTTCACAGGTGCGATGCTCCTGCCACCGTTCTTGGCTGCCTGGACGGCTAGTTCATTTTTCCCTCGTGCGGCATCAAGCGGCCGCTTCCCATCAAGAAGTCGGACGCACGGAAACTTCCGACCGAGTGGACGCCGGATCAGTTGCTTGCATGCCCGCTCGAGGTGTTGGTAGGGTTCCGTCGCGCCGCCAGAATCGGCTAGAAGTTGGGCAAGATTCATTGAACGAAATTGTTGAAGACCCTGAAGATCCATCAGTGCACTCCAACGGAGTCCAAGGCAAGTCGCGCGGGGACGAAGGCCTTGACACTCCCACCGAATCTGAGGATATTCATGTGTCCAAGAAGTGATTTTCGCTTTGGACGGGGTGTAGAAAATGGGAATTCCTGGCGACGATGGCAGGCTTCCAGTCATTTACGTCCGAGGATTTGCAGGCACGAGTTCTGCCATCAATTCCGCTGTCGACGATCCGTTCTACGGCTTCAGTCAGGGCTCTGTTCACGTACGGGCCAGCAGTAGCGGAAGAGCTGCGTTTCACCAGTTTGAATCACCGATGCTCCGGCTTGTCACCGACCACAAGTACGAAGTACTAGTCCATGGGGACCAGTGGACTTTTCTGAACGGAGTGAACCCAGGCACCGTTAATTCCGCATCAGTCTGGATTCACCGATTTTACGACGACTCAGCGGACACGTTCGCCAAGGACGCCGAGAGCTTCTCGTTTGAGGATGCCGCCCGAGATCTGTTCGAACTGATCAAGCTTGTGCTCTATAAGACAGGCGCACCCAAAGTATTCCTTGTTGCCCACTCCATGGGCGGGCTCATCTGCCGGGCGCTCCTGCAACGCGTAATCCCAGAAAGCCTCACCGCCAACCAGAGTGAGCTGGACCCCGCTGCAGGAACGCGTTACGTCGCAAGAGTCTTCACATACGCCACCCCACACGGCGGAATTCACTTCTCCGGGGGTTTCGGGGTGTTAGAGCGCATCCGAGACGCAACTGGGATCAACGAAGCAGATGTTTTTGGGCCCGACCGCATGTATGACTACCTGACGCCGCCAGCATTGAGGCAGAAATTATCCCGTGAAGACTTCATACCGACCGTCATGCCAGAAAACGGATTCCCGGTAAGTGAACTGTTCTGCCTCATCGGCTCGAACCCAGAGGACTACGACGTCGCCTTCGGATTGTCCTCCGCAGCTGTAGGGGCCCGCAGCGACGGCTTGGTACAAATCGACAATGCAGCAGTCCAGGACGCACCACTCGCGATAGTGCACCGCAGCCACAGCGGACGCTACGGCATCGTCAACTCCGAAGAGGGCTACCAAAACCTCCAGCGCTTCCTCTTCGGCGACCTCAAGATCGAAGTCGAGCTCTTTGGGTTCGCTGTAGGAAAGGCAGCTCCGGCGGACATCGAGTTCCAACTCGATGTCGCCTTGGCAATCCGCGGACTTCCAGTCCTCCTCCACGAGCAAAGCGCAGCCCATTATTGTCCCGTGCGGATTGAGCGCTGGAAAGAAGGAGACCCCATCGACTCCCCTATACCTTTGCTAACGACCTTCCTCTCATCGACAGCACCACGCCCTCGAGTGGGAGGAAAAGAGTTACCGCGACTGCGTCACGCCGTCAAGCTGCGGCTCATGTCCATCAGAGAACGAGAAGGGCACTTCTTCTTCGACGATCATCTGGAGCAGACGGAGGACTGGCAGGACACGCTACTCGTGGACATTGAGCCTCCCTCCGCTAACGCTCCCCTACCCAAAGCATGGGCTGCCTGGAACTCCACGATTCCAACCTCCCTCCGTGACTGGAATCCGGCGCAGAAGGATCAGCTGGAAGACAAAGACGGCACAGAATTTCGTTGGGTTGGCCGCATAGCCGTCCCAGAATTGTCTCAGGACTTGCTGGGCCGCAACGCAGGTATCGAAATCAGGGTCACCCCGCGATCGCTCGAACTTTGAAGAGATTCACCACGAGATCATGGCAAGCGAAGCTGACCGACCCTTCGAGACCGAGGGGCGTACGACCATCAGTCGGTTGATGGACAACAACGGGCTTTGGGGTGCTGTCGGAGCTTTACTAGGGGCGCTGATCGGGGGGCTGTTCTCTTTTCAAGCTGCGGTGATGACGATTTCGGCCGAATCGGAACGAAGCCGGCAATCTTTCTTCCTCACGGAGCGTGTGGCTGGCGAGGATTCAGCAGAGGCACAAGCCGCACTGGTGGAGGCGCAGGCGGACTACGACGAGGCGGTCTCCGCAGCGTGGCGGGTTGACATCATGGCCACGAAACCGGTTTGGGATGCCAAACAAATAATTGCGGAAAATTGGACGAAGCAATGAAGCGACTGACGAGCTACACACAGGACGACGCGGCGTACTTTCAGGATCTTGACAATGCAATGACCGAGCATACAAGCCGATTCTCAGATGCGACCCGCAACGAAATGCAGCCCGAGCAGAATCCGAAGGCCGCACCTACGAGCTTATCTACTCCCTAGCCAAACATCAGCCTTGAACTCGCAGCCCTTCCCCCCACGGCGCCACCGGGGTATGCGCCTGGGATTTGCTTTCCGCCGTTCGCCGAGGTCAACCGAACCCGGGCGGCAGCTAGTGCGACGCCAGAGTCCAGTCCACCGCTGTATGGCCCAGGACGTTACCCGGCTGTCGGCGGCACTGGATAAGACTGTGCCGGGCAAGGATGCGTCGAATCTCCTGATTGGGACCTGGAACGTCCGTGCGTTCGGGGATCTGACCGAGAAGTGGACAGCTGGACCCCGGGATTCGCCCAAACGGGATCTGCATGCCATGGCGTGCATTGCCGAGATGGCGTGCCGGTTCGACGTGCTGGCCCTGCAGGAGGTCCGCCGGAACACCACCGCCCTGCACCATCTGATGGCCCTGCTGGGGCCTGGATGGCGGTTCATCACCTCCGATGTCACCGAAGGCGATGCCGGTAATGGTGAACGCCTGACCTACCTGTACGACACGGACCGGGTCCAACCCTCCGGCCTGATCGGCGAGATCGTCCTGCCGCCCGGAACCGACGGGCCCGTCCCGCAATTCGCCCGCACCCCGTACGCAGCAGGGTTCACCCGCGGCAAGGCAGGGTTCGTACTGACCAGTGTGCACGTCCTCTGGGGTGCCAAGGCCGCTGACCGGCTGCCCGAACTGACCTCATTCGCCCAATGGATGCGGGACTGGGCCGAACGCCCTGACGACTGGAACGAGAACCTCCTCGTCCTGGGAGACTTCAACCTCGACCGCATCGGAAACCCCCTGTACGAGGCGTTCGTGTCCACCGGACTGTGGCCACCCACCGAGCTGGACACGGTACCGCGCACCATCTTCGACAACGACAAGACCCGGCACTTCTACGACCAGATCGCCTGGTTCTCAGAACCCGACGGAACCAGCATGCTCCAAACCCTCACCTACACCGGCCGCGCCGGGCACATCGACTTCCTGCCCCACATACTCACGAACCTGACGAAAAACGAGGTGTCCTGGCGGATCTCCGACCACTACCCCCTCTGGACGGAATTCACTGCTTGACCCCCGATCGACCCCCCACCCTTTCGTGATTGACCATCCCGAGCAAGTATCCGGTGAGGACCCGCTAACAAGCCCGTTAATCGGTTACTGGTGAGACCTCGTGTGCAAATGTACGGGACCGTAGCGAGACGCCGCCGTCTCGGTGGGATTCCCCAGGGTGCATGAAGAGAGGCTGGCGGCTCCGCCGTTCATATCTGTTGCACAGGTTGGTCCCGTGGGAAACTATGGGCATGCCTCTGATTGATCTGTCGCACCGGGTAGCGTTCATGTTCGACAACGAGAGTGAAGCGCGGGATTGCTACGACCGGCTGGGATGCACTTCCGGATCTAACCATTGAGCATCGGATGGGAAAGGACGTGCCCGAAGTCTGGATTGTTCGTTCCGACGTGAACCAGCGTTCGACAGGGGTCCAAATTCAAAGCCTCGCCGACGCAGCTATCCTGTTCGGACCTGTCGACTCGCAGGCACGGAAGGTACTCGACAGCGAGATAGATTGACCACGAGTCGCAAACTCTCTACCTGTTGGGCCGGGGAGGTGCCGACGGAACCGGCAGCGCAACTGCGGAAAGGCAATGATGCCCATTGACGACGATAAGCTCTCCGACTATCTCGGCGATCATTTGCTGGCCGCCGAATCCGGAGTGCGCCTCTTCGAATCGGTAGAACGTACTTGGAAGGACAGTTCCTACCAGTCCGTGTTCGATCAGCTGCGCCGAGACATCGCAGCTGACCGGGACGCTCTCTCCACGTTGATACAACGCCTTGGCTATAGCCCGGGTAAAACCAAAATGGGTTTGGCTTGGGTCGGTGCGCAGCTCAGCAAAGCCGGTCCGCTGAATCCGTTCCACAAAAGCGGTGGCATGAGCGGCCAACTCGAACTCGAGGCCCTACAGGCAGCTGTCCGGGGCAAAGAGGGCCTGTGGGCATCATTGATTGCTTCGTCCCGGACGGATGAACGGTTCGATCCGGAGGACCTGCAACGTCTGAAGGATCGCGCCAGCGCACAGCAGGACCAGCTTGCCGAGATCATGGACAAGACGATCCTCGAGCGGTTCGGTACCTGAAATCATCTCGCCGAGCTATTAGGACTGCAGCTGTAGCGGCCGCGGCGGCAGGCTGAAACCACGACTAAAGGGACATTGGCGGGCACGAGATTGAGCGTGCCGTTCGTGCTTCAAGCCGAGCTTCGATGCTTGCCGCAGGCGAGCACTGCCACATGCACACCGGTGGTGACAGTCTAAGTGGCCGACTGATCTCGTCTCTGCGGCCGGCTGCTTCACGCTCAGCGACAAAACCCACGTCCGCGCACAAGGCTGATCAGCCCTGCGTCGGTGTCGGCTGGGTGACGTCGTGCAGTTGAGGTGCGCCTGCGAACTGTCCGTGGTGAGCAGGGTGAAGGCTAAGGTTGGGGATAATTTGACGAGTTCTACGACGGGGATTGCGGTCGAGTCCCGGGCAGGTTCCGGGTTCGGTGAGCTTGGACAGCGCAAACGCCCACTCGGGACGAGTGGGCCCTTGACTCCGGAACCTGGGGCTTCGTGACCGGGGCGGGTGGGTTCGTTCACGCCGGTAGTCCCAGTGCGGGTGCCATGATCGACGTGTTCCTTTTTTGTTCCTCTTGAGCAGGCCCGCCAGGCCCAGAAGGCCAAGTAGACCCCACAGACCCGCGTCGCCGTTGCCTTCGTCGCTCTGCTGGGTTTGCTCAGTGGCGGGTGGCGTCTCTTCCGCGGCAGTGGCAGGAGCTGCCATGCCCATCAGTACGGCCAGGGATAGGGCGGCAGTGGCTGCAGTCTTACGAATCATTGCTCTCCTTAGGTTTCGGAATGACCCTCTACTGAAGGCCTGATCATCAGCCTGCTTTCTATCTGGGATCCCCGCGACCGAAGGGCAACCACTGCCCCGCGCAATCAGGCGACGCAGAGGCTGGAAAATTCCCCTTGTGCGCTGCTGATCGAAGCTTGGAATCTGACATGATCCTTGGTGTCGTCGCGGGATTTCTCCCATGATCACAACAGAAGGTAAGCTTGCTTATCATAAGGGTCTGCCTGGGGCTAATCCGGTTCCCCAGTGGAGTTTCCCTGAGCACGGACATGAATCGTTTCCCGTCGCACGCTAAGTAGGCCTTTTCTATGACGCAGCAAACCCAACAACACAGCACCTGGCTGGCAGCACACGAGGCAAATTTGACCGCCAATGATCTCTGGCTGCATTACTTCAGTGTCGGCGGCAACCTCAAAGCCTTCGAGCTGGACGCCTATCTGAATGGCATATACCCGCTCCCGGTAGGAGAGCGGAACATCGTCGTTTTGGCACTCAATGAACTGATCGATGACCTGCCTCAGCGCCGAAAGGCGGAATTTGTGTACGACCTGCGGCAGGACTAACGCCTCTCCTCCAAAACAGTGCACCCGCCGCAGACGTGCACCCCGGCTTCTATACACAGACCCTAGTGTCGCGATCTCCAGAAATGGCACCTAAGCCGAACGGCCAGCGAGCTCCGTCGCGTTGAGGGAACCTCCGGAGACACGCCGTGGCGACCTCCTACGGCGTCGCGGTGTCCTACCTGAACCGGGTGAACCTCGCCGCCCGTAACCAGTCGACTGCCCCATGATCAACCGCGTCTCCAATCCTGAAAGCACAATGAGCCAACCACAGATCACGCCACCCCTTCCCGCAATCGATGACAAGGCTGCGCAGGACGGTCTGTCCTGTCGAGCACACAGGTCCCGGCGAGCTCCGAACCCGGGGACGGTCAGACCGGTTTTTGTGATGGTGCACGGGATCGGGATGTCCCACCGCTACTACGACAAGCTACAGCGCACGCTCATTGACTACGGTGACACCCTCATCCTGGACCTGCCAGGTTTTGGAGGAACACCCAAACCCGACCGCCAACTCAGCGTCGGGGATTACGCAACTCTGATCGCGCACACTCTCGATGAGGAAGGTGTGCAGGAGTGCGTACTTGTCGGCCATTCCATGGGTGCGCAGTTCGCGGCGGAGGTTGCCATCATCCGTCCGGACCTGGTCTCGCATGTGGTGCTGATCGGTCCTGTCACTGACACCGAGCACCGGTCTGCGCTCAAGCACACCCTCATGCTCGCCGCGGACACGCTCATCGAACGACCCGTCACGAATCTGATGGTCGCCACCGCGTACGCGCAATGCGGGATCCCCTGGTACCTGCAGGAACTGCCGGTCATGCTGGGGTATCGCCTGGATGACAGGCTGCCCCTGATCCCCCGCCCCGTCCTGGTCATCCGGGGGACCCGGGACATCATCGCCGGGCATGACTGGTGCGAGAAGCTCAGCCGCAACGCCCAAAACGGCCACCTCGTGGAAATACCTGGCCAGCCGCACGCCGCGCACCGGGGAGGCGCTGCCCCGATCACGGCAGCAGTCCTCCACCTCATGCGCGACTATCCGGCCTCGCCGCAGTTGCCCGCTTCCGTGGGCGTGGTCGAGTTACCCTCACCCTCTTCTACGCCTACCTACTCGGATCGCACGGTCAAATCCACCGTTTCAGAGCTGCACTCTGCGACGAAGGTCCTTGAGCTGCGCAGCATCACGGTCCAGGACCGGCAATGTCGGTCCTACTTCATCGACCACGGCGGTGCCTCTGATCGGATCAACCCTGTGGATGGAACCCCGGCTCCGGTCTTTGTGCTGATCCACGGCATTGGAATGTCCCACCGATACTTCCGCCGCCTCGGCGCCCTGCTATCTGTCTACGGCGATGTCCACCTCATCGACCTGCCCGGCTACGGGTGGACGAAGCGGCCGGCGCAAGAAACAACCACCAAAGCGACCGCGGAGATCCTCGGGCTACTCCTGGAGGAAGCTGGCGTGTCTTCCTGCGTGGTCATCGGCCATTCCATGGGAGTCCAAAGCGCCACGGAACTCGCCATCCAATGCCCCGACCTTGTGTCCCACCTCGTCCTGATCGGCGCCGCCGTCGACGTGAAACGCCGCACCGTCCACCAGCAAGTCTTGACCCTGGGCCTCAATTCCATCCTCGAAAAACCGTTACTGAACTTCCTGCAATCCCTCGACGTCCTACGGTGTGGACCGCGCTGGTACCTGGCCCAACTAAAGCAAGCGATGAGCTACCCGCTCGAAGACCGGCTACCCCTTGCCCAGCAACCCGTCCTCGTACTGCGCGGCTCACGCGATGCCGTCGCCGGCGCCGCCTGGTCCGACCGTCTCGCCAGCTCCTCCCTGCAGGGCGAAGCAGGCACCATCGATGGTGCCCCACACGCAGCACACCACAGCGCCCCTGACCTCGTGACCACCGCCATCACCGCACTCCTTCACCGCACCGAAACCCACCCGACATCAGCTGCTCAAACAGGTCCGAGTTAGAGACTGAAGCGGGCTAGCCAGGGCCCAAGGACGATGTCGGCTGAAATCCACCCTCATTTCTAAGCGAGCGAGCGCATCCCGCTCCGGGGACACATCATCACCTTGCCGGGCGCTTTTCGATGACTCTCCGGGCGCCAATGGTATGCCACTGCGGAGTACCGATGGTCCCGAGACGTGCTGCCGCGCACCTTCGCCCACTACTACCGCTCCTCATCAAGGAGTTCAGCGGAATGTAACCCTCCGCAGCCATCACCTCAGGTAAGGACTTACCCTGGCACGAGCCAGCGCCGCAGGCGTCAGCCCAAGTACCCCGGCAGCTGACAATTTTGCACCAATCGGCGGAATCCACCGATATGTCTTCATCAGACTGGCTGAAGACTGGTGACTGCTGGATGCCCCCGGCGGGGCCGAGGGTGTGGGTACTTGTGGTTTCAGCTGTTGTAGGGTTTAGCCAGACTGTCTTCGTCCTCTTCAAGAGCGGGAGTTTTCGACAGTTCTTCAAGCGAGGCTTCTGCTTGCTCCGCGTCGGCCGCTGGGCTTCACCGGAGGCTTTTTGCTCTACGGGATCCTACGCGGGGGCGCCGAGATGGAGACCGAGTTCAGAAGGGAAGAACTCACCGAGGAACTGGACCGGCGTGAGGACAACGAACAGGCCCCCGGAGTGTTCAGCAGCCTCTCATGCTAGGGAGCAGTGCCACCTGAGCCCGCCATCCGATAAGTGCCATCTGGAAGGTGAGGGATGAGCGCAAGACGGCAGGCTCATCCCGGCGCCTCCTTAAGAAACAAATAGTAAGCTTGCTTTGCTTTCGAGGGTGCCGGCGGGTACTGTCGAGAATGCAGAGGTTACCCGTGGAGCAAACTGCGGCAATCTGAACCTCCCCGCCGGAGCGCATCTCTAGCGCCCGCCACCGGCTTTGACGCCAAATCCATTCACAGGAGACACCCCTTGTCTACAAACACTTCCAATAACGCTGCCACCACCACCGATCACACCACCAGGCGCAGCACCGAAACCAAGGCTTCCACGAGAACCACCGAGTTCTTCGTCTACATCGCGGCCGTCCTGACTGTCATCATCACGGCTGCGGTCGTCGGTGACGGCACTGAAGGCTCCGACGCCAGCGACCTGTTCGACGCCAACCAGGCCATGCAGTACATCACCTACCTCACCATCGGCTACATGATTGCCCGTGGCCTGGCGAAGTCCGGCAGCCGCGAGCACTACACCGACTCCAAGTAGAGCTGCGCTAGCTCCCGCCAATCATTAGGCTCGCCGGAGCTGACCCATCCTCATTGTGCGGTCAGGGTCGGATCGGCCATGTTGTCTGAGCGGGTCCACTTGGGCGCATATTGAATAGTTGACCGGATTGGAGCACGACGCTCGCCCCGGTCAACTTGTTTTTGAAGCACAAACACAGCCCTCACAGCCAGAAGCGCTTCGACTAACTCCTGCTCCTTGTGCACAGATGCTAAGCATGCTTGTCTTTGGAGATAGTAAGGTAGCTTCACTTTCCGGTTCAGGTCGCCGGTCGCACGTGCAGATTATGCTGTTCCCCCGGTTCAGCACCCGACAGAATTGAAGGAAAACGATGACTACAGATTGGTCGAACGACCCACTGGTCGCACCAGCCACACCCGCACCCACAACCGCCACGGGCAGTGATCAGCCACCATCCTCAACAACGTCCGCGGCGAAGGAACAAGCTGCGGAGGTAGGCCATGAAGGTGTCAACGCCGCGAAGAGCGTCGCGCAGACCGCTGGCGCTGAAGCGAAGAACGTCGCCCAGGAAGCCGGCACGCAGGCCAAGAACCTCCTGGGTGAGGTTGGTTCAACTTTGAAAAGCCAAGCCGGCACGCAGCAGCAAAAAGTCACCGAGGGCATCCGGTCCCTCAGCGACGAACTGTCCTCCATGGCTGAAAAGTCCGATGAAGGCCCCGCCCGGAACCTGGTGCAGCAAGCAGCACAGCGCACCGGAAATGTGGCCGGTTGGCTCGAGGGCCGCGATCCAGGTTCGCTCCTGAACGAGGCAACCACCTTCGCCCGTCGGCGTCCGGGCACGTTCCTGCTCGTGGCCGCTGCAACCGGCGTCCTGGCCGGCCGGTTCACCCGCGGAACCACAGGCGGCGGGAACACCACGAAACCTCAAAAACTGGCACCGGCTTCCACCAAGCCGCCCGCAGCTGTAAGTGCCTATTCCGATCCCCAGCTGGTAGACCCCTATCAGCCCGGAACGGGCTTGCGGCCATGAGCTCCTCGGTCCGTGGCCCGAGTGCCACCTCCAGTTCACAGACTTTCGACGACGCCGACAAGACGTCGCTGGGATCACTGCTCGGCCAGGTAACGCAGGACCTGTCCGCCCTGATACGCCTGGAGCTGGAACTGGCGAAAGCCGAACTGCGCGAATCCGGCAGTAAAGCTGGAAAAGGCGCAGGCCTCCTCGGCGGCGCCGGCGTAGCAGGACATTTCGTCCTGCTGTTCCTCTCCCTTGCACTGATGTGGGGACTGGCCGAGCTGGTCGGCCTCGGATGGGCAGCACTAATTGTCGCCGTCATCTGGGGCATCGTGGCCGCCGTCCTGGCACTGCAGGGCAAGAAGGAAATGAAACCAATCCGCGGCATGCCAGACACCGTCGCAACCGTCAAAGAAATCCCTCCGACCCTGAAACCAGGTGAGCACACACCATGAGCCAATCACCAGACCAGATCCGTGCCGACGTCGAGCGGACCCGCGCCGAACTCGGACTACCCGTCGACGCGACAGCCGGAACCGTCCCCACCGTCAGCACCGATGAAGCCGATCAAGACCAGGGCGCGCTGCACAGCGCCGGTGAAGCGATCCACGACGCACCCCACACCGTGAAAAACAAGGCACAGGGCAACCCGCTCGCGGCAGGACTCATCGCCTTCGGTGCCGGCCTGCTTGCGGCCTCCCTCATTCCGGCCAGCGCAAAAGAAAAAGAAGCCGCGTCGGCCTTGAAAGAAAAGGCCCAACCGCTCGTCACTGAGGCCACGGACGCTGCAAAGCAGGTGGTCGAAGACATGAAGGAACCGGTCAGCGACGCCGTCGAGTCGGTGAAGCAGACCGCAACCGACTCGGCCCAGACGGTCAAGGACGAAGGCACGCAAGCAGCCTCGGACCTGAAGGACAAGACCAGCGACGCCAAAGACAACGTCCAGGGCAGCGGCTCCTAACCGGGGCCGATCCATTCACTTTCATCAAAGGGAAAACCATCGTGACAACAGCAAACAACTCAGCCGCAGGCGACAGAACGAGGACGAACATCCAGAAGGCCGCCACCGCGGTCGGAGCCGTTTTCCTTCTCGTCGGTGTTTTGGGCTTTATCCCGGGCGTCACCAGCCAGTACGACCAGATGAGTTTCGCCGGACACGACTCCGAAGCGCTGCTCCTCGGCGTCTTCCAGGTCTCCGTCCTGCACAACGTCGTCCATCTGCTCTTCGGTGCCGCCGGCCTCGCGATGGCACGCACCATCTCAGGCGCGCGCAGCTACCTCATCTACGGGGGTGCGGTTTACCTGATCCTCTGGATCTACGGCCTCATCATCGACCACGACTCGGCCGCGAACTTCGTACCGGTCAACGACGCCGATAACTGGCTGCACCTGTTCCTCGGAATCGGCATGATCGCCCTCGGTCTCCTCCTGAGCCGCAACCGCGACAGGACCCACACCGCTCACTGAGTGGGAGATGACTGCTTCGGCCGGTATGGGGTACAACCAGTTCCCTGCACCGGCCGACGCTTCTTAACCGGCCGGACACGCATCCCTCACCCGACCCTGGAATCACACGAAAGCGCAACCCATGTCGAACCTGGATCAATGGCCCACCGCGCGTCTGATAATCACCGCCGGACGCCTAGTGGAGAACGCGTACAACGAAGACCTGGCCACCTACGGAATCACCTATGCAGGGCTGACGATCCTGTCTGTCCTGGCCATCCGCGGGGCACTCGGTCAAAGCGAGCTGGCCGCGGAACTGAAAATACAATCCCAAACGCTGGGCAAAACGGTAGAAGGGCTCGCCCGGAAAGGCTTCGTGACCCGCTCCCGTCACTGGCTGGACCGAAGAAGCCAACTCGTCGACATCACTCCGAACGGCCGACACCTTCTGGAACAGAGCAAGTCACTCGACGAGAAGCTCAAACTAGCCGGTGCCTCCCGCGAAACCACCCTCCGAGACCACGCCCGGACCGTCATCCAAGCCTTCGAACGGAAGCTCCCGGCGACGACATCGACCCGGAAATCATGAGAAGATCAGCTCGCTTATGATGGTTGGTGGGCACCCACTGCTGCTGATGAGTAGCGATCCTGAAAGGTCCTCCATGGATTCACCACGGCGGTTTGATTCGATAACGATCATTTACAACCCGAATAGCACCGGCGATGCCCCCGAACTGGCTGAGGGCCTCCGCGAGGAACTCTCCTCTGTCCTGCCGGCCGGCTCGCGGTCATTGACCTGAAACCTACCGAAAGAGCAGGACATGCGGTGGACCTTGCCCGTGAAGCTGCGTCAGACGGACATGTACTCGTGGTGTCGGTGAGCGGTGACGGTGGCTACAACGAGGTTATCAACGGCGTCATGGCCAGCGGCAATCCAGAGGCGGCGTGTGCTGTGTTGGCAGCGGGGAACGCGAACGACCACAGCCGGGTGGTTGGCCGGAAACCACTCGCGGAGGCGATCACCGAAGGAGCCGCTCGCCGCATCGACTTGCTGCGCATCACGGCTGGTATTGGCACCGAACCGGTGTACGCCCACTCCTACATCGGCTTCGGTCTGACACCCATCATGGCCATTGATCTGGAGAAGGGAAGCAAGGGAGCGATCAAGGAAATGTTCTCCGTGGTGCGGACCTTCCGCAAGTTCAGGCCTTTCGAGATCAGGCAGAACGACGGCGTGCGCAGGAAATTCGACAGTCTGATTTTCGCGAATATCTCCCAGATGGCCAAGTACGCAACACTGAGTGAAGCCGATGATCACCCGGCAGACGGGAAGTTCGAGGTCATCACGTTCCCCCACATGGCGAAATGGCGCATCCTTCTCAGAGCCGTCCGCGCGACGACGCAGGGGCTGGGAGACCAACCCAGCGTACAGAGGTATGAATTCTCTACGCTGAAGCCGATCCCGTACCAGATCGACGGGGAAGTTAGATCAGCGGGTGCAGGAACGGCGATCACAATTGAAAGCGTTCCTCGTGCCCTACCAATCATTGGATAACCAGCACCTGATCGGTCCAGTCCTCTTTCACGGACGCTTCTCGGTACGGGTTTCAACGGCCGCGAGCAATCACCATCCCGACCGGACCGCTTCCAATTACTCGTCAGAAGGTCCGGGCCGGTCGGGAGGGCAACCAGCAGACCACGGCCTGGATGCGCGACCGAAAGCCTGAGTTCCTGCCCCAGTCAGGTGTGCCTGGGCTACCTCGTGGCGGTTTACACGGTTCTGCCATCCGTGCTCGAATTGTTAATGAGCAGTGAAGCTGGTTAAGCAGATAGCCCGCTCCGCTGTTTGGTGCGGACCGGGCTATCTGCTCCGGGTTATCCCAGCGATGTCTTGCCGACACGGGACAACCCGCCCATAGAGCAGAAGGGCATTACGTCTCGGTCCCGGTGTGTGCGGGGGGTCAGAAATTAGTGTCCCAACACATTGCCTGACTCCCTGCACACTCTCCGGTTACGTATTTCCCTCCTCATGCTTCGGAGCGAACCCCATCCTGGATCGCCCAGCGTCGGAGGGTGTTGGCCGTAGGTGGGTGGAGCCGCACATAGTCCACTATGAAAGGAACCAGACATGCCTAGAGGGGACACCGAAACATTCCACGAGGACGGGCGGTGGGGAAACTGCCGCGAAACCATCGACGATCATCCCTGGGGTTACGCGGACACCAAAGAGGAAGCAGTCGCGGCGGCCGGCAGGTTGCTAAAGCCGAAAAGGTCGAGCACGTCATCCGGAACCTCGACGGGACCATTGGTGAACGCAACTCCTACGGACACGATCCCCCTGACATCAAGGGTTTTTTGGTGAGAGGGTGCCCGCCCGGTTTGGCCCCACCGGTGCAACTGGCGCTGGCGCGTGAGGTGCGTCGATCCCGGCATTATGTCTTGCCCGGAGGGTGCGTACATCAGCCGGAAATGGGACGACTACCGGATAGTCATCGTCAGCTGTCCAGGACGCCACCGAGCTGCGGTCCCTGCGGGGCAAGGATCTCACCAATTTTCCGGACCTGCACGAAGCAGCAGGTACCAAGATCCTGGCCCGGAAGCGGATGGCATCTTTCAATGTGTTCGATCTACTCGCCGTTGCAGGCATTGGACGTGCGGTAGCTGGCCCCGGGAGGGTCGGTGCGAGCTGCTTGAAGAGCTGCTTCTTCATGGAGCCACCGTTGAGCTTCTTCCCCGCCACCACGGACACCATTGCCCTCGGCTCGTCGAATCCCGGCGAAAGCCGAGTACTGTAACGACTCCAATCGTCACTGAGCCGCCCGGACGCGGTGGACAGTTATGATACTGACTGCCACGGGGTTTCTTCCTCAGGGCCGGGGTCTAGCAGAAGGCCTGAAAATACTGTTCGATAGGCGAATACTTGAGTACCAGACTCGACCCCTCTGATCCGTTCCCCGAAGATCTCTCTCACCTCGATCTTGCCGAGGTCGAGATCCTCAACAGCAAGGTACACCGTGAGCTCGATCTTGAGTACGTCCGTGACGGCATACCGGCGTTCGAGACAGAGATTCGGAAAGAAGAACTCACCGAAGAGCTGGACCGTCGCGACGTTGAGCAGAAGGAACCGGACACCCCCGCGGTTCGGCTCATCCACGGGTGACCGTTTCTTGAGGAAAACTACGCGATAAACACCGGGTGAAATCTGACAACGGTCAGTAGGCTTACCTATCAGCCTCCGGTGTGCAATCCGCCCGGGCAGGGGCACCTAGGGAAGTTGGAAAACAGTGGAAATCAGCTCATGGTCGATCGGGCGTCTGCTCAATACGGCGGCCCGCTTGAACGAACGCTACGAGAACGAGCGGCTGAGATCTCATGGGATCACCCTTTCCGGTCTGACTCTGTTGCGGGTGCTCACTGTCGGGCAGGCGATCGCCCAGGCCCGCTTAGCCGACGTGCTGCACATCCAACCCCAGACCGTGGGGAAGACCGTGGAGCGGCTAGAGCTGCGGGGTTTCGTCCGCCGGGTGCGAGACCATGTTGACCGCCGCGTCGTCCTGGTGGAGCTCACCGCGGTTGGCCGGCATCTCCTGTCGATCCTCGAGGCGGAGGAAAAGGAATTCGATCGGTCCACTGGCCTGGCCGATAAGGATCTCCGCACCGCGTTGGAGAATGTCATCGCCTCCCTGCGCCCTGCCGAGTCCGGAGTCGACCAGCAAAAAAATGGCTTGGCGGGACGAGAGCGCCTTCCCCTCTTGGCGTCGGTTCGATAACCGCCCGCGAGAGTTCGTATCCGGGAATCAGTCAGCGTACCGGCAACTTTATCGTCGCCGCCAAACCCCGGAAAGTGCTGTGTGGATACGCTGCCCTTGGCAGGCGTACCTGGTGCAAGCGCACGTCGCGGCCTGGACGGCAACGGCAGTGCGGGTCCGGGTTTTTCCCGCGAAAAGACATCGCGGTGCTAAGCCGTCAAGTTCTTGCCCCTTTGTGAGTGTATACATTTCAGTGAGCAGTGCCCGGTGAGGGATCAGTCATAGAGAGACATCCGGCGTCAGGGGGCCGAAATATCGTTAGCCGCGATCGCATATGATTGGCGGTTACTCTTCGACCACAAGCCGCCGTCCGAGAACTTTTGCCTTACGCATTACTGCGCCAGTTCGAATCTAGAGCCCCTAGAATTCGGCGCATGACAAGTGATGAAGAGAAGGATCCTCCCGTACCGTCTTACCTAGAGGGAATCTCCCTGAAGCGGGTGCACAACGATCAGGGCGCAGAAGAACACGACACCGACGACATCGATTCCCCACTGT
>NZ_JBZCNL010000012.1:0-45713 GCF_058269305.1 Arthrobacter sp. TJ-170 | reverse complement strand
TCCTCGACACGGACGGAATCGCCGATGCCCTTGGTGAAGCCTTCCTTACGGCGCTCGGTCCGGCAGCCGAGTTCCTGGTAGTAGGCCTCGGCGGCGTCCACCTCGGCGGGGGACTTCACCCGGTAGGAGAAGGCGGCGACCGCGGCCACCGGCCCCTTGCGCAGCACCAGGTTGTGGTGGATAAACTCCTCAAGGGGGCGCAGGTAGATGTTGTTCTCGTCTTCCTCGGTGACGTGCAGGCCGAGGACGTCGACGTAGAACTCACGCGACCTGGCGAGGTCGGTGACCACGATCTCCATGTACGCGCAGCGGACAATGTCCGGAGCCGGGAGCGAGGGGGTGGGAACGAAGTTGGTCATGATGTTCTCTCTTCTTTGAGCGGGAGGGGTTCTTAGCCCTCGTTGGCAGCGGAGTCTTCGACGCTGCCGAACTTCGGGGTGTGAACAGGGCCGAGGGTGATATGCACGGCCTGCTGGTCGGTGTAGAAGTCAATCGAGCGGTAACCGCCCTCATGGCCCAGGCCGGAGGCCTTCACTCCACCGAACGGGGTGCGGAGGTCGCGGACGTTGTGGCTGTTGAGCCACACCATGCCGGCTTCGACGTTCTGGGAGAAGTTGTGGGCGCGGGTCAGGTTCTGCGTCCAGATGTAGGCCGCCAGGCCGTACCTGGTGTTGTTCGCCAGGGCGAGGGCTTCGTCGTCGTTCTCAAACGGGGTGATCGCGACAACGGGACCGAAGATCT
Organism: Arthrobacter sp. TJ-170; assembly: GCF_058269305.1. NCBI lineage: Bacteria > Bacillati > Actinomycetota > Actinomycetes > Micrococcales > Micrococcaceae > Arthrobacter > Arthrobacter sp. TJ-170. Next base: position 44,972 of record NZ_JBZCNL010000012.1, on the reverse strand, counting down.
CCTCCTGGAAGATCCGTGCCTCAGGCGCGACGTCGGCAAAAACGGTGGGCGCGATGTAGTTGCCCTCCGGGAGGTGTTCGGGGCGGCCGCCACCGGCGAGGAGCCGGCCCTCGGACTTGCCGATCTCCACGTAGGAGGCAACCTTCTCGTAGTGCTCGGGGTGGACCAGTGCGCCGACCTGCGTCTTCGGGTCGTGGGGATCGCCGACGACGATGGTCTTCGCGCGGGCAGCGTACTTCTCGCAGAACTCGTCATAGACGGCCCGCTCCACGAGAATGCGAGAACCCGCGGTGCAGCGCTCGCCGTTGAGGGAGAAGACACCGAAGAGCGCGGAGTCAATCGCGGCGTCGAGGTCCGCATCGGCGAACACCACGCACGGTGACTTCCCGCCGAGTTCCATCGAGAGGCCCTTGAGGTTGGCGGCGGCATTGCGGAAGATCGTCTGGCCGGTGGTGGTCTCGCCGGTGAAGGAGATCAGCGGAACATCCGGGTGCTTCACCAGGGCGTCGCCAGCTTCCTCACCGAGGCCGTTGACCAGGTTGAAGACGCCGTCCGGCAGTCCTGCGTCCTTGAAGATCTGCGCCCACAGGGAAGCGGAGAGCGGCGTGAACTCGGCGGGCTTGAGGACTACCGTGTTGCCGGTCGCCAGTGCCGGCGCGAGCTTCCAGGACTCAAGCATGAACGGTGTGTTCCAGGGCGTGATCAGCCCGGCAACACCGATGGGCTTGCGGTTGACGTAGTTGATCTGGGAGCCGGGGACCTTCATGGCGTCGTCGAACTGGGCCACGATGAGGTCAGCGAAGAAGCGGAAGTTCTCCGCCGCACGCAGGGCCTGGCCCTTCGCCTGGGTGATGGGCAGCCCGGTGTCGAAGGTTTCGAGTTCGGCGAGACGTGATTCCTGCGCCTCGACGGCGTCGGCGATCTTGTTGAGGACGCGGGCACGCTCGCGGGGCTTCATCTTCGGCCATGGGCCGTTGACGAAAGCTTCACGCGCGGCGGTGACTGCCAGATCGATGTCTTCCTTCTGGCCTGCTGCCGCGGTGGCGTAGTTCTTGTTGGACACCGGGTCCAGAACATCGAAGGTCTTGCCGCCGACGGAGTCGACGAACTTCCCGTTGATGTAGTGCTGGATGTGCGTGGGCAGGTCCTTGGGCACGTAGTGGCTGGTTTCAGGGACGGTGGACGTCATTGTTTCTCTTCCTGACTGCTGGGATTCATTCAGTGGTGGCGGGCGCTTGCGCGAGGTAAGCGTCGAGGGTGGCGGCGCGGTGCTGCCGGGCGGCGCGCTCGATGGTGTCGGCGTCGGCATTGGATTCGATGAGCTGAAGCAGGGCTTCGTGTTCGCGCACGGATTCATGGGCGCGTCCGGGGACAAACCGGAAGGTTGAGGACCGCAGCGAAGCCAGCCGGTTCCAGCCGCGGTGGACCAGATCGAGGATGTGCGGATTGGGACACTGTTCGAAGAGGACGTTGTGGAAGTCCTGGTTGAGCGAGGTGAAGCGGACCGGGTCGAAGTGCTCGAGACAGTCCCGCATCTCCTCGTTCACGGCTCGGGCGCGGGCAATGGCCGTGGAGTCGATCAGCGGTGCTGACAGTGCGGTGGCCGCTCCCTCCACGATGCTGAGCGTTTGCATCGTGTAGAGGTACTCCGTCGGGTCGATCCCGGAGACTGTGGCGCCGACGTTGCGCTCGAACTTCACGAGCCCTTCGGCTTCCAGACGCCGGATCGCTTCGCGTACGGGCACCACGCTGAAGCCGAGGTCTTCGGCGATTTTCGCGAGCACCAGACGGTAGCCGGGGGAGAAGGTCCCCTCCACAATGCGCGCTTTGATAGAGGTATAGGCCTGCTCTGACTTGCTGCCCGCCTTGGTCTCGCCGGCTTCCTGCACGACGGCGGAACGTGCGACGGCGGTTTCACTCACCGGCTGCTCCTTCCGCCGAAGCCCACTCCTGGTACTTCGCCTTCCAGTCCGCGTTCATCGGGTAGAGCCCGTCAACGCTGTTGCCCTGCTTGACCATTTCGAAGATGAAGGTCTCCTCCTTCTCCTGCTGGATGCAGTCCTCCACGAGTTCCTCGGCGATGGCGGGCGGGATCACCAGAATGCCGTCGGAGTCGGCCACGATGATGTCGCCGGGCTGCACTGTGGTTCCACCGCACGCGATGGTGATGTCGGTGTCCCACGGGACGTGGCGGCGGCCGAGCACCGCGGGATGGGGGTTGGCAAAGTAGGTGGGCATGTCGAGGTCAGCGACGGCCGAGTAGTCGCGGACACCGCCGTCGGTGATGATCGCGGCCGCTCCCCGGACCTGGGCGCGCATGGCGAGGATGTCACCTATTGTTCCCGTGCCCTTCTCGCCGCGTGCCTCCATGACGAGGATTTCGCCGTCGTTCACTGAATCAATGGCGCGCTTCTGGGCGTTGAATCCGCCGCCGTGGGTCTTGAAGAGGTCTTCCCGATTGGGGACGTAACGCAGGGTGCGTGCCAGGCCGACCACGCGGCGGTCCGGGCGGGTAGCCTGCAGGCCGTCGATGCTGACGTTGTTCAGCCCCCGCTTGCGCAGTTGGGAGGAGAGGGTGGCGGTGGCGACGCTCTCCAGTTTCTTCTTCAGCTCCGGTGACAGTGCCTGCGTGGCGGGCTCCAGGCCGGCGGCCTCACGGGATCCGTAGGCTTCTTCGCGCTGGGAGTCGTCGGTCTTGGGCTGCGCGCCGAAGTCAGCGAACGGCGTCGTTCCCTCCAACACGCGGGTGGTGAGCTTGCCGCTGCTGTAACTGCCGGCGGTGACTTCGATTTCGACGACGTCGCCCGGCTTGGCCACGGACGCGCCCGCCGGCGTGCCGGTGAGGATCATGTCGCCTTCCTCGAGGGTGAGGAGCTGAGACAGGTCAGCGACGAGCTGCGCAAACGGGAAGAGGAGTTCTTCAGTGGTGTCGTCCTGCACGAGTTCACCGTTGTGCCAGGTCTGTACCCGCATCGCCGCGGGATCGACGTCCCCGGCCGGGATCAGCTCCGGCCCGACCGGCGTGAAGCCGTCCCCTCCCTTGGATCGGACGTTTGAGCCCTTGTCCGCGTAGCGCAGATCATAAATCCCGAGGTCATTGCTGGCGGTAACCCAGGCGACATGGCCCCAGGCGTCTTCCAGGCTCACCCGCCGTGCAGGCTTGCCCATGATAAGCGCGATTTCGCCCTCATACCCAAGCAGCTCACACCCGAGGGGACGCTCGATGGTGCCCGGTGCGTCAGCTGATCCCAACGCGAGCGACGACGGCGGCTTCAGGAAGTAGGACGGCTGCTGCGGCGTGCGGCCTCGCTGGGCGGCGCGGCTCGGGTAGTTGATGTGGACGGCGATGACCTTGCGGGTGCGGGCAAGCAATTCTGCACTCGCTGTCCGGGTCTGGGACTCCATGGTCATGCGGTTCTCTCCTCATCGATGAACTCGTTTTACTGATGTACGAAATCGTATACGATGAGTATGGCTTGTGACGCGAAGCACGTCAACCCCTTTCTGGCAAAGCAGAAAGTGTTGTGTTGCGCATCATATCCGTCGTACAGTTTTGACACCGCCATTCGATTATTGAATCACCTGTTCAGATAACGAACAGCCGAAGAGGTGGTCGACCCCGAAAAGTTCCACAAAGATGTGAGTGAGGAAAGCCCGTGCAGTTTCACCATCACGGCTACGTATCCGGTGACCCGCGAATCCAGGCTGCTGCCGGCGTCGGTATCGACAGGCCCGAAGAGCTGCCCGACGAGGTCGACGTCCTGATTGTGGGCAGCGGCCCTGCGGGCATGCTCGCCGCCGCGCAGTTGTCCCAATTTCCGAATATCACCACCCGCATCGTGGAGCGCCGACCTGAGCGGCTCGCCATCGGTCAGGCGGACGGCATCCAGGCGCGAAGCGTTGAGACCTTCCAGGCATTCGGGTTCGCCGAGCGCATCATTGCCGAGGCATACCGGATCACAGAAATGGCCTTCTGGAAGCCGGATCCCGCTGACCCATCCCGCATCATCCGGACCGCCCGGCCGCTCGATGACCCCACCGGGATCAGCGAGTTCCCGCACCTCATCGTGAACCAGGCGCGTGTCCTTGACTACTTCGCCGAGTTCATGGCGAATGCCCCTACGCGGATGAAGCCGGATTACGGGCTGGAATTCCAGAGTCTCGAGGTTTCCGACGAGGGGGAGTATCCCGTCAGCGTCACGCTGCTCCACACGGCCGGGCCGCGCGAGGGGCAGGAACGGACGGTTCGCGCCAAGTACGTGATCGGCGGGGACGGAGCCCGCAGCAAGGTCCGTAAGGCGATCGGGTGCACGCTGGCCGGTGATGCGGCCAACCATGCGTGGGGGGTCATGGATGTCCTCGCTGTCACGGACTTCCCCGATATCCGGCTGAAGTGCGCCATCCAGTCCGGCGAGGGCGGAAGCATCCTGCTCATCCCGCGCGAGGGCGGCCACCTGTTCCGCATGTACGTGGACCTCGGTGAAGTCGAGGCGCACACCAAGGGTGATATCCGCAGCACTACCATCGACGAGATCATCGAGAAGGCCAACGCGATCCTTTCCCCGTACACGCTTGACGTGCGCAACGTTGCATGGCAAAGCGTGTATGAGGTTGGCCACCGCCTCACTGACCGGTTCGACGACGTCCGTCCGGAAGAGTTGGGAACCCGCACCCCGCGCGTCTTCATTACCGGTGACGCGTGCCATACGCACAGTGCGAAGGCCGGCCAGGGGATGAACGTCTCCATGCAGGACGGTTTCAATATCGCCTGGAAGCTCGGCCATGTTTTGGAGGGCCGCAGCCCGGAGAGTCTGCTGTCCACGTACTCCGCTGAACGTCAGGTGGTTGCGAAGAACCTGATCGATTTCGATAAGCAGTGGTCATCACTCATGGCGAAGAAGCCCGAAGAGTTCGAAGACCCCACGGAACTCGAGAACTTCTACGTCCGCACCATGGAGTTTCCCGCGGGGTTCATGACGCAGTACTCCCCGTCAATGATCGTGGGGGAGGCGACGCACCAGGAGCTTGCCACCGGTTTCCCGGTTGGGAAGCGCTTCAAATCGGCGCCCGTCGTCCGGGTCTGCGACACCAACCCGCTTCACCTCGGCCACCACGCGACGGCGGACGGACGCTGGCGGATCTATGTCTTTGCAGATGAGCCGCTGCCGGGCAACCCGTCGAAGGTCACCAACTTCGCTGAGTGGCTGACGAACTCGGCCGAGTCACCGCTGGCCGCACCGCCCGACGGTGCGGATATCGACGCCTGGTTCGACGTCAAGGTGATCTACCAGCAGGATCACCACACCATCGATATCAATGCCGTGCCCGCGGTCTTCAAGCCCGAAGTTGGGCCGTTCAGGCTCAACTATCTGGAGAAGGTCTTCGGCGCTGATCCGGAAGCGGACATCTTCGAAGCTCGTGGTCTGGACCGGGGAGGCGTCGTCGTCGTAGTCCGTCCGGACCAGTACGTGGCCAACGTGCTGCCGCTGACGGCCACGTCAGAACTCGGCGCCTTCTTCGCGGGGATGCGGACAGGGCACGGGCTGGTCAGCAACCAGGCATAGCGGTTCACCAGGTGGCCGGGGAACGAGGGTTCCCCGGCCACTTTTTCGTTTTCTTGGGACGCTGCAGGCCTCTCGAGGGCCGTATGCCGGGACCGGTAACTTCACTGAATCGTCTCCTGTTGTCTAATTGAAAACGATTATCATTACCTATAGTCTTTCTGGTGCCCTTACGGCCAAACACTTCCCCTGATTCAAGGACTGCCCCATGCCCCTACGCCCTTTCATGCTCTCCACTACCGCTGTGGCGGCCATCGTCGCGGCTACGCTCGCCGGTTGTGCCAGCAGTAACCCGGCGTCAGTCAGCGCCCCCGATGCCGGAGCTGGAGACGGGGTGCTCGACGTGATCGGCCCATATGAGGTCCACGGCCTCGACCCCACCACCGCCGAGGGAATCTTCACGCGCCTGCAGGTCGCCGAAACGCTCGTGGATGCGGATGAATCTGGGCAGTTGCGGCCCGGACTTGCGTCTGAGTGGAGTGCATCCGAGGACGGGCTGGAGTGGATATTCACCCTGCGTGAGGGCGCTGTATTCCATGACAGCACACCAGTAGACGCCGAAGCCGTAGTCGCCGCTCTGGAGGCAGCACGTACCTCCGAGGCGAACACCATCGCCGTTGCTCCGATAACCGGGGTACGCGCGCAGGAGGGCGCCGTCGTCATTGCACTGTCCGAACCGTTCGTGCCGCTGCCGGTGGTTCTGGCAGCGACAAGCACACAGATTTTGGCTTCCTCTTCCTACGCCGAGGACGGAACGGTTTCCGAAGTCGTTGGTTCCGGGCCGTACCAGGTGGTCGAGGTGGCACCACCGTCGAGAATTGAGCTGGAAGCCTTCGAGGACTATGACGGGCAAGCTCCGGCGGTGGACCGCGTGATTTACGAGACCGTCGGACGGGCAGAAAACCGCGCCCTGATGGCCGAGAGCGGACAGGCCGACCTTACCTTCGGGATGGATCCGACCAGCCTGCAGCGGGTCGAAGGTAAGTCGGGGTTGCACGTGGAGTCTGCGCTGCTTCCGCGCACCATAGTGCTCAAGCTCAACGCCGAGCACCCAGCCCTTTCAGATCAGCGCGTGCGGCAGGCCCTGTCGATGGCTCTGGACCGCTCGGCGGTGGCTACAGCCGTACTGCGGGATCCCGAGATCAGCGCCACCCAGATGTTCCCTCCTGCCCTTGCGTCGTGGCACAACGAGGGGCTGGACCCGTTGACGTATGACCCTGAGCGGGCAGCCGCGCTACTCGACGAGTCCGGCTGGGTGATGGGCGCCGGCGGCGTGCGCGAGAAGGACGGGCAGCCGTTGCGGGTGGAACTGCTGACGTTCCCCGACCGTCCGGAGCTGCCGACAATGGCAGCCGCTATTCAGGCAGCACTGCTGGAGGTGGGCGTTGACGTTGGGGTGCGGGTAGACAATTCGAGCGAGATTCCAGCCGGCCACGCCAACAACACTCTCGAAATGGCGCTCTTCACCCGCAACTTCGCCCTGGTCCCGGATCCGATTGTCACGCTCCTGAAGGACTACCCGGCTGAAGGCGGCGACTGGGGTTCAATGAACTGGAGCGATCCAGACATGCTCAAGGCCCTGGACCAGTTGGTTACAGACGCAGAGCAAACAGGCTCTGAGGCTGATGGCGCCCGAAAGCAGATTGCGAATACCCTGCAGAAACAGCTGCCGGTTATACCTGTGTCCTGGTACCGCCAGAGCGTGATCGTCAACGAAGCCGTTGAAGGTTTCGTCCTCGATCCACTCGAGCGCAACTGGAACCTGGCCGACGCCTCCATCCAGGACTAGCCATGAGCACCCTTTCAGCCCCTTCGGTGAAACATGTTCCGCCCGGGCGGACTGACCGCGAACACAGCCTGGCAGGAGCCGTTGGCAGGATCCTTGTCCGCCGCGCCGCCCAGGCACTCGGCGTCGCGCTCGCAGTGACTCTCACCTGCTTTGTCATCGTCCAGCACTTGCCCGGCGACATTGCCTTTCGCATTGCCGCCGGCCGCTACGGATACGACAAGGTGGATGCCGCAGCCGCCGCGGAAGTCCGCGCCGACGTCGGTCTTGATGCCCCGGCCTGGCAGCAGCTCGGCGGGTGGATCCTCGACGCTCTTCGCCTGGACTTCGGCACCTCCCTGGTCACCGGCGCCTCAGTCACTGAGGAGCTGACCCACCACTTATCCGCAACCCTGCAATTGGCCGCGGTAGCGCTCATACTCTCGATTACCCTCGGGACGACCATCGGCCTGCTGGCCGCCCGGAGCCGCGGCGGTGTGATCGATCGACTCACCGACGCTTGGGTAGCGCTGGTCAGGGCCCTGCCGCCGTTCGTGTTGGGACTTGTCCTGATCATTGTCTTCTCCGTCCAGCTTGGTTGGGTGCCGGCGGCCGGGCACGGGGAGCGGGGAAACATCGTGCTTCCCGCGCTGACCCTGGCAGTCGGTCTTTCCGGGTTGTTCGCACGCGTAACCAGGGACACCGTGGCGCAAATCCTGGAGTCCGAACACGTGCATTTCGCGCGGACCAAAGGGCTCGCGGGCCACGTTGTGCTGGTCCGCCATGTGTTGCGCAACGCCGGTGTAACGCTGGTGGCCTACATCGGCGTCCAGGTACTGATCCTCGTCGAGGGAGTGGTGGTGGTAGAAAGCCTATTCGCCTGGCCGGGGCTCGGTCACGCCCTCGTGCATGCGGTGTTCTGGCGTGACATCCCGGCCATGCAGGCTACCGTCCTGGCGCTTGCCCTGATCGTCGTCGTCGTTTCGACCATAGTGGACCTGGCCGTTCTTGCACTTGACCCGCGTACCAGGGAAGCCTCATGAGCGCCACACCTCCGAACATCGATAGCGCGAACGCGGAGAGCCCGGTAGCGATTGCGGGTTCCCGGCCAACGCAGTTGTGGGGAATGACCGGACGAGCGGCCAGGCGCACCACCTGGGCACGCCTTGCATCCGCAGGCCTGCTGGCCGCCCTTGTGCTTTTCGCTCTCATTGGCCCGCTCGTCTGGCGCCAATACGCAGGCCAGGACCTGAGCCAATTCCTCCAGCCTCCTTCGCTGACAGAGCCGTTCGGCCATGATCACCTCGGGCGCAGCGTCATCGCACGACTGGCCCACGCCACTCGCCTGTCGCTCGGCCTGGCCATACTTTGTGTGGTCACCGCCGCTGCTTCCGGCGTCGCTCTCGGCTTGCTGGCCGCCTGGCGCCGCGGGTGGGTGGATCAGGCGCTGCTCGGAGTCTCCGAGGTCTTCCTTGCCATACCCGCCCTGCTGATTGTTCTGATTTTCGCAGCTCTTGTTTCCGGGGAGATGTGGACGATCTATGTCGGGATCGCGCTTGCTCAGTGGGTGGAATATTTCAGGGTTGTCCGCGCCCGGTCGGTCAGCGTGCTGACCAGCTCCGCGGTCGAAGCGGCGAACCTGTTGCGGTTGGGTCCGCTGCACGTGCTGCGGCGTCACCTGTGGCCGGAGTTGGCGCCGGTGCTGCTGACCATGGGCTCGCTCGGCATGGCCTCGGCAGTGCTCGCCATGTCCACTCTCAGCTACGTCGGGGTAGGGCTCAAGCCCCCCACCGCTGAGCTGGGACTCCTTATCACCGAATCCCTGCCCTACTACTACGAGGCACCCTGGATGGTGATGGCGCCCGTCGCGGTGCTGCTCCTACTGCTCGTAGGACTGCTCGGGCTGCGCTCCCAGGAGGGTCACCGATGACCATCGAACTGCTCGACGTCCGGGTTACGCATGAAGGCCGCACCCTCGTCGATGTGCCCCGACTCAACCTTGAACCCGGCCGGGCGGTGACGATCGTCGGCGAAAGCGGGAGCGGCAAGTCCCTCCTTGCCCATGCACTGATGGGTAGCCTTCCCCGGAGCCTGCGGGCCGAGGGAGAGATCCTGTTTGGCGCGGACCGTTCTTCCCTGTCCGACGCCGGTGCCAGGCGCAAACGTTGGGGTCACCGGCTGGCCTTGCTTCCGCAGGAGCCTGTGCTGGCTCTGGATCCCACCATGCGAGTTGCCCAGCAGGTAGCAGAAGGCCATCCAAGCTTCTTCCGAGGGCGGCGGGGATGCCTGAACGCGTTGCAACAGGCGAGCGGTCACCTTGCTGGACTGGGCCTTCACGGAGTGCACCATACCTACCCGCACACGCTTTCCGGAGGAATGGCGCAACGGGTGGCATTCGCGGCAGCAACGATCGGCGGGGCGCAGGTTCTCATCGCGGACGAGCCGTCAAAAGGGTTGGACCCGGTTGCGCGGGACTCCCTGGCGAGGTTGCTCGCGCAGCATGTCGAACAGGGTGGATCGCTTCTGACGATCACACATGACCTGGACCTGGCGAGGGCTTTGGGTGGAGATCTGCTGGTCATGCAGCGGGCAAGCATCGTCGAACAGGGCCCCGCCGAGCGCGTGCTTGCTGCCCCCACGCACCCGTGGACGCGACGGTTGCTTGCTGCGGAGCCGAGCCGATGGGATCCGTCGTGGCGCACACCGGACACGAATAGTGCGCGCGTAACACCGCTCATCGAAGCCAGTGGACTGAGCAAGGCGTACGGGGGCAGTCAACTCTTCACTGGATTGAACGTGAGCATCGGCTCGGGGGAGCGGCTGTCGCTCACCGGTCCGAGTGGCTGCGGCAAGACCACGCTGGGCGGGATCCTTCTGAAACTTGTGCGCCCTGACGCCGGAGAAGTGCGCCACCATGACGGTCTGACCAATGGCCAGTTGCAGAAGCTCTACCAGGATCCGACTGTTGCCTTCCCTGCTCGCGTGCCGATCCGGGCGGGTCTTCGCGATGTAATCCATCGTCATCGGGTCGGACCGAACCGGGTCAGTGTGCTGATGGATCGCCTGCGGCTGGAATCCTCGTTGCTGGACCGACGTCCGGGTGAGGTGTCCGGCGGGGAGCTTCAACGGCTCGCGATCATCCGCGCCATGCTCCTGGAGCCGAAGGTGATCTTTGCGGACGAACCCACCTCACGTCTCGATCTGCTCACCCAGCAGGAAACAATGGACTGTCTCATGGATCAGGTCACTGAGCAGGACTCGGCGCTTGTTCTGGTGACACACGACGTCGGTCTCGCCACCGCGGTGACGGACCGCCGTCTGTCGCTGGGGAACGCCGGTGACGCCGCCTCGGTCGTGCCGGCGAGCGTTCGCTGACGGCGGCGAGGTTCGCGATGACTATGAGCGCAATTCCCAACACCTCAGTGGGGTTCAGCAGCTGCTTCAGGGCGACTACTCCGATGATTGCCGCGAATACGGGGTTAATGCTCATAAGAATCCCGAAGAGGTTTGCGGGGATACGCCGGAGTGCCAGGAGATCCGCAACATAGGGAACGACCGAGGAAAGGATTCCGGCGGCAACCGCATAGAGCAGAACGGTGGCACTGGGCCGGGCCTCCAGAATGATGAGGCAGGCGATGGGAGCAAAGGCCAGCGCAGACAGCCCGGCGGCGACGGCTGTTCCTTCGACGCCGGGCACACGCGTTCCCACCGTCCGGTTGAGCAGGATGTAAGCAGCCCACGACAACGCCGCGAGCAGTGCATAGCCGATGCCGACGTAATCGGAAGTCGCTTCCGGTTGGGCGATCGCGACGACGCCGGCCGCAGCGATAGCGCCGCAGGCCGCACTCCTCCTGCTGCGGCGCGTGAAGATCGCGACTGCAAGGGGGCCCAGAAACTCCAGCGTCACGGCGAGTCCCAAGCCGATACGTTCCACGGCCGAGTAGAGCCCAAGATTCATCGTTCCAAAGACAATGGCGAGGAGGATGATCGGCCACCATTGTGCCCGGGTGAGTTCCCGGATGCGGGGCCGGACAAGCGGGAGCAGAACGGCGGCCGCAATGAGCTGGCGTATAGCGACAACGCCGACAGATCCGAGGACGGGGAATGCTAGCGATCCGGTGGCGGCACCGAGTTGGTTCGATGCGGCGCTGCCCGCGAGCGTGGTGATCCCTGCGGCTCTGCCCTTGCCGGACTGCATGTTCATGGAGAAATCGTGGGCCACCCTCCGGCTATGCTCACAATTCACTTCACGCTCTATTGATGCGTGAACTGCATCAATAGACTGCTGTCATGAACATCGAGCTGCGCCAGTTGCGATCCTTCCTGGCTGTGATTGAAGCCGGCAGCTTTACGGACGCTGCGATCGACCTTGGCATCTCACAAACAACAGTGACGCGGAATGTCGCAGCGTTGGAGGCAGCTCTCGGGGTCCGGCTTCTACAGCGCACCACCAGATGGGTAGACCTCACTGCTGCGGGAGAACTTGCGGTGAGGCATGCTCGCCGGGCGCTTGACGCCGTGGATGACCTTCAGGAGGAAATTCTCACGGGGAGCCGGGTGGTGCGAATCGGTTATCCCTGGTCCGCATTGGGCCAGCACACAGCCGAATTCCAGCACAGATGGCCCGCGTCCTTCCCGAACATGACACTGCAACTGGTCAAGACGAACACGCCCACCGCCGGTCTGGCCGAAGGAAAGACGGACCTCGGCATTCTGCGTTACTGCCCGGATTCGAAGGCACTGCGTTATGCAGTCGTCGGTGAAGAGGCACGGTATTGCGCCATGGTCAGTGGCGACCCGCTCGCCCGGCGGAAAAGTGTCACGCTCGCTCAGGCGGCGACGCTGCCGCTCGCTGTGGACCTGCGCACCGGCAGCACCCGGTTATCGTTGTGGCCGCAGGACGCCCAGCCGAAGATCATTCAAACTGACGACGTCGACGACTGGCTCACAGCCATCGGATCCGGCAGCGCCCGCGGGGTCACGGCTGCATCCACGACACATCAATACCGCCGCCCGGGTATCGTCTACCGACCCATCAGGGACGCGCCGCCGGTGCTTGTCTACGCTGCCTGGGTTGCGTCGGATCCACCTGCCGGCTGCGAGAAGATCGTCGCTCTCATGGCAACCCTCTACGGGTACAACCCCGAAGGATGAGGGCACAACGCCATACGGCGCGTACCTAGTAGCTGATTGCCTGGGGGGCTCCGAGGTGCTTGAGGCCCTCGACGCCGAACTCAAGGCCGTAACCGGATGTTTTCATTCCTCCGAAGGGGACGCGTGGGTCAACTGTCCCGTGCTTGTTGGTCCAGACAGTGCCGGCCTCAATGCGGGCAGCCACCTTGAGTGCCGACTCTATGTTCGAGGACCAGACGGAAGCGCCGAGACCGACGTCCAATCCGTTCGCCATCGCGACCGCCTCATCCACGCTGGAGTACTTGATGGTTCAGGACGACGGTTTTGCCCATGCCTCGAGGACCGCTGATGAGCATGGTTCGACCTGGGGATCCGGGCCCTTCGTCCAGAGCGATCTGGAATTCCTCGATCACATCAGTTCGTCCGGCCAGGACGGTGGGGACGCTCCGAACGCGGGGCGGAAGGGGTTCCTTGGTAGCTCGGTGTCCATGACATCCTTTATAAGTTTTATACAGGTAGCAACCGTTTATAAAGTTTATACAGCGCGAAGGTCTTTGCACCTTTTATAAGCGGCCTGCTATTCATGGTCCTCATCCAGGTCCACACCGCCATAACCCTGCCCACCCGAACGACGACCGTCAGCGCGAAGGGTCGATCATCGTCATGCCGGCGGGTTTGGCCCTGTCGAACCCTGGCAACAGGGAAGCCGCCTCCGCGAGTCCAATTGTGCGCTCGATCAGCAGATCGGGCAGCAGAGACCCCTGCTCGATGAGCGCCATCATTCCCGGGTAGTCTGCTGCCGCCATGCCGTGGCTGCCCAGTACATCGAGTTCCCACGCAATCACCCGGTCCATCGGCATCCGAGGATGGCCATCGACCGGCGGCAGCAGCCCAATCTGCAGATGCCGCCCCCGGCGCCGAAGGCTCAGTAGCGCGTCGGCGGACGTCTGCTCGCTGCCGACCGCGTCGACGGCGACGTGACTGCCGCCGTCGGTAATGTCCATGACGGCAGCAGGAATGTCCGTGGCGCCGTCGGCCGGTAGCGTGTGTTCCGCACCGAGCCGTGCCGCCGCTGCCAGCGCTTCCGAGTTCCGGTCCACGGCTATGACCCGGGCGCCCATGGCGTGGGCGATCATCACAGCGCTCAGTCCTACACCCCCGGCGCCGACAACGGTCACCCACTCGCCCTGAACGACTTGTGCGCGGCCGATCAGCGCTCGGTAGGCGGTGGCGAACCGGCAGCCCAGGCTGGCCGCCGTCGCGAAGTCGACCGCCTCAGGAATAGCCACCAGATTGGTGTCGGCAGCGTGCAGGGCGACGTACTCGGCAAACGATCCCCAGTGCGTGAAACCGGGCTGCTGCTGATTCGGGCAGACCTGCGCATTTCCGGCCAGGCACCATTCACACTCACCGCAACCGCACACGAAGGGCACGGTCACCCGGTCACCGGTCTGCCAGCGCACGACGTCGGCTCCCACCTCCGTGACGACGCCGGCGAGTTCGTGGCCGGGTATGTGGGGGAAGGCGATGTCGTCGTGCCCGGCCCAGGCGTGCCAATCGCTGCGGCATAAACCCGTCGCCATAACCTTGACCACGACGCCGCCCGGCGCCGCCGTCGGTTGGGGTACTTCCCGGATCTCTGGCGTTCCCTGAGCCTGATCCAGAACTACTGCGCGCATTGCTGGAGTCTAAGCTGTTGCGAAGCTACGGACCATGTCCGTGAGTCTGGTGCTAAGCAGATTCAGTGGTTGATGGGAACGCGCTGACGGCGCCGCAACCACAGTTCCGCGGCCAGAGCGTGGAGGCTCAATCCCAACCAGAATGCCGGCACGAAGGCGTCCTGGAGTGTCATCCCGCCCAAGCCCACGAAAAGCCCAATCCACACCCGGATGGTGCCCACTCCCAAACCGACAGCGAAGGCACGGATCATCCACCGGCGGTGATCTTCGATCCTGCGACTACGGATGGCTCGGTAGGCAAGGCCGAGGGCGATCAGGAAATAAGTGCCGAAGACCGCGGTCGCCACGGACTGCCAGAAGCCTCCGTACGAGAAGGGAATCCCAAAGGCCAGGGCGAAGACGCCGCTGACCGCCCCCGCTGTGAGGACCACCCGACCATCCGCCGGTGCAGACGGAGATGTCGGTTGCGGAATCCGCGAGAAAGCTGGAACGGGGTGCCCACGAGGTACAGCACACCCGGCACGATGTGCAGGTAGGCCAACCACGGATGACCCACGTAGCGTTCTTCGAAGGAACCTGATTGGGCCGGGCGGCCGAGCACAATCATGGGCAGATCGGTGGCAACGCGGATTCCCGCGAACACCAACACGATCGCTATCAGAAAAGCCATTAGGGACCAGACTGCGATCCGACCCAAGGACGCGCCCACCGCTCCAGTTTAGCTGTCGGACCCTGTAGTCGGGATACCGGCAGCTGGTTCATGTTATTGGAATGTGATTGTAATTGCAAGATTGCATTACTTCTCATTTTCGGTAAGCTACAAATTCCTTGAAGCGGTCCGTGCCTTTGGAGGAGTTGTGATGAATAGCAAATTCAGATTGACGCCGAGCGACCAGTTCCCAGAGGATCTGGAGGGCTTGGGAGACGAGGCCCTGCACGTTCTGCACAGCAGGCTGCGGCGCCAGATGGACGCGGAATACTCCGCAGGGTGGTTTCCATCCGAGACCGAGGTGCGCCTTGACGAGGTTCGGGTAGAACTGGATCGCCGCGAAAACGGGGAGCCTTCCCGCATCGAGTGGAACCGGCGGGCAGATGTCCGGAAGGCAAGCTGACCACAAGAAAGCGCTTGGCAACAGTTTGCTAAGGCTTTGAATCATGGTTGCCAGGGGGAAGCAGCCCAGACAAATAGCGGCGCCGCTCAAGGGGCGGCAGTGGGGATGATTATGGATCTTGCCCAATGGCCAACTAACCGACTTCTGAATACCGCTGCACGACTGACTGAAAATACCGAAAGCGATAACTTTCGCAGCCTGGGTATCACGCAGGCCGGGTTCACCGTGCTTCGGCTCTTGTCTCAAAGGCGCACTATGAGTCAGGCCGAGCTCGGACGGAAGCTTCGTGTTCGTCCGGAAACCCTCGGCAAGGTGATTGACCGGCTTGGAAGAAGTGCGTTGCTCGTCCAGAGCGGAAGCGCCGCCAGCGAACGTGACGTCCGGTTGATAATCACGCAGGAGGGGCGCAAAGTGCTGGACCGCGCCTACGCACTTGAAGAGGAACAAGAGCGCACTTTGGGATCGGATGAACAGCTTCGCGCTGAACTCATCAACCGGATCAGGGCTCTCGGTCTGGACAGCGAAGCGGGGAGCGCACGCCCGTCCTTGAAACTGGTGCCCAGGGGCGGCCCCGAAGACGGTGACGCTTCTTCCTCATCGGCGACCGGCTGACCGGTCCTCGTGTTCGGATAGCGCTTCGGCCATCCGATAGCGGCGGAACGCTATCGGATGGCCGAACTGCTATTACTTGGCGGGAGCGGTCTCTCCCGGAACTAGACCGCCGGTCCGCCTACCAGAATCCAGAGAAGGAAAGTCAGGACGAACCCGGCGACACCCAGGATGGTGGTCAGCACCGTCCAGGTCCGCAGCCCGTCCGCAACGGAGAGTCCGAGGAAGCGGGTGACAATCCAGAAGCCCGAGTCATTCACGTGGCTGAGGCCGAAGGCGCCGAAACCGATCGCGATGAGGATGAGCGCGGTCTGCACGGGGGAGTAACCACCGGCGGCCACCGAAGCGGCCAGGAGGCCCGCCGTCGTAATGATGGCTACGGTCGCGGAGCCCTGCGAGGCACGCAGCACCGCGGCGAGAAGGAACGCCATGACGATCACCGGAAGGCCGATCGCGGCAAGTCCCTCAGCCAGCGCGGTTCCGATGCCGGAGACGGTGAGCACCTTGCCGAAGACGCCGCCTGCGCCGGTGACCAGGATGACGATGGCGGTGGGGGCCAAAGCGGAGTCCATGACTTCACCGGTCTGCTGGGAAGACCAGCCGCGACGGATACCCAGGAAGTAGTAGGCGAGGCCAAGAGCGGTGAGCAACGCGATCAGGGGCGAACCGACAAAGCTGGCGAGGTCGCGGCCGAACGTCTCCTCGGGCAGGATGACGGCGCCGACGGTACCGATCATGATCATCAGGATGGGGAGCACGATCAGGGAGATGATCATCGCAGGGCTGGGTGCGGTGCGAACCTTCGTGTCCACGGCGGTGCTGCCGCCGGTGCCGCCAGCGCCGGCGTCGCGCTCGACGTCGGACTTGCCGCTACCGAAGAGCCGGAACTGCTCAGCGGTGGCGGGGAGCATGTCGTATTCGCGGCGGTTCAGCTTCTGCGCGACGAAGTAGCCCAGAATGCCGACGGGGATGCAGAGCAGCAGGCCGAGGATGGTGGTCCATCCGATGTCGGCGCCGAGGATTCCGGCTCCGCCCACAACGCCCGGGTGCGGCGGAACAACCACGTGGATGGCGAGCATGATCGCGCCCACCGGAAGTCCTACCTTGACGGGGTTGACGCCGGCGGCCTTCGCGAATCCGTAGATGATGGGGACGAGGATGATGAATCCGACGTCGAAGAAGACCGGGATCGCCAGCAGGAACGCCGCCGAGGTCAGGGCAGCGACCACGCGGCGTGGGCCGAGCACCTGGGTGAACTTGCCAGCCAGCGCCTGGGCGCCTCCGGAAATCTCGATCATCTTGCCGAGCATCGCGCCGAGGCCCACGAGGATGGCGACGTTGCCGAGCGTCCCGCCCATGCCTTCAGTGACGGTACTGACGATCTCCCCGAGCGGAATGCCGGCGGTCAGCGCAACGCCCACGCTCACCACGAGCAGGGCGAGGAACGCTGGAATCTTGAACTTGATGACGGCCACCAGCAGCAGGGCAACGCCTGCTGCTGCGATGGCCAGAAGAGCGAGGGGGCTCATGGGTGTGTCTCCTATGACAAAGGAGCCTCGAGTCGAGGCTGCCAACAAAATAACGACGACGGCGGGAGCCGCCTGACCCTGCGAACGGGAAAGTCAGGCGTTGCGCCTGGTGGGGGCAACGACACGGATGACGGCGGAATCGTCCGCAGCGGCAAGGCCCTGCGCCTGGCCGAGGAGGTACAGCTGTTCGGCGGCTGCAGCGACCGGCGTGGCAAGTCCGGCGTCCCGGGTGGCCTTGCCGACGATCCCCATGTCCTTGACGAAGATGTCGAGCCGGCTGAGAACTTCGGCGCCGTCTTCGCTGTACGCCTCGAGGATGCGCGGCCCGCGGTTGGAAAGCATGAAGGAACCGGCGGCTCCGGCCTCAAGGGCGGCGAGGGTCTTCTTCTGGTCGAGGCCGAGCGCATCGGCCAGCGCCATCGCTTCGGCGGCGGCCGCGATGTGGACTCCGCACAGCAACTGGTTCACCGTCTTGAGCGCCTGGCCGTCACCGGGCTTGTCGCCGACGATGCTCAGCGTGGAGGCCAGCAGCTCGAGCACCGGGCGGGCAGCCTCCACGGCGGAAGGCTCGGCACCGACGACGATGAGCAGGTCGCCCTCACCGGCGCGCTTCGGACCGCCGGACAGCGGGGCGTCGACCAGGGTCACACCGTACTCCGCGAGCCGTGCAACGGTGCCGGCGATCGCTTCGGTGCCGACGGTGCTGGTGAGGATGACGACGGCGCCGGGCTTCAGCGCGGCGGCCACGCCGTTCTCTCCGAACAGAACGTCAGTAAGCTGCTCGCCGTTTCGGACTGCCAACAGCAGGGCGTCGGCGCCATGGGTCGCGTCGCGGCCGGAGGTGAAGGTGCGCACACCGGCGTCGTTCGCCAGCTTCAGCCGCTCCTCGGCGATGTCGAAGCCGTGGACGGTCAGTTTGGTCGCGAGGCGCGAAGCCATCGGCAGGCCCATCGCGCCGAGGCCGAGGACGGTGACTTGGTAATCGGTGCTGCTCATCTGTATCTCCATTGAAACGTGCTGAATTAGAAGGTGGTGCTGAGTTTGCGGGTTACATCCGCGAGGGAACGGTCATCGCCGACGTTGCCCGCGAAGACGATGTAGGGAATGCCCTTGGCAGGACCGTCCACGGGTGCCCAGAGGCTGACGATGCCCGGCAGCATGGGTCCACGCACGATCGCGTGGCGAATCTCCAGGCCGTGAGCCGCGACATCGGACGAAGTGATTCCGCCCTTGGCGATGACAAACCGTGGCGGGAACGCCTTCAGCGTCCGGTTGACGACGTCGACGACGGCGGCTGAGACAGTCCGCGCGATGCGCAGGCTTTCCACCGGGTCATTGGTGCGCACCAGGAGGCGGCTTGTGTGCACGATGACGTCCGCGCCGTCCAGGGCTGTGGTGACGTCGTCGACCACTTCGTCCAGGTAGCGGTCCGCATCGTCGGTGAGCAGGCGTTCGACATCGATCTCCACGATGCGCGCCGCGCTGTGCTCGTTGGTCAGGACATTCAGCTGGCGTGTGGTCACGCCGACATGCGAGCCGACAACGATCAGGCCGCCCGCTGTGTTCGGGGTGGTCCCGGCGAAGGCTTCCTCACCGGTCAGCGGCTCCCGGACGTCCTGGCCGATGCGGCCGCGCATGAACGGGGGGCCGACGCGGTACAGCAGGCGCTTGCCGCGGCGTTCGGCCTCTGCAAGACCGAGGGAGAGGGCGCGCAGGTCGTTTTCGGTGACAATGTCGGCGACGATCGGCGTCGAGTCCGTGGCGCCGTCGATCGCGTCGGCGATGGACGTGGCGGAGAGTGCGGGGTTCTTGGTCTCGCTGCCCGCACGGATGACGTTGAGGTCGAGAACGATGACGTCACCGGCGGAGAACCGTCCGCCCGACTTCTCCTCCACATACTTCGGCAGTTCCGAGTTGCTGAAGCCGAAGGTGGCATCCTTGGCGAACTCTGTCTCGGCGACCGGGATGAGTTCGTCCTCGCCCCCGCGCATGTAATGGACGCCGCCGATCGTGATGCGGCCGGCATCGGGGAAGGCGGGGATGATGACGACGCCGTCAGTGGTCTCGCCGGAGGTGTCGGCAACCGTGGCAGCGATGACGTCGGGCTCCAGCGGGTAGTGCCCGCGGAGGGTGGAGTCGCTGCGGCTGACGAAGCTGACGCGCAGGTCCGATCCGAACCGGGCGGCGGCGTCGAGCGCGTTGCGCACCACTTCCTCGTTGCGGGAAGCGGCCTCAGCCGGATCGAGGCTGCGGGTGTTCGTGAGTACGTACACGGCGGGCTTGCCCTCACCGTAGGCCCAGGTGAAGTCCTCGGTTTCCCAGCGGGTCAGCACCGGCAGGTCCGCAAGGGACTGTGTTCCGGTGGGATCGTCGTCGAGCACTACGAACATGCGGTTCTCGAGTGTTTCAGCCACTGCTTCGGCTGGGACGGCAAGCTCGGCGGGGTAACCGGCGAGGAGGGATGTCTCTGTGGGCACTGCGCACTCCATCGTGTGAAAAGTTGCTTTTCGACTGAATGTAAGATGTCAGACATCTTGCATTTGAAATAGTGTGACAGAGGACATTCGGACGCGCAAGTAAACTTGGCTGATCAGCGGAAGAGGGGGAGCATGGCACGCAAATCGCTCGTCGATGTCGTTGCTGATGAATTGCTCGACCGCATTGTTGCCGGTGAGTTCCCGCCCGGATCAGGCGTGCCCGGGGAGCTGGAGCTGAGCGCGCGGCACGAGGTGAGCCGCATGACTGTCCGCGAGGCGATGAAGACGCTGGTGGCTCGCCGGATCCTGCGGGTGGAGCGCGGTCGCGGGACGTTTGTGAACCCGTTGAACCAGTGGTCATCTCTTGAAGCGGTGCTGCGAGCCGCCTCGGAGGGCCAGGATGACGCAGCCGTGGCCGTCCAGCTGATCGAGCTGCGGCGCATGCTCGAAACCGGCGCTGCGGAACTGGCCGCGCGTCGCATCACCGTCGAGGAACTCGACGAGATGGACCAGCAGCTTGCGCAGATGCGCGCCGCCCACGAAGCGAACGACGTCGACCGCTTCGTCGCTGCCGACCTCGCCTTCCATGACCTCATCCTGCACGCGTCCGGGAACGTGTTTGTCGCGGTGCTCTTTGAGCCGCTGACCCGGATCCTCGCCTCCCGGCGGGCGCAGACTTCAAAAGTGGTTCAGATACAGATCAACGCCATCGCCGAGCACGCCAACATCATGGACGCGATGCGCTCGCAGGATCCCGAGCGCTCAAGGCTGGCGATGGACCGGCACATGGAGCAGACGCTGGGTGACCTGTTGACCTACGTCCTGGAACCCTAGGCGGTCCTTGCCCCGTCCCGGGAAGACGCTTACCGTCGAGGTCATGCCTCCTCTGAAGATCAGCCACCGCGGCTGGGATGCTCCCGAGACCCGCCCCCGGATGGCCAATGACGTCGACCCTCGGCCCGGACTCGGCCTCACGAACCGCAGCATTCTGCGAAACGGCCAACCGTGGATCCCGGTGACCGGCGAAATGCACTACAGCCGCCAGCCGCGCGAACGCTGGGCCGAGGCGCTGCGGCTCATGAAGGCCGGCGGTATCAACGTCGTTGCGTCGTACATCTTCTGGATCCATCACCAGCCGACCGAGGAAGAGCCGAACTTCGAGGGGAACCTGGACCTGGCCGCCTTCGTGGAGCTCTGCGCGAAGATAGGGCTGGAAGTCATACTTCGGCTCGGCCCGTGGTGCCATGGCGAGGTTCGGAACGGCGGCCATCCGGACTGGGTGGTTGATGCCGATTACACCGAACGCACCAACGATCCCCGCTATCTCGAGGCAGTCCGGACCTGGTTCGGCTTCATCGGCCGCGAGGTCGCTGGGCTGTGCGGGAGCAACGGTCCGGTGATCGGCATCCAGCTCGAGAACGAACTGTACGACCAGCCTGACCACATCCTCGCGCTCAAGGACCTCGCTCGTGATGCCGGGCTCCACGCGCCGCTGTGGACGGCGACGGCCTGGGGGAGCGCGGACATTCCGGTCGGTCAGGTCTTCCCGCTCTACGGCGGGTACTCGGACGGCTTCTGGGTGGACACAGACCAGGGCTGGGACGAGAGTTTCCAGGCCCACTTCACCTTCTCGCACCAGTGGGACGACCCGGGGATCGGCAAGGATCTCGCGGGGGAGAGCTGGACCGGCTTCGTCGGCGCCAAGCACCCCGACTTCCCGGCCGCCACCTGCGAACTCGGCGGCGGGATGGCCACCGCCTACCACCGCCGTCCGTCGCCGACCGCCCGGGATATCGCTGCCGTCGCACTCTGCAAGCTGGGGAGCGGGTCCACCTGGCAGGGTTACTACATGTATGTCGGCGGGACGAACCCGCGCGGCGGGATGCAGGAGTCGCACGCGACGGGCTACCCGAACGATCTGCCCGAGCTCAACTACGACTTCGGCGCGCCCGTCGGTGCGCACCTCCAAACCCGCGAGAGCTTCCACCGCCTGCGGAACCAACACTCATTCCTGGAGGCTTTCGGCCCGCGCCTCGCGGCGATGAATGCCACCATTCCGGAAAACGACGACGACGGCGGCCTGCGCTGGTCACTGCGCAGCGACGGCAGAAGCGGATTCGTGTTCATCAACAATCACCGGCCCTTCGAACCTTTGCCCGCTCACGCAGACACCCAGTTCGAGATCACTCTCGCTGACGAGGTGGTCCGCTTCCCGCACCGGCCGGTGACGATCCCGCCGGGTGAGTTCATGTCGTGGCCCGTGAAGCTGGAGGTGGGCGGCGTCGTCGTGCGCTGGGCGACTTTGAACGCCCTGACGCTTCTTGAGCCGGAGAGCGAACCTCCCGTCCTGGTGCTCACAACCAACGACGGCGTCGACGCCCACCTCGCCGTGCCGGCCGGTTACCAGGTGGAAGGACATCCCTGCGTGGAGAGGGACGGGGAGCTGGTCCTGGAGGATCTTCGACCGGGCCTCCTTACCCTCATCAGCAAAGACAGTGCACGGCTGCGCTTGCTGGTCCTTTCGGCTGCGCAGGCGCTGGAAGCATGGACGCCCGTGGTCGGGGGACCCCGGAGGCTGGTGCTCTCAGTGAGTGACGTCATCGAGAAGGACGGCGGTCTGGCCGTGATTGCATCGGAGCCGGTCGAGGCGTCCATCTTCCCTCCGCTCGGTGACCGGAACGACGGCGGCTTCTCCCGGCACGCTGTTCGCCCGCCGGAGCAGGAGATCCGCGTGGCAATCGAGAAAATCTCGCCCTGTTCCCCGCCACCGCCTGCGGCCATCGGCGTACCCGGCCGCGCGTCCGCGCCGTCGGCCGAGCAGTTCAGCCGCCATGCCGCGCGCTTCCGAATCACGGTTGATGGGGAAGCGGCGGCGGGTGTCCGCTCGCTGCTGAGGTTGGAGCTGGTAGGCGACGTGGCGTCGTCGTTCTTTGAGGGGCGGACGGAGGACGTGTTCTGGAACGGATCGAGCTGGGACATCGACGTCACGCCGAGCGGGGACACCAGCCGCCGGGAGGTGGAGGTGCTCATCTACCCGCTAAGCGCTGACACGCCCGTCTGGCTTCCGGAGGCTGCGGAGGGCGTCAAGTCGTTTTTGAGGAAGCCGACGGCGGAAATCATCCGTGCCTCGGTCGCCGCCTTCGAAACCGTCCAGCTCGCGGAGCGCTCCTGACCTAGCGGTTCTTCATGGGGTTCCCCTGGTGCCGGGTCCACGACGGGTCCACAGGCTTCATGGTCCTGCCTGTGAAACTTCTCATGGAGCGCTCTATTGACATGTGACGTACATCATCTGTAGATTGGCTGAACCGCTGATGGAGCGCTCCATCAATTCTTCCGCACCAAGCCGTTCCGCTCGTTGACAACGCCCTCTCGCGAAGGTCATACGGTGCGAATCCCCATGCCCCTTTCCGATCAAGCACGCACACAAAGGAGTGACCGTGATCCTTTCACGACGCACCAGAATGATTACCGCCCTCACCGGCACTGTTGCACTGGCATTCGCAGCCACCGGCTGCGGCAGCAATAGCGCCGAACCCGCCAGCGCCGAGAACCCTGTTGAACTGACCGTCACCACCTTCGGCAACTTCGGTTATGACGACCTGTACGCCGAGTACGAAGAAGCAAACCCCGGCGTAACCATCGAGGCGACCAACATCGACGGCAGCGCCAATGCCCGAACGGACGCATTCACCAAGCTCGCAGCCGGGTCAGGCCTGAGCGACGTCGTTGCGGTCGAAGAGGGCTGGCTAGGCTCCATCATGGAAGTTTCCGACCAGTTCGTGGACCTCAACGAGTACGGCGCGCAGGACATCAAGGACAACTGGGTGGACTGGAAGTTTGAGCAGGGAACGGACCCCAACGGCCGTGTCATCGGCTATGGCACCGACATCGGCCCGCAGGCGCTGTGCTTCAATCGGGAACTCTTCGAAGCAGCAGGCTTTCCCACCGACCGCGAGGAAGTTGCTGAACTCTTCGGCGGCGATGACGCCACCTGGGAAACCTACTTTGACCTCGGTCGCCAGTACAACGAGGCCACGGGCAAAGCCTGGTACGACCAGTCGTCATTCGTCTGGAACTCCATGGTGAACCAGATGGAGGAGGGCTACTACACCGCCGACGGCGAGCTGAACGTCGAGGGCAACGAAGCCATGCGCGCAAAGTTTGATCTCCTGGCTGCCGGCACAGCCGACGGACTGTCCGCCAACCAGAAGCAGTTCGACTGGGGCAAGGGCAAGGCGTTCGTGGACGGCTCCTTCGCTGTCCATGTGTGCCCCGCCTGGATGCTCGGAACCATCCAGGAACAGCTGGAATCCGCCGGCGGCGGACCGGAGAGCGGTTGGGACGTCGCCGACGTCTTCCCGGGCGGTGCCTCGAACTGGGGTGGAGCCTTCCTTTCCGTCCCGGAGAGCTCAGAGCACCCCGCCGAGGCAGCGAAGCTGGCAGCCTGGCTGACAGCCCCCGAGCAGCAGGTCAAGCAGTCTGCCGCCGCGAACAATTTCCCGAGCACCATTGAGGCCCAGCAGAAGATTGTGGAGGATGCAGTGCCCAACGAGCTCTTCAATGACGCTCCTTACGGTGCCATCTTCTCCTCCCGGGCCGAGGGCGTCGTCGCACAGTTCAAGGGTCCGCATGACTCGGTGATTCAGGAGAACGTCTTCGCGCCCGCACTGAAGATGCTCGACACCGGTACCGGAACGGCCGACGAGGCCTGGAACGAAGCCGTCAAGCTCCTCAACGAGCTCGTCGTCAACAACTAGCACACCGGCCGTGGGGCCTCCGGGAGTACCGGAGGCCCCCTCATGGACTGGAACCGTCAATGACCACGACACTGAATCGCCCGGCAGCCGGCAGCCCAGCTGCCAGCAAACCTGCACCGACCTTCCGCCAGCGCCTGAACGTCCTCGATGTGAAGGCGTCTCCGTACCTCTACATAGCCCCGTTCTTCCTCCTGTTCGGCCTCGTGGGACTCTTCCCGCTCGGCTACACCTTCGTTGTCTCCCTCTTCGACTGGCACCTGCTGAAGGGGCAGGGCGAGTTCGTGGGTCTCCGGAACTTCAGCGAGGTACTCCAGGACAGGTTCTTCTGGAACTCGCTGTTCAACACGGTGAGCATCTTCCTGCTCTCCACCATCCCGCAGCTGGTTGTCGCAACAGCCATCGCGGCGGTCCTCGACCAGAACCTGCGTGCCAGGACGTTCTGGCGCATGAGCATTCTGCTCCCGTACATCGTCACCCCGGTTGCCGTTGCCATGATCTTTACGAACATGTTCGGAGAGCAGTACGGGCTCATCAACAACATCCTGGCCAGCGCAGGCATCGACCGCATCATGTGGATGAACGAAACCCTGCCCAGCCACATCGCGATCGCCACGATGGTGAACTGGCGATGGACCGGATACAACGCACTGATCCTCCTGGCGGCCATGCAGGCCGTGCCGCGGGACATTTATGAATCCGCCGCAATTGACGGCGCCGGCCCCTTGCGCCGCTTCTTCAGCATCACCCTGCCGAGCATCCGCCCCACCATGATCTTCGTGGTGATCACCGCCACCATCGGCGGCCTGCAGATCTTCACGGAACCGAAGCTCTACGACCCCAGGACAGCCGGTGGAACCGCACGCCAGTTCCAGACCACCGTCCTCTACCTGTGGGAGATGGCGTTCCAGCGCCAGAACTTCGGGAAGGCTGCGACCATCGCGTGGCTACTGTTCCTTCTCATCGTTCTCTTCGGCATCGTGAACTGGCTGATCTCGCGACGCATCGCGACCACCGGTGACGCACGTACACCCAGGCGAGGTGCAGGAAGCCGGCGCAGGAAGAAGTCCCCGGTTCCCGCCGTCGTACTTCCCGCCACTGGAACCCAGCCGCCGGCACCTTCGGGGGAATCAACGGCCGGGAACCCAGCCGCCGCAGAAGACACGACCACGAGGAGAGGGCAATGACTGTCATCGACGCCAGGACGCAGTCCACCACCCGCGATGGGAGCGCGCGCCCGCCCGTCCTGCGGCGGAAGCTGTTCGGCAACGGGCACCGTCCCGGGTTCCTGACCTACGGGCTGCTGTGTGCCTTCTTCCTTGCCTCGGCGTACCCCCTCTGGTGGTCAGTCATCATCGGCAGCCGGTCCAATTCGGCGCTCGCCGGAACCTGGCCGCCGCTGCTTCCCGGTGGGAATTTCTGGACCAACGCCGGGGAAGTGCTGGATACCATCCCGTTCTGGCTGGCACTGGGAAACAGTGTCTTGATTTCCGGCATCATCACGGTGTCCGTCGTGACCTTCTCAACGCTTGCCGGCTACTCCTTCGCGAAGCTTCGCTTCAAGGGGCGGAACGGACTGATGGTCGCGGTGATCGCCACCATGGCAATTCCCACCCAGCTGGGCATCATCCCGCTGTTCATGATGATGCGGACGCTGGGCTGGACCGGTGAGATCGGCGCCGTCGTCGTTCCTACGCTGGTGACTGCCTTCGGTGTGTTCTTCATGCGTCAGTACCTCGTGGACGTCATCCCCGACGAGCTGATTGAATCCGCCCGCATGGACGGCGCCTCCATGATCTCGACCTTCTGGCATGTGGCGCTTCCCGCTGCACGGCCGGCCATGGCGATCCTGGGCTTGTTCACGTTCATGACGGCATGGACCGATTTCCTCTGGCCCCTGTTGGTGCTCGACGCAGGCAACCCGACCCTGCAGACGGCTCTGAGCCAACTGCAGGCTGCCCGCTACGTCGACTACTCGATCGTGCTCACGGGAGCAATACTCGCAACACTTCCCCTGCTGGTGCTCTTCGCCGTCGCAGGCAAACAACTCATTTCAGGAATCATGCAAGGAGCAGTGAAGGGCTAATGCCACTCGACGCAGTACATCGTGAAATAACGGCCGGGAACCCGACCAGAACCTGGCCGAAGGGCTTCCTCTGGGGCTCAGCCACCGCGGCTGCCCAGGTCGAGGGAGCCAGTCATGAAGGCGGCAAGGAGGATTCCGTCTGGGACGCTTTCGCCCGGGTGCCGGGAGCCATCGCCAACGGCGACACCCTTAAGGACGCTGTCCAGCACTACGATCGCATGCCGGAGGACGTGCGGATCATGAAGGAGCTCGGACTTGGCTCGTACCGCTTCTCCACGAGCTGGGCGCGGGTTCGGCCGGGAGACCGCGCACCCAACCGGGAAGGACTGGACTTCTACTCGCGGCTGGTCGATGAGCTTCTCGACGCCGGCATCCTCCCCTGGTTGACCCTGTACCACTGGGACCTGCCGCAGGCACTCGAGGAGAAGGGCGGCTGGGCAAACCGGGACACTGCCTACCGGTTCGTGGACTACACCAATGACGTCTACTCGGCGCTCGGCGACCGGGTGCACCACTGGACGACCTTCAACGAACCGTTCTGCTCCTCGTTGCTTGGCTACGCTGCCGGAGTGCATGCCCCCGGCCGGCAGGAGCCCCGCGCAGCGGTTGCCGCGATCCACCATCAGCACCTCGCCCACGGCCTGGCAGTCAACGCACTCCGGTCCCGGGGTGCGGAGCACATCGGCATCACGCTCAACCTCAGCAACTCGATACCACGGGACCCCGCAGACCCGATCGACCTCGACGCCGCACGCAGATTCGATTCACTTCAGAACCGCATCTTCCTCGACCCGATCCTGCGCGGCTCCTATCCGGAAGACACCCTGGCTGACCTCGAGCAGTTCGGCATCCGGGAAGTCATCCAGTTCGGTGACCTCGAAATCATCGGCACGCCGATCGATTTCCTCGGCGTCAACCACTACCATGACGACCTCATCAGCGGTCACCCGGACCACGAGGGCGGTGACGGCCACTCCGGTGGAACAACCCGCAAGACCTCCTCGTGCTGGATCGGGTCGGAGGACATTGCCTTCCCGAGCCGCGGACTGCCGCGGACCGCGATGAACTGGGAAGTGAACCCGGACGGGCTCCGGAAGCTGCTGGTCCGCCTCGGACAGGAGTACCCCGCACTGCCACCGCTCTACGTTACGGAGAACGGCGCAGCGTACGACGACGTCGTCAGCTCCGACGGAGCGGTCCACGACAGTGAGCGAACTGCCTTTGTGCTCAACCACATCGCCGCGGTTGGCGAAGCTATCGACGCCGGCGCCGACGTGCGCGGCTACTTCGTGTGGTCGTTGCTCGACAACTTCGAGTGGTCCTGGGGCTACGGCAAGCGTTTCGGGATTGTCCGAGTGGATTACGACTCCTTCGAGCGAACCATCAAGGACAGTGGACACGCGTACCGGCAGCTCATCAGCCAGGCCAGGGCAAACGGGGAGGTGGAACCAACCGGCGAGCAGATACTGACGGCGGCCGGGGCCTGAGCCGACCTAGACTGGACACACTCGTTCCAGCACCATGCACGGAGAAAATTGTGAAGACAGACGCCAGCCGGTCGCGGCCCGCGCCAACCCTGGAAATGGTGGCAGCGCTGGCCGGCGTCTCACGATCTACAGTGTCCAGGGTGGTCAACGATGCGCCGAACGTGGATCCGGACATTGTGAAAGCCGTGCAAAGCGCCATCTCGACCCTCAACTACATACCGAACCGCGCCGCGCGCTCACTTGCGAGCAGGCGCACCAATTCAGTGGCCGTAGTTGTACCGGAGTCCACGTCGAAGGTGTTCGCCGACCCGTTCTTCGCCACCCTCGTGGAAAGCATCGCGCAAACACTGGTGGAGACGAAATACACGCTCAACCTGATCGTTTCCTCCGAGGCCAGGCCCGAAAAGACCAGGAGTTACCTTCTCGGAGGAAACGTTGACGGTGCGCTGGTGGTCTCCCACCACAGCGGGGACCACTCCTGGACCAGGATCAGCGATTCCCTTCCGGTGGTCTTCGCTGGACGCCCCTTTCAGGGGGAACGCGAAAGCTACTTTGTTGAGGTCGACAACCTTGCCGCTGCATCCCGGGCCACACAGCACCTGATCGGAGCCGGACGGACGTCGATTGCCACCATCGCCGGTCCGCAGGACATGTATGCGGGTATCGACCGGTTGCGTGGCTGGGAAGCGGCGTTGCGGTCGGCCCGGCTCGACACCTCACTCGTGGAAGTCGGCGACTTCACGCAGGCATCGGGCAAGGAGGCGATGCGCAGGCTGCTTGACCGCGGCCAGAAGATTGATGGGCTGTTCGCTGCCAATGACCAGATGGCCGCCGGAGCCTATGAAGTGCTGGCTGAACGCAACGTCAGCATCCCGGCCGATATCGCCGTCGTCGGCTTCGATGACGACTCGTTTGCCACCTCGCTGACTCCTGAACTGACTACTATTCACCACCCCATCGTTGAGATGGGACACCGAATGGCCGAGATTCTCCTCTCACTGATCGAGGGCGGTCCGGCCGAGCAAGCAACCCTGCTGCCCACCTCTCTGGTGGTCCGCGGTTCCGCCTGAGCCTTGAAGGAAGACCATGCGCCAACACCTACTGCCTGTACCGCCGTGCGCCGAACCCGGAGCTGACCCTCTGGCCCCGACCGGGAAGAACCTGCGCTGGGGCGTCGTAGCCCCGGGGCAAATAGCCCGCCGGGTCACCGCCGACCTCGCGCTGCTCGAGGATTCCGTGCTCCAGGCGGTGAGTTCGCGCAGTGAAGCGAACGCTGCGGCCTTTGCCGATGAGTTCGGTTTCGTGTCCAGCTACCATGACGCGCACGGCCTGACCGGGTACGAGCGGCTGTTCGCCGACCCGGAGGTGGACGTGGTTTATATCGCGACGCCCCACAGCCGGCACCGGGAGGTAGCGGAAGCAGCCCTCACCGCGGGCAAGCACGTGTTGTGCGAGAAGCCGTTCACTGTGAACGCTGCAGAAGCCCGGGCGTTGGCTGAGGTTGCGCAAGCCAATGGTGTCTTCCTGATGGAAGCAGTCTGGACCCGTTTCCTTCCGAGCATCAACCGGGCGTGGGACATCATCGCCTCGGGGGAGCTGGGAGAGATCCAGTGGGTCCAGGCGGATCTGGGTTTCGTTGCCGCCTATGATCCGCGCTCCCGCCTGTGGGACCCGGCGGCGGGCGGTGGCGCCCTGCTGGATCTTGCGGTCTATCCCCTGACGTGGGCCTTTGGCGCGCTTGGTTTCCCTGCCGACGTGGTGGCACAGGCCACGCTGACTGACGAGGGCGTCGATATGCGCAATGCTTTGACGCTTACCTACGAAAACGGAGCGCACGCCCAGCTGATCACGTCGATCGTGGCCGCTTGCCCGGGTACTGCAACGGTAAGCGGCAATGCGGGAT
The DNA here is from genome assembly GCF_058269305.1 of Arthrobacter sp. TJ-170. Classification (NCBI taxonomy): domain Bacteria; kingdom Bacillati; phylum Actinomycetota; class Actinomycetes; order Micrococcales; family Micrococcaceae; genus Arthrobacter; species Arthrobacter sp. TJ-170. The sequence goes on along the minus strand of NZ_JBZCNL010000012.1, from coordinate 14,877 downwards.
GGCTGACGGCGTCCACCCCGCAGTGCAACCCGTCAGAACTCACCATCACAACGAACGACGGCGGTTCCCGGGTTGAGGCCTTTGGTCAGATCGGAAGCAATTACGTTTACCAGCTTCGTGAAGTTACACGTTGCATCCAGGAGGGACTGATTGAAAGCCCTACTATGCCGTGGGCGGACTCGATTGCGACTATGGCCCTTCTCGATGACATCCGGAGACAGGTTGGTATCCGGTACGTGAGCGACCAGTTGACGGTTTAGCGAGCGCTTAGCTGAGGCGGTGTTCTTGATTGACTGGCCGGCGTTCCAGCTCCTCCCTCGCACGTGTCAGCGCCGGGGCATTCGCTCCCGCTGCTTCCAGAGCCAGCAGCCCCGCTCCCACAATGGGGGGCGCAGTCACCAGATGGATGTGCGCCTGAGGTGCTCGTTGCCTCAGGCCCGAGCGGATCCGGGAGAGGAGCCGGGTGTCATTCGATGCCAGTATTCCGCCGCCCAGGACCACGGGGACATCGGCGTGCAGCAGGTCGAGGCGCTCCAGCGCGGTGGCAGCCAGCACCACGATTTCGTCGGCCTGGCGGTCAATCAATGATGCGGCGACTTCGTCCCCGGCCGCTGAGGCTTCGAAGAGCACCGGAGCCAGGTCGGTAATCGAGCGCAGAGGTAGGCGCTTGAGGTGGATGCCCTCAATGACGTCCCGCACGGTGGTTAGGCCGTAGGCCTCCGGGACCATTCTCGCCAGCAACGTTGTGGGTCCCCGTCCGTCCTCCGACCTGGCTGCATGCCACAGCGCGTGTGCGCCGAGGTCACTCCCACCGCCCCAGTCTCCCGAGATCATGCCGAGGGCGGGGAACCGTGCGGTTCGGCCGTCGGCCCGCATGCCGACAGCGTTGATTCCGGTCCCACAGACTACGGCTACAGCATCGGGCCTGTTTGTTCCTGCCCTGAGGAGAGCGAAGAGGTCATTGTCGACGAGCGCCTGCCCTCCGTTTACTCCCACTGCCCACGCGTCGTCGGAAATAGCGGAGGAGAACTCCTCGATCTCAACGGGAAGGTCCATTCCGGCAAGGTACACGCTGGTCTGTAGCAGGGGTCGGCCGCCGATAGCGTCCAGCGCTTCGGCGGCGAGCCCGCGGATCACTGTCACCGACCTGTCGAGGCCAACGAGCTGTGGGTTCGCTCCAGTGCCCCGCGAACGGAAGAGCACCTCGCCCTCCAGCGAGAGGACCACGAAGTCTGTCTTTGATCCGCCTCCGTCGATGCCGATAACAACGGGGGTACGCTGCTCGTTCATCCGGCCCACGCCAGATGGTCCCGGTTGGCGGCGAGCAAGGCATCCGTCAGCTTCTCCGCCCTGTCGAACTGGCCCACCAGCGGGTGGGCGAGCATTGCTTTGAGGACACGGTCCCGACCCCCGTGCAGTGCGGCGTCGAGGGCAAGCCGCTCGTAGGAGGCGACGTGGCTGATCAACCCCACCATCTCCTCAGGCAGTGCTCCGATCGGGGGCACCGTCAACCGGTCGGCTCCGATGACCGCGGGAACTTCGATCACGTGGTCATCAGGCAGGAACGGGAGAGTGCCGTCGTTGCGGACATTGACGACCTGTTTGTCCCCGAGCCCCGATGTGAGGGAGGACATCAGGTCAACGGCAGCTTCGGAGTAGAACGCACCACCGCGCTGGGACAGTTCTTCGGGCTTGGCGTCCAGGGTCTGATCGGCGTACTTTCTGAGCAATGCAGCTTCGACTTCCATGACGGACTGCGCGCGGGAGGGCTGTTCCCGTTGAGATTCAAGCACCACGTCGTGCGCGTAGAAGTAGCGAAGGTAGTAGGACGGCACGGCACGCTGCATCGCTAACAGCGACGGCGGGAGCTGTACTTCCCGGGCCACTTCCTCGAGATGGTCCGCAAGGATCCGGGGGAGGAGGTCCACGGAGCCCTCGTCCGTCTTCACGTTTACCCCGAGCTCCCAGGTGAGGTGGTTGAGGCCCACGTGGTCCAGGGAAATATCGTTATGGTCAGCACCGATGAGCGCAGCGAACCTGCGCTGGAAACCGATGGCTACGTTGCACAGACCGACCGCCCGGTGGTCCGCTTGAAGGAGAGCGCGGGTGACAATTCCGACAGGGTTCGTGAAGTCGATGATCCAGGCGTTCGGCTTCGCCTTGCGTCGGATGACCTCAGCGATGTCCAGCACCACCGGCACAGTTCGCAGCGCTTTCGCGAAGCCTCCAGGGCCGGTCGTCTCTTGTCCGACACAGCACACCTCATGGGGAAAGGTTTCGTCACCGTGGCGCGCAGCCTGCCCGCCAACGCGCAACTGCAGGAGGACGACGTCGGCGTCGCTGACTCCCTGCTCGACGCTGGACGTGGTCATGATCCTGCCGGGGTGGCCCGCCCTGGAGAAGATTCGCCGGGACAGGCCGGAAACCAGTTCCAGCCTGGAGGCATCGGGGTCGACGAGCCACAGCTCTTCGATGGGCAGCATCTTCCCGAGGCGGGCGAATCCGTCCACCAGTTCCGGCGTGTAGGTAGATCCGCCACCTACGACAGCTACTTTCATACTTGTCCCTTCTACCTTGGGTACTGCGCGAGAGCCCGGATCCCATCCTCGCATCGCGGTCAGCAAGGTAGAGGGGTGATTCCCTCCGGCCGCGGATCCGTGGCCAGACGCGCGTGGGTCTCGACGTCATAGCGGTCAGTGCCGTATCGGAGCTTTCCGCGCTCAATTCCCTCCGCCTGGAAGCCCGCCCTCAGCGCGACTTTGCACGAGGCCGGATTGTTGACCCGGTGGCCGAGCTCCAGTCGGAAGAGACCTTCGGAAAAAGCCCATTCCGACGCCGCCGCGAGTCCCCTCGTAATGAGCCCACGGCCGCGGAACCCGGCGCCCATCCAGTAGGACACCGAGGCCGTGCCGTGATTGAACTCCATCGAGCTGATGCCGATGTCGCCGACAGCAACTCCGTCGACGGCCACGGCAAAGTGGCGTGCCGAAGCGCTTTCCGCTCCCAGCTGGTTCTCGATGTACTGCCTGCACGCTTCGAGGGTGGTGAGGTTCTGCTGTCCGAACTGGATGCGCAGGTCCTCGCTGTCGGCCTCTGCGCGACGGAGGGCTTCGGCATCGTCCGGCGTCCACCGGCGGAGGACTGCAGCGTCGGTATTCTGCACGTTTCGGCACTCCTTGCGTGGGGCCTTTCCGGCCTGGTCGCGGCGCGTCCGCCAGACGCCAGACGCCTCTTCACAAAGATAGCAAGCTTGCTTATGATCGTAGTCACAGGTCCAGCTCATCCTGCAGGACCTGTTTCATCCCTACATCAATCACGCAGGAAAGGGGACTGATCATGACAACCGCTCGCGACATCATGACCGGCGGCGCAGAATGCGTCGGCGAGAACGAAACCCTGGAAGAAGCGGCGCGAAAGATGAAGGACCTGGATGTGGGCTCGCTTCCCATCTGCGGGGAGGATAACCGGCTCAAAGGCATGGTCACGGACCGCGACATAGTGGTCAAGTGCCTTGCTGAAGGGTCCGATCCACGCCAGATGAAGGCCGGTGAGCTCGGGCAGGGAAAACCCGTGACCATCGGTGCCGATGACAGCGTCGAGGAGGCCATCAAGACCATGGCCGACCACCAGGTCCGCCGGCTTCCGGTGATTGACGGACACGATCTGATCGGCATGCTGAGCCAGGCAGATATTGCCCGCAACTGCCCCGAAGACAGGGTCGGTGAGCTCGTTGAACTGATCTCCTACTGATCCGCTTTTCTCCTGCACGGTCCGAGGAGGAACTGAAAGACGAGGAGGGTAGTAATGAGCACAGAGGGGAATGACCTTTTTACCGCGAATGACGCTGACCGGCTGGAGCAACAGGCAGAGGTCAGCGAGGAACCCGCTGGGGACGAGCTGGAGGAGCCGGTGAACGCGGAAACGCGGGAAGCAAATGAAGCCGACGTCGTCGAGCAGGCACGTCCGGTCTACGGCGACGACGATTACCCCCGCGGCCCTATCGACGAAGAGCCCGTTTAATCGCGGCTGCCTCGGCCCGCCTGTTGGTTCCGCCCGCGGACGGGCGGTCTGAAGGGCGGGCCGACGCGCGTCCGCTGGGGCCGATGGCATACCGTCAGCACCGAGCGGTGAAAAAGAAGCTCCCCGCAATACCTACCCGTGAGTAACCGTGACGGTATGATGAAGTGCTCAACTGCCCCGGCGACCGCCGCAGGCCTTTTCAGGAACCGGTTCTCATTCGCTTGTTCGGCCGTTCCATGCACGCGAAGGGTGACCCGTTGGAGATTTTTCCTGGAGCGCACAAACCTCTGTACGAGGTCAAGGCGAATCTCTTCAAGGGCATGGCGCATCCGGTGCGTGTTCGGGTTCTCGAGATCCTCTCCGCTTCGCCCGATGTCTCGGTGACCGATCTCATCTCGGACATGAACGTCGAAGCCTCCCGCCTGTCGCAGCACCTCTCCGTCCTGCGGACCCATCACCTCGTGGTGTCAGAGCGGCGCGGCAGCCAGGTCTTTTACAGCCTCGCGTACCCACGCGTCGCCGAGCTGCTTGCTTCCGCCAAGATGCTCCTGGGCGAAGTTCTCGAGTCGACGCAACAGCAGTTGCTCACCTCCGAATGGGCCGCGCCGGATGGGTCCGAAGCTTCTCCGGACACGCGACCGGCACCTGGGCCGTAATGTTCAACCCCAGGTTGCTCACCCGTAACACTGGTCATTGATGTGGCCGGTGGCGGCGTTCTCGCGTACGGCGGTGATGGCCGTGACTGCCTCTACCTTTCGGCGGTACCCGGCAGAGGTCACGAGGACCCCGCCGTGCTCATCCATGAGACGGAAGCGATACAGCGCATCGGCGCCTCTGAAAATCTCGAAGTTCCCGGGCATATGTTCTCCCCACAAAATGCCGGCGCCACATTGCGCCTGAGGACTTTAGGTTTTCATCAATTGGTCGCGCAGGGAAGATTGTGACGCCAGCCTACGTTCGACTGCGCAGTACGAAGGCTCCGAGGCCTCAGCTGGTCCAGCCCTGCCTGGTCAACCACTTCGCACAGAGGGCGGTCCACTCATCCGGCCCGGTCTCACCGTCGGCCAGTCCAAGCCCGTGCGGGCCGTGCGGAAACACGTGAACCTCCGTGGGCACCCCGTGCTGAACCAGGGCGCCCGCATAGGCAAACGTGTTCTGCACGGGCACGGCATCATCGTCGGCTGTGTGCCAGAGGAACGCCGGTGGCGTTGCGTCGGTGACGTTCAATTCCGGTGACATTCTTCGAAGCAGGGCCGACGACGGCGACTGGCCGAGCAGGTTATCGATGCTTCCCTGGTGGACGGCGTCCGTAAACGAGACCACCGGGTAGCACAGAATGGATAGGGCCGGGATGGCAGCGGCGACGTCCAGCTTCGGGTCATCACAGGATGTGGCGGTGGAAAGGGTGGCGGCGAGATGCCCGCCGGCGGAGAATCCGAGTACTCCCACCCGCCCGGTATCTACAGCGACGCCGTGGTCGCCGCCCCGGATCCAGAGCATTGCCTCCTTGGCATCGCTCAGCGGTGCCGGGTGCTGGTGCGGGGCAACCCGGTACCGGAGCACAAATGCGTGCAGTCCGAGGCCCGCGAGCCACTCTGCGACCGGTTCGGCTTCGTGGGGCGACGTCTTGCCGTATCCTCCTCCGGGCAGAACCAGCACGGCCGGTCGTGGCGTGTTGGCGCCGTCGGCGGCGGGGATGACAGTCAGGTTTGTGGGAACGGGGCTCGGCATACCTTCACCGTACCCATTCGCCGCCTTGCCTAACCATTGCGTGCAACATACGACGCCACGGCAGGGGCGAGGGATGCGCCGATTTCCTGTGAACTCCGCTTGGTGCCTTTGATCGCGAAGGAGTGATCGGCGTCGGGCACTGGCTGGAGGGTTGCCCGCGTTCCGAGTTTTGCGACAACTGCGTCCAGGAGGTGCTTTTGGGCGAAGGGGTCGTTACTCCCCTGGAGGAACAGCATCGGAGCGTCGACGGCGTCCAGGTGCGCGTCGCGGATTTTTTCCGGCTTGCCCGGCGGGTGCAGGGGGTAACCGAGGAAGACGAGGCCGGCGGCCTTCATCCCCTCCGCGACAGCGATGGACGCCATGCGCCCACCGAACGATTTTCCACATGCCCACACGGTTTTGCCGCCGGAACGGTCCTGCGCCTCTTCCATGACCCGGCGCCAGACCGCGATGGCCTTCGGAGGACGGTCCGGGAAACGTTTGCCCTGGTCCATGTAGGGGAAGTTGAACCTGAGCGTTGCGAAGCCCGACTCGTTCAGCGCATCGCTGAAACCGACAAGGAAGGGGTGGTCCATCCCCGCACCGGCTCCGTGGGCAATGACAAACGTCGCCGCAGGGTCATCCGGGCAACTGTACGCGCAGGTGAAACTGGCGTCGTCAGCGTGCAGGGTGAAACGCTCGGAGAAAGCCATCTGCCCATCATGCCGTAGGTTCCCCTCCGGCTCGACGCATACTGTAGCCATGGGAACACCCATCACCCGTGATCACATGTTGGAGCGCCGGCTTGCCGCTCACTTCCCGGAGAACGACGACGGACCCGGCGGCGGAGTGAATGTCGTCCGCAGGATGCTGGCAGTCCAGGCGCAGGAGTTTGGTCAGGCGCTGTGGGCGCTCGGCTTGCGGGCCCCGGGAACAACCCGGGATGACATCCTTGCCGTCCTGGACAGCGCCGAGGTAGTGCGCTCCTATCCGATCCGCGGCACGTTGCATTTCGTGCGTCCGTCCGACCTCCGCTGGATGCTGGGATTGACCGCGGGTCGGATGATCAAATCTGCAGCCCGGCGCCTGAACGAGCTGGGCCTGGATCAGCGGACACTCGATCGGGCCCGGGACGCGGCAGGGGAGGCGCTGGCGGGTGGCATGGCACTGAGCCGCGACGAGTTTCTGGAGGCGCTGAACCGTGCCGGCGTCTCCACCCTTGGCCAGCGGGGATACCACATCATCTGGTACCTCGCGCAGGTGGAACTGGTGTGCTGGGGGCCGCCGGACGGTGCCCAGCAGGCTCTTGTGCTGCTTGATGAATGGGCGCCGGGGGAGCCCGATCTCGATCGGGAAGAGGCTCTGAGACGGTTCGTTCTCGGGTATTTCGCGGGACATGGCCCGGCAACCCTGCAGGACTTCGTTTGGTGGTCGAAGCTCACGGTCACTGACGCCAAGATTGGGTTGGCGCTCGCCCGCAGTGAGCTTACGGAGTATGTCCATGACGGGGTAGGTTACTGGGCGCTCTCTGCGGCAGCTGACCAAAGATCGGTGGCTGCTGAAGGACTGCTCCTGCCCGGATACGACGAATACATCCTTGGCTACCAGGACCGGTCATTGATGCTCCCCGGCGAATACGCATCGCGCATCATGCTCGCCAAAAACGGGGTCTTCAAGCCCTCGCTCGTGCTGGACGGCCGGGCTGTGGGAACGTGGCGGAGGAGCCCGCGCGAACGTTCAGTAACAGTCACGCCGTTTCCGGAATCGAGCATCAGTGACACTCATGCTTTCGACGGCGCCGTCACGGCTTACGAACGGTTCCTCGCTTCGTAGGCGTTCATCCTCAGCCCTCCTGCTCGCGTCGGTTCAACTCCAGGTTGACCTCCTCGAGGCGTGCCTCAGTTTCCGGCTCCGGAAGCCCTTCCGCATACTCAGCTTCAAGCTCCCGGTGAATGCGGCTGTTGAGTACTTCCACCTCGACGTCCTCAAGGACGGTCAGGTCTTCCGGGAAGGGTTCTTCCGGAGAAAGCTTGTGGTTCGTTTCCATGGGTCACTTTCGGGCTCATCGGACTTCTCTCCCGAAGTGTATCCATCCTCTGGATTTTTGTGCGAGAGCGTACGACGGAACCCGCAGCGCCCGTGTCCATCCATACGTGGCCAGACCGGCAGGAGGACGTCCCACGGGGTCGAACCGTGTCGCTTGATCCTGGTTGCTGCTGACCATCAACCGCAGGGCGCCGACACGCGTCCACGGCCCGCGCAGCCGGCTGTAAAACAGGCCCCACTGAAGCTCCTTCCCGTACCGGCGAAGCTCGGACAGTGTCCTCAGCTCAGGGCCGGGTCCCTCGCGGCGTACGGCCAGCAGCACGGGACCTCCGGTCCCCTTGAACGGCATAAGCGTGGTGAAAGGTCCGTCCACGACCGACCGCCGCGGCAGGATCAGAAATCGACCAGGTACCCCGCGCCCGGTCGTGGAGAGCAGCACGTCCGCGTCGCCGACGCGTAGAGCCAGGCCGATGACGTCGGGCACGGTATCCGGCAAGCCCGCCGAGCGCGATATCCGCGCGAGCACCTGGACGTCACCCGGGCTGTCCAGCCATTCTTCGCTGCTGAGGCCCCGGGTGTGGGTAAGGGTCCCCTCCAACATCACGCCGTTACAGTGAATGGGCCGTCCCGGACGAAAAACCGACAGGGCGGCGAACACGGCCTTCAGCCCCTGGCCGCCGGCGCGCGCCAGCGAGGACACCAGGTTCACAATCCCACCTCCTTCAACAGATTCTTCGCCTCAACCAGTGGAACGGACAGCGACTTGTATCCGTGCTCCTCGAACAGGATGGTGACGACGTCGTTCTCGTAACCCATCACAACGCCCCGACCCCATTCGCCGTGCCGCACTGTGCTCTGCAGGGCGAAGGGGTGGTTCTTGCCGTTGTCGTTGTTTTCGGCCGACCGGCCGGAATCGCAGTTGTCGCAGGCATCACAGAGGCCTTCCCGCTCCTCACCGAAGTAGCCGAGCAGGAACCTCCGCCGGCACCCCCGGTGTTCGGCGTACTGCCGAGCCATATCCAGGCGGGAACGGTCCATTTCCTGCCGCTGCTTCCGGTGCTCGACGACGTCGGCCACCACCTGATCAGCATCGGCGGCTGCGGCGCGGTATTTTCCGCCGCGCTCGCGGACCGCTCCCACCTCAAGGAGCTGGTTCAGGAGTCCGGAGAGTTTGCGCTGTGTCAGCCCGGTCTCCTCCCGAATGCCCGCCGCGTCGAGCGCACCGTCGGCTGACCGCAGGGCGGCAAGCAACTCGCGGAGGCTGTCCTCCTGCACACTCTTGCCCGCGAAGAACCGGCGGATCCCAAGGTCTTCGGTGCGATAGTGCAGCACCACGTCGGCAGGCTCACCGTCCCGGCCCGCGCGCCCAACCTCCTGGTAGTAGCTGTCGAGCGAGTCGGGGATGTCCGCGTGTATCACGAACCGCACGTCAGGCTTGTCGATGCCCATTCCGAACGCCGTGGTGGCCACCACGACATCCAGCTCACCGGCGTGGAAATCCTCGTGCAGGGCGGTCCGCTCTGATTTCCTGCGGCCCGAGTGGTAGGCGTCAGCGCGCAATCCCGCCTTCCGCAACTCCTGCGCGTACTCGTCCGTCTGGTTGCGGGTGGCGGTGTACAGCAGTCCCTGCCCTGGTAGGGAAGTTACCTGTTCAAGAACGGCGCGCTTCTTGTCCCGCTCGGACTCGTGCTGCTGGACGCTGAGGTGCAGGTTCGGCCGGTCGAAGCCTTCGGCGACGACGACGGCGTCCCTCAGTTTCAGCCGCTCGATGATTTCCTGCCGCACCGGGGGAGAGGCCGTTGCCGTCAGTGCGATCACCGGGCGCTTCAGCCGCTTCACGAGCGAGCCAAGCTGGAGGTAGTCAGGGCGGAAATCGTGGCCCCATGCCGACACACAGTGCGCCTCGTCGATCACGAGAAAGGACACGTCGAGGGCCTTGAGCCGTTCGGCTACTTCCGCCCGCGCCACCTGTTCGGGCGCGAGAAAGAGGAACTTGGCCCGGCGTTCTTCGTCGACGTCTCCTGCGGCCACCCAGGCCTCGTCGATTTCAGCGTCGGTGGCAGTGGAATTCAGGACATAGGCGCGGACCTCGCCGAGCGCCTCGTTGATGCCCTCCACCTGGTCACGCTGGAGGGCAATAAGTGGTGAAACCACGACGGCGACGCCAGGGACGGTCATGGCCGCCACCTGGTAGATGGCTGACTTCCCGTAACCGGTGGGGAGGACGCAGAGAAGGTTCCTGCCGTCGTCGGCCGCTTTCAGAGCCTTGCGCTGCCCCGGGAGCAGGGAGTCCCAGCCGAAGAGCTCCCGTGCGGGGGCTTCGGGTTTCGGGTTCATTCAGCGGTCGCCGTGAGGAGGGCAAGCAGGATGGAGTACAACACCATGCCGGCAAGAAACCAGGGGAAACTGGACCCGCGGTCTGACGGAAGCTCTTCCCTGAAGACGTTCAGCAGGACGGCGCCACCCAGCAGCGCGGTGAGTATGGCGACGACAACCGTGCTGGTCGGCGCGAACACGAACGACAGGAACCAGCCGAGGAGGAGCGCGCCGGCGAGGACCACCCGTCCGCTGGAGTCGAAACGTCGTGGGTAATGTTCCTCCAGATGCCGGTCCGTGAGCACGAAGTGCAGACCCATGGCGATGGCGAAGAGGACTGCGAACAGGTAACCCGTTTCAACGCGCAGGGCCATCGTGTAGGTGATGAGCGTGTTGTAGAACGCAAACGCTCCGAGGTGCACCCAGTAGGCTGCTGCCGAATCGGGGCGCTTGCGCGAGCGCCGGGAGGTGGCCAAACGGTCCAGTCCATAGAAGATGGTGAAACCGGTGAGGGCTACAACGAAAATGCCGAGATCGAAAAGCGGAGTGACCTCAATGGTGTCCTCGAGGAGTTCTCCGATCGCCTCGTTGCCCTCAGCGATTTCCGGGAGCAGGTGAAGGAAGACGTAGGCAACCGCGAGTCCTCCCGCAAATGACCCCGTCACGTTTTCCGGGACAAGCGGCAATTTGCGGATGTGTGGAGCGGCGAGGTGCAGTGCCGCCAATACCAGCGCAATGACGAGTGAACCGATCAGTGCCATGCTCACGGGCTACCTCTCTTCCGGTTGCGGTGCCATTTGTTCCACGCCCCGCTGTGCTCAGGTTGGCTCGGATCCCGCGGGCGGCAGGTCCGGATTCAGCGGTTCCATCCGCGGGTCCTCGTCGGTCCACACCTGCAGGATCGCCCAGGTCACCGCGGCAATGGGAACCGACAGTACGGCGCCGATGATGCCCGCGAGGATGGTTCCGGCGGTCAGAGCCAGCAGAATCACCAGTGCGTGGAGGCTCAGTGATTTGCCCATCACGACCGGCTGCAGAAGGTCACCTTCGAGCTGGTTGACCGCGACGACGACGCCAACCACGATGAGCGCGACGATCGGCCCGTTGGCGACGAGTGCAACGAGTGCGGCGAGGATACCGGCGATGGTGGCGCCCACCAGGGGAATGAATGCGCCGATGAAGACGATCATGGCAAGCGGCAAAGCGAGCGGTACACCGAGAATGAGCAGCGCGGCGCCGATCGCCACGGTATCCACCAGGGCGACAATCGCCGTACCGCGGACGTAGCCGCCGAGGACCTCGAGGGTGCGGGTGCCGGCGCGGCGCAGCTTCTGGTCGCGCTCGCCCTTGAAGGGTCGAAGGAAGAACTCCCAGATCTTCTTGCCGTCCTTCAGGAAGAAGAAGAGGATGACGGCTGTCAGGGTGGCGCCGGTGAGGAACTCGGCCACCACGGAGGCGCCCGAAATTGCACCCGACCGGAACTGCGGGCTCGTCGCAAAGTCGATGATGGCTGTCCGCGCCTGGTCGAGCTGCTCCGGCGCGATCGGGAATGGTCCGCTGGTGAGGAATGCCTGCAACTCATCGAGGCCCTCGCTGGCGGAAGTGATCAGCTCATCGGCCTGGCTTCGGACCGATACCACGATGATGGTGATGACGGCGGAGAGCGCGATCAGCAGGGCAAGGAAGGCGATGGCTGTGGCGAGAGCGCCGGGAACTCCGCGCCGACGCAGCAGGTTCACGAACGGCCCGATGGCCGCCGCGAGGATCAACGCGATGATGATGGGGATGACGAGCAGACGGATCTGGAGTAGGCCGTAGATGGCCACGACCGCAAGAGTGAGTATCAGCAGGATCTGCCCGGCCCGGGAGCCGGTCCGGCCGAGGCCGTCTGACCAGGGACTCGATCGAACGCTGTGCAGGTGGGATCCGGCCATGTGTTTTCCCTTCCCCGTGGGGTAATCGGTATGCGCTGGCAATAAATGCTAAGCATACTGTGTATTTTTTTCGGGGGTGGGAGTGGGTGTGCGGGGGATGCCTGCCGGGCGGTCCGTGAGCGTCGCTATGCGGAGGCTCTCAGGGGCTCGAGGGCGGCTAGGACGAGGTCGAGGGCGAAGATGAACTCGTCCGCCGGGTCGTAGCCGGCAGCGACGAGCGCCGCGGCGGACTCGTTGAGGTAGGGGAACTCGTCAGGAGGAAGCTGGGGCAGGTAGACGTCCTCGCCCATGTCCGCGAACTCATCGGCGGTGTCGAACGGCAGGCTGGCTTCCTGCAGGGCGTAACCGTAGACAAGGCTGTCGAGCAACCAATTGGCGTGCGTCGCCATCAAGACCGAGAAGCCAGCCCTCCGCAGGCAGGCGGTGACCGCTTCGTGGTGGCGGAGATTGGCAGGCCCCGGGGATGTCCGCGACTCCATCAGGCCGATCGCCCACGGGTGGCGTGCGAGAACCTGTCGGGCGGATACCGCCCGCCGTCGCATCGCCGACTGCCAGTCGGTGTCTTCGGGCGGGAGCTCGATCTCCTCGAACACGATGTCGATCATGGCGTCCAGCAACTCCTCCTTGCTCGCCACGTAGTGGTAGAGCGACATCGCGCCCGCGCCGAGCGCACCAGCCAGCCGGCGCATGCTCAGCCCGTCGACCCCCTCGCTGTCGGCGAGCCGGACCGCCTCGACCACCATCCGCTGCTTGCTCAGCCCCGCGTCTGACGCAACCTGGCGTTGTTCCCTAGCGGACACGGATTCCTCGCTCTCTCGAAGGCTTGACATTAGTACAGTGTACGCTCACACTTTACCGTACAACGTACGTCGTACGCTGTACGGTTCACGAGCCAGCGCGAGTCGCTACTCGGACGCAAGGAGACTTCTGTGGAAAACGAGCAGCGATCCAATGCCGGAGCACCCCTGATGCCGGGGGCGAGTCTGGGCGGGGCGGCGACGATGCGTGCCGCCTTCCAGCACCGTTACGGCCCGCCCTCGGTGCTCGAGTCGTCCGATGTCGGGCTACCGCTACCCGGCCCAGGCGAGGTGCTCGTCCAGGTGGGCGCGGCCTCGGTACACCCTGGCGACTACTTCGTCATGACCGGCGAGCCGTACATGGTGCGCCTGGTGTACGGGATCCGCCGGCCGCGCCACGGCATCCCTGGCATGGACCTCGCCGGCGTGGTGGCAGCGGTCGGGAAGGACGTCAGCGCTCTCCGCCCCGGCGACGAGGTGTTCGGCTGGAGCACTGCTGGAGCACTCGCGGAGTACGCATGCGTCCCGGCGGACAACCTCGTGTCCGTGCCTGCCAACCTGTCGGTCGTGGACGCGTCAGCGGTGCCCACCTCGGCCATGACGGCGTTGCAGGCATTGCGCAAGATCGCGAACGTTCGACCGGGCCAGACGGTGCTGGTCACGGGCGCGTCAGGCGGCGTGGGCTCCTTCGCCGTACAGATCGCCAAGGCGCTTGGTGCCGAGGTGACGGGTGTGTGCAGCACCCGCAACGTCGACCTGGTCCGGTCACTCGGTGCCGACCACGTCATTGACTACACGAGGACCGACTTCACCCGCACCGGTAAGCGCTACGACGTCATCCTCGACAACGTGGAAGCCCAGCCCCTGGCGGCTGCCCGCCAAGCGCTGACGCCCACCGGCACCCTGATCCCCAACAGCGGACGCGGCGGCCGCTGGTTCGGCCCCCTCGGTCGGATCGTCAAAGCGCGTGTGCTGTCCGGATTCACCCGTCAGCAGTTGAAGCCCTTCATGTCGGTCGGGAAGCGCCAGGACCTGCTCACCCTTGCCGATCTGCTCACGACCGGGCGGATCACGCCCGTCATCGACCGCACCCACACCCTCGACGAAGCAGCCGACGCCCTCCGCTACGTCGGAGCAGGCCACACCCGAGGGAAGGTCGTGATCACCGTCTGACGACCGGACCGACGAGAACGACCCAACCCGTGCGAATGCACGCCCAGACCTGCCGCCACTCCGGCGGACGGACCACTCCAATCGAAAGAAAAACCAATGCCCATCCGAACAAAAACCCCGAACCTGCTCGACAACCCGCCGATCCCCGTGCAGGCCAAGCTCGCGGCCGCCTGGACCAGCTTCATGTTCCTCGTCATCTACATCGACTACTTCCACCTCTACCAGCCCGGCGAAATTGACGAAATCCGGGGTGGCGAGATCTTTGTCTTCGACATCACTGGGACATTGATTTCGATCTTCTTCGTGATCATAGCGATCCCGAGCCTGATGGTGCTGCTCTCGATGACGCTGCCCGCCCGGGCGAACCGCGCCACGAACCTCGTCGTTGCCTTGCTTTTCATCCCCCTCTCCATCTTCAACGCGGCAGGGGCGACCTGGGACTGGGCCTTTTACTACGGCCTCACTATTGGAGTCGAGCTGCTGATCCTGGCCTTCATCCTGCGCTCCGCCTGGACCTGGCCCCGCACCGCGCCGTCGGCAACCATGCCGACCAGCCCGGACCGTGAAGCCGTTCGCGCCCAGCAGCAAGCGTGAACCTAAGCGCGGCAGGGATTTGCCTGATCGACGTGAAAACAGAAGGTCAATGTTATGCCGGTGCTGCTGATTTACGGAGGACTTGGATCGCATCGAGCTTGGCCGCACGCCAGAGTGTTATCACCAGCAGGATGGTTGCCGGGACCCAGATGATGCGTTCGGTAAGCGACGGGGACGCGATGTTCAATGCCGCTCCGATGACCATCAGGGCGCTGGTCCCATACATGAAGCGGCGCCGGATCCCAACGGGCACCCATGACGTTCCGGCAACGGCCGCCAGGGCCAGA
>NZ_JBZCNL010000011.1:0-69194 GCF_058269305.1 Arthrobacter sp. TJ-170 | reverse complement strand
CTCAGAACCACGCACGTCAACCAGCTGATCAAAGGACTCAACCCACTCAGCCGTTTCCTCCGGATCCGTGTCCCCACCGGTACCCGAACCCACAATCCCCTGATCAGCAACCATGCCAAACCCTCTTTCGCTGCGCGGAACTGCCCGCTCGATTCAATGTCTCCGGCATCGCGCCCTCACGATGCGGCATTTGGTCGACGTCCGTGATGTGTTCAACCCAAAGGTTGACTTTCGCATTACGGAACTATAATTCCATTACTATAGGGTCAATGCCTGCAAAAATGGGAATCATGGACAAGCCGTCACACCGCCCTCCACGTATCGCCGTCGTCACCGGCGCCGGTTCCGGCATTGGGCGGGCGGTAACGCACGCCTTCCTCGAGGCGGGATGGGCCGTCACGTTGACCGGACGCCGCCGCGACCCCCTCGAAGAGACCGCGCGAGGGCGGGAGCTTGCCCAGATTGTCCCCGCCGACATCAGCCGGCCCGACGACGTTGCTCACCTCTTCAGCCAGGTTCGCGAACACTGGGGCCGGGTCGACCTGCTGTTCAACAACGCCGGCACCTACGGTCCCGCCGGAGCCGTTGACGAAATCAGCGTGGAGGACTGGACGTCCACGGTGTCAACCAACCTCACCGGCTCGTTCCTGTGTGCGGCGGAGGCTTTCCGCGCCATGAAGGAGCAGGACCCGCAGGGCGGCCGGATCATCAACAACGGCTCAATCGCCGCGCATACTCCGCGTCCCCGGTCGGTGGCGTACACCGCGACCAAGCACGCGATCACGGGACTCACCAAGTCGATCGAACTCGACGGCCGCGCCTATGGCATCACGTGCGGGCAGATCGACATCGGCAACACCCACACGGCGCTCATGACCACGCTGGGCGTCGGCGACGGAGCGCTGCAGGCGGACGGCACCCGGCGGGTTGAGCCCACGTTCCCCGTTGAGGAGGCAGCTCGCACGATTCTGCATATGGCACAGCTGCCTGCATCGGCCGGCATCGGCACTGTCGTGATGACGGCCAGCGGCATGCCCTTCATCGGACGCGGCTAACCCGCGTGGTTGCGAGAAGCGGCTCCGTGCACGCGAAAGCCCCCCGCAGACGAGGGGCTTTCGTAAACTTGGCGAAAGTGCTCAGCTGTACCAGAACCAGTGCGGAGGGCTCCACATCGGTGGGACCTGGTGCCCGTTGAACGAGCCGCACATAGAGCAGGAATAGCTGACACTGGCGGGAAGCAGATCCCGCCCTTCCGAGGAGACTCGAGCAGGAACAAAATCCTCATAAATCAGGAACTCGTCGGTTCGGCAGCCATCGCACCAGGGCAACGCGCTATCCCGATCCACTAGCTGCCCGGTCGAGGCCAGCGAGGTACTTCGACGGTCTGGGTCGATAATCGTCATTGTTCATTCACCGTCCAACTGCAAGTTGTCATGGCTGATGACCACTAAGCTCGCTTAGTAGGGGAGAGTTATTACGATACCTTTTGTGCGCTAATTACGGAAGCGTTTTGTGATGATAAGCAAAGCCATTGGCAGAATAAGGTTTATGATTCGAGCCCGCGCACGCACCGCCCCGGCACTCTCCGACGCGCAGCGCCGGTCGCTTTCGCGGGCGCTGACGGAGAACCGCGACGTCACCGTCTTCGTTGACGGCACCGCGGTGAAGCTTCCCACTGAGGCACGGGACGCCGTCGTCGATCTTCTGCAGCGTCTGGCATCGGGAGACTCCGTGACCGTCTCCTCCGTTGCGGAAACGCTGACCACCTCGCAGGCTGCTGAAGCGGCCGGCATTTCCCACACCTATCTGAGGAACCTGACCGACGCCGGCGTAATCCCGGTCGAGTACCGGGGAACGCACCGGCGCATCAGGCGGGACGCGATCGACGCCTGGCTGGCCTCCCAGAAGAAGTCAGATGCGGGGACGCCGTGACCACCGCCGCGCCTTGAGCGCCAGGTGCAATTCCAGACGGACGGGCCCGCTCAGCGGATCAACGCCGATCACCGTGCGCACCCGAGCAAGCCGGTTGTAGACACTGCTGCGGTGCAGGTGAAGTTGCTGCGCCGCATCCTGCACCGAACCGTTCTTGTCGAACAGCAGCTCCAGTACGGGCAGGAGCTCATTGTTGCGGTCGTGGTCCTCCAGCTCCGCGAAGTACACCGAACGCGGTGAAGACGCCTGCCAGCCGCCGCCCGCCAGGAACTGGTACGCCCCGATCGAGCGGTAGTCAACGGCGTCACCGAATTGTGGGTCCACGGCGGCTGCCTGCGCCGCGGACCGCGCCTGCACGTATGCACCCGCCAGACCATCCGGGGCGCCGAAGGGCTCGCTGGCACCGCTGGTGAGGTCGGTGTTCCCGGCTCCCGTGACTGCCACCAGCCGCTCGCCATAACGACGCCGGACCGTCGCCAGCTCAGCCAGACCGGCGTCGTGACGTACCAGAAGGACTGAGTGCGATGCCTCACCGGCACTGAAGACGACGACGTCGGCGCCCACCGTGGACTGCAGGGCTGCGGTGCGCCGGGCCAGGGTGGCATCCTCCGAATCCGGAGATGCCCACCGTGGGCCCGACGGACGATCGACCAGCACCGTAAGTTGCCATGGTGAGGTGCCGTCCAGTTCCGGCCACCCCGCGCACTCCTCCAGTGCACGGCCGTCTCCGGAGATCGCCGCCAGAAAGACCCTCTCCCTGCGCGTGCGGTGCTCGGAGCCTGCCGTATTGTCCTCCAGCAGCAGCGCGGCGAGCCGGTCGACGTCCTCCCGTACTCCGGGCAGCTGCTCGAGGATGTGCGCAGCGGTGTCTTCGCCGGCATCCTGCTGTACCCACAGATACCCGACGCGGAAGCCGCGAACCAGCAGTGGAACGCACACCCGCCCAAGCATCCCGAGGTCAGGGTTCGCGGGGACCGACACCGGACGCACCGCCGTCGTAATGCCGTGCTGCAGCTGCCAGGCGCTGACGTCCGCAGGGACCTTCTTGCTCAACAGGAAGTTGACGCGAACGCGGTCAGCGGACGACTGGTGGCTGCTGTAGGCGAGGAGCACACCGTCGAGGTCCTCGAGGGAGAGCCCGCGTCCGAGCCGAACGGCTATCCGCTCCACCTCGAGCTCCACCTGCGTTGTCTGCACCAACTCATCCTAGGACCGCGGCGACGACACTTGGCGCTCCACAACTCGACAAATGTCGACTGGAATACCGAGCGACTTCATGTTAGTGGCCCAGGTCACATTCGCCCCTGATCCGCTCCAGTGCCCAGAATGGCGCAGAAGCAACAACGCCAGTACCCGACGTCGTCGTTCATCCCTGCGCGGGCGGGTAGATCTGCGCCCTGTCCGCGCGGCAGAAGCGCTCGTATCCTGTAATTGCGGAGCCACAAACTCCCTGCTCGACCCCTAACTCAACCTGAGAGTAAACGGAGAATCCCGTGATCATCGGCGTCCCCAAAGAAGTGAAGAACAACGAGTTTCGCGTAGCCATTACGGCCTCGGGCGTGCACGAGTTCCGCACCCACGGTCACACGGTCCTGGTGCAGCGGTCAGCCGGCGTCGGATCGAACATCACCGATGCTGAGTACGTCGCCGCGGGCGCGGAGATCGTCGACGACGCCGATGACGTCTGGGCGCGCGCCGACATGGTCATGAAGGTCAAGGAGCCGATTGCCGAGGAATACCACCGCTTCCGGCAGGGCCTCGTCCTCTTCACCTACCTGCACCTCGCGGCTGAACCGAAGCTGACGCATGCGCTGATGGAATCCGGCGTCACGGCGATTGCCTATGAGACCGTCCAGGACGGCCGGGCGCTGCCCCTGCTGGCGCCCATGTCCGAGGTGGCCGGGCGCCTCTCCGTCCAGGTGGGAGCACAGGTCATGACAGCGCCGGCCGGAGGTCCCGGACTCCTCTTGGGCGGCGTGCCGGGCGTCCGTCCGGCACGGGTGGTTGTCCTCGGAGCCGGTGTTGCCGGCACAAATGCTACGGCGATGGCCGTGGGAACCGGCGCGGACGTCACCGTCATGGACATCAACATCGCACGCCTGCGCGAACTCGACGCCCAGTACGCGGGCCGGATCAGGACGATCGCGTCCAACGCCTTCGAGATCGAGCGCGCTGTGCTGGACGCCGATCTGGTCATCGGCTCGGTCCTCATCCCGGGTGCCAAGGCGCCGAAGCTGGTCACCAACGACATGGTTTCGCGGATGAAGCCTGGCAGTGTGCTCGTGGATATTGCGGTGGATCAGGGTGGGTGCTTCGAGGACTCGCACGTGACCACCCACGAGGACCCCACGTTCACCGTCCACCAGTCGCTGTTCTACTGCGTGGGCAACATGCCCGGGGCCGTTCCGAACACGTCGACCTACGCGCTGACCAACGTGACCCTCCCCTACGCCATAGCGCTGGCGGACAAGGGAGTCCGCGGTGCCTTCGAGGCAATTCCTGCGCTCTCGCACGGGCTCAATATTGCCGACGGCGCGGTGGCGCACCATTCGGTGTCCGAGGCCCATGGCCTTGACCTCACCGAAGACTGGCGCCAGCTCGTCTAGAAGGTGTACGCGGCCTCGATGATCCGGTGGGCGCGCAGGCTGTCCGCCGGATCGACCGGAACAGGACCACCGTCCTGCAGCGCCGTTGCAAGAACCTCGTAGAACGCCGGGTAGTTGCCGTTCTCGGTGGGCTGGCGTGTGGCTTCATGATCGAACCCGAGCAGTCCCCACGCCAGCTTGTCTTCGACGCCGTAACCGGGATCGGTGGGCAGCATCCCAGCATCGACTGCGCCCTCCTGCACGTCCACTCCCCACTTGGTGTACGCCGACTCCGAACCGGTGACCCGGAACCGCGGTGCCGCCTGCGGCGCGAGGGCGTTCATCCAGAGGTGACTGATTACGCCCGAGGAGTGCCGAAGAGCTAGGAAGACGTCGTCGTCGGGCCCTTCGACTTCCCGATGGGCCGCGCGCTCCACGTGCATGAGTTCCGCGTCGCCGAAGAGCTGCAGCGCCTGGTCGATCAGGTGGGGGCCGAGGTCGTAGAGAATCCCGCCGCCCTCTTCGGCCCCGCTCCTGGCCTTCCACGGCTTGGTGACCAGCGGTTTGTACGTTTCCATCCGGGATTCGAACCGCCGAACCGTCCCGAGCCGGCCCTCCTCGAGCAGCTTCCGAACGGTCAGGAAGTCGCCGTCCCAGCGCCTGTTCTGGAAGGCGGTCAACAGCTGCCCTTCCTCCCGGGCGAGGTCAATGAGCCGCTCGCCGTCTGCTGAATCCACCACGAACGGCTTATCAACAACGACGGCGGTGCCTCCCCTGAGCGCCCGCTCCGCCAGCGGTGCGTGAGTGGCGGGAGGCGTACTCACCACCACGAGATCCAGCTGATCGAGCTGCTGCCACAGCTCGTCGACGGTGCGGAGAATCCGGGCTTCGGGGTACTGGGTCTCCACCTGGGCGATACGGTCCTCGTTGGACGTCACGACGACATCGAGTGAATACCGGCCATTGGTGCTGATAAAAGGGGCGTGGAAAACCCTTCCGCCCAAGCCGAATCCGATGAGGGCAGTCCTGATTTTCTCCATGCCCCAACCCTAGGGCCGCAACTCCTCTTCGGCACCAGCCGAAGGACGAAGACAACGGAGTTTACGACTTCGCGAAGCCATACTATGATCAATCCTCGGTCAAGCAGTGGCCGCGGAATTCCTCGTACCCAAGGGACCTCAATGGCCACTGCCCAGGACCTCAGCCCTCAATCCACTCCAGACTTCAGCGCTGACGTGCCCGCTTCGCCGGTCTCTTCCGGTGGAGCTGAAATCGGTCAAGCCGACGGCGTGACAGTAGACACGCACTCGACGCGCCTCATGCTCACCACAGCGGCCCACTTCGTGCAGCAGCACTTGCACTCGCAGTTGGCCGAACTCGGGCTGACCCCCCTCGACCTGTCCGTACTGAGCGGCCTTGCAGAACTGGGGGAAGCTACCGTGTCGGAGATCGCCGCACAGTGCCTCCTCTCCGGGTCCGTCAGTGAAACCTCGATCAACAACCTGACCGAGTTGGGGTTCGTGGAGGCGGAGGAAGACGTCCACTCGATCACCGATACGGGCAGCAAAGCCCTCGCCGAGGCGCGTTCCCTCGAGGACGAGCTTTTCGCGGAGAAAAGTACCACTCTCCGGATGGAGCTCGGTTCCCTGATCAGTCGCCTCCGGGACGGCGGGGCCCTGGACGCCACGTAGGCGCTTGCGGGTCCTTGGAGCGGTGAGATACAGGCCGGCGTCGTGCATGTCACAGCCGGCGCCGGAATAGCGGATTCCAAGAGAGAGTTTTAACTCCTGTAAAGCTTGATCGGCGCGCCTGCGCCACAGCGCCCCGAGGAGTAATTTATGGCGAAGTTCACTGTTCTCACGCTCGTTGGAAGTCTCCGCGAAGGTTCCATCAATCAACAACTTGCTGAAGCCTTCGCGCTGCGTGCGTCCGAGGGCGTAAACGTGGTTCAGTTCGACCAACTCGCCGACATCCCGTACTACAACGAAGACAACGACAATGACGCCGCCAGGCACCCGGCCGGCGCCGCGCTGCGGGCAGCGGCCCAGGACGCCGACGCGGTGCTGGTGGTTTCCCCGGAGTACAACGGAACCATGCCGGCCGTCCTGAAGAACGCCATCGACTGGCTGTCACGTCCCTTCGGCGCGGGGGCCATCAGCGGGAAGCCCGCCGCGGTAATCGGCTCAGCATTCGGTCAGTACGGCGGGGTGTGGGCCCACGACGACGCACGCCGCTCTCTCACGGTGGCGGGCGCCCGTGTCCTTGAGGACGCGAAGCTGTCCATCCCCAGCTCGATCACACGCTTCGCGGACGTACACCCCAAGGATGACGAGGAAGTGGTTGAGCAGCTTCGGTCCATCGTGAAGTCACTGGAGGGCGTCGCTGTGGGCGCCGCAGCATAAAGCCCCCGCACTGAAAAGCCCGGACTCATGAGGGCCCGGGCTTTTGCGTTCAGTGTCCCGGCGGTTTCTGTTGGGTTGATTCAGTGCCAGAGGCTATCGGCCCAGGCGGCGTCGCGAAGGTAGTCCCGCGCGGCTCCGACTTCCCAGAGCTCTCCCTGGGAGGCGATCACTCCCATTCCGCGAAGATTCTCCACGGTGTCGGGCGAACATCCCAATGCTTCGCTCAAGTCGTGTGTGTCAGCGGCGAGGATGACGTCTTCGTTGTAGGCCATACTGCACTTTCCTTTCTCGTCTTAGGTGGACGATCGAGCAGGACGTAGTCAATTCCGGTTGAACAGGACGCGTTCACGGTCTGCGCTCCACGTGCGGGCGTACAAGCCGAGGACGGCTTCCTCGCGGCGGCTGAAACCAAGGCGGTTCAAAGTCATATGGGCCTGGTGCACGGTCAGGTGCTGGGCGCTTCGGCTTACGCGTGCCTTGTCTGCGCGGTAAAGGTAGGCGTCCACCGCACGGAACCACCGGCGCCGCCAGTTGTGTACCGCTGATTCGGCAGCCGTTGCAGCCATCAGGCTTTGGAAAGCGGGTACTTTCGCGTTCACCTGGTTAATAATCGCTTCCCGGACTGCGGGGCCTCGTGGGCCGAGATCAGGGGTGCAGGTCCTGAGATGGCTGTCCCAGTAATAGTTCCAGGAGATCCGCCGCCGATCAGCCCAACTCGCGGAACGGGAGCCTCTCATCATGCTCCGTGCAGAGTCGAAGAGGACCAGCGCGGCAAACGCGGACCGGCTGTGCATCTTTGAGAAACGCTGCGTTCCCCATGCCGCCAACTCGGAGGAAAGCTCGAATACTTCTTCTGCCAATTCAAGGCCCTCGACTCCGCCGTACTTGTACAGCTCGGCTTCGAGCTGAGGGTCGGCGTCTTCGACACCGCGCAGGTAGTACCCGCTGGTGGCCGGCGTGGAAATGGACTGGCGGGAGGGCAGTGCGGCCAACGTGTCGGGGTTGCGCTTCAGCAGCAACTGATGCGCCGTCCGCAGCCCTTCGATGGTTGCGGGCTGCGCCAGGATGTGCAGACGCACCTGAACAGCAGATGGTTCTACACTTCGCGTGTAGAACCATCTTCCGGCTCGTAGTACTTGAGCCTGCGCCGCCAGCGGGGTAACCAGGTCTGCGATGATGCCGTCCGCTACATCGAAACCGCCTGCATGAGTGGAGAGATGCCACCATTGAGCGCTGAGTGCTGTTCGTGAGGCGGTTCGAACCGCTGTCAGCTGACTCATGGCATCCTCCTTCGGGCTAATGGTTACCCCCGCTGGGGCGAGTCTTTGGGCGTTCCAGCTTCAGCGATAAAGGCCTGAAACGCTATGCAACTGGTCTTATTTCGGCCAGTCCCAGCTCGCGGTCACGGTCTTTGGCCAATCCCAGCTTGCTGCTCCAACTGCCGGGGTGGCCGGTGCGAGAGCTGCTGCTGCGACAAGGAGGCCTGCGGCTGCGCCGATGATCTTCTTCACTGGACGTTCCCTTCCGTCAGGTTGCATGTGACGCTGTCCCGGTCGCCGTCGAGCCGGTAAATCCAGCATGTGCGTGGCTCTCAAGGCGTGTCCAGCTGAGACGAGGCCCTCTTCAGGACATGACCTGATGCGGACATCCAGACTCCTGTGGACCCTTCACAGGTCCCTGGTGTCAGGCCTGCATGCCTTGTATTTCCGCTGATTTGAGGGTCTTGGGAACGGAAATCGCACAGGCGCGGCAGCGATGTCATTAAGCTGGCATGTCATGTTTTTCGGCGTCATTTTCGGGCTTTGCGGCGACCAGCGCGGACGCCGAAAGCAGGACCCCGACGGCGGGTCTGTAGGCTACCCATGAGAACGCAGCCAGCAGGAAAGGGAACCCGGATGCTCGACGGTATGTCCATTGAGCTATACCGCTATGCTGTCGGCCACCCGGGATGGACCAAACCGCAGGCCTCGGAGGCGCTTGGCTACACCCTACGGGAGATTGACTCGGCGATGGAAGTGCTCGTGGAACGCCGGCTGCTGAGCGAGCAGGGGGCCTCTCCGGACGCATATGTTGCCGTTTCTCCCGATGTGGCGCTGGCCGATCTCGTCGATGCAGATGAGCGGGCGGTGCAGGACCTCCGGTCAAGGATCAGCGCCCGACGACGGGAACTGTCCACCCTAGTGCCGACCTACCTGGAAGCTCGAAAAGGTGTTATCACCAGCTCCTCGATAGAGACCCTGGAAGACCCGCATCTCATCCATCGGGTGCTCATCGATTACGGGAGGGACGTCAGCGAGAAGGTGTTGATTGCCCAGCCCGGCCAGGGATCGACGGCGGATGTTCAGGAGGAGAACGTCCGGAAGGATCTGGAGCTGCTCAGCCAGGGCGTTGAGCGCAAGACGCTCTACGATGTCAGCACACGCGACCACGTTCCAACGCGCAAGGCGGTCGCGGCGATCACGGCCGGAGGCGGGCAGTTCGGTGCGCTGCCACGTGTCCCGCTCCGCATGCTGATCTTCGACCGGAAACTCGCACTGGTGGCCCGTCAGCTCAAGCACGACGACAAGGCGGCGCTGGTAGTCCGGGATCCTCACCTGATCCACATCTTCACCCAGCTGTTTGAGTTCGCCTGGGAGCTCAGCGAGCCCTTCCTCATTGACGAGCCGAAACCCTCCCCCCTCAACAGCACCCAGCGGGCCATCCTCAAGTGCCTCGCGGACGGTTACTCCGACGAGGTCATCGCCCGGCGCCTGGACATCAATGTGCGCACCTGCCGGCGCCACATCGCCTGGATGCTCGAGGCCCTGCACGCGGACAGTCGTTTCCAGGCGGGCATCAAAGCGTGCCAGGCAGGGTGGATATAGACAACTTCTGTTGTCTATCGGTGAACGTGTCCTCTAGACTCGACGCGTGACCTCTCAGGATGAACTGAACTCGACGCTGCTGCCCGCCGAAACCGAGGTAGCCCTCGAACGGGCTGCGGAGTCGGCCCACCGACACGAGGATCTGTTCTCCGAGCGGGCCGCGAACATCAAACAGTCCGCCGTCCGGGACGTCTTCGACATCTCCATCCGGCCCGGACTCGTCTCGCTGGCAGGTGGGAGCCCGTACCTGAAGTCGCTTCCGCTGGAGGAGTTGGGGAAGACCGCTGAGCGACTCATTTCCGAGCATGGCCTGGAGGCGCTGCAGTACGGCGGCGGCCAGGGCATGGAACAGCTCCGCCGCCAGATCTGCGAGGTGATGGCCGCCGAAGGAATCACCGATGCGGATCCGGCAGACATCGTTGTAACCACCGGCTCGCAGTCCGCGCAGGACGTCGCTGCCAAAGTCTTCTGCGACCCCGGCGACGTGATCCTGTGTGAAGACCCGACGTATGTAGGCGCCCTAAATACCTTTGAGGCTTACCAGGTGGACGTGCAGGCTATCGAGATGGATGAGCAGGGTCTCGTGCCGGAAAGACTCGAGCAGTGCATCGCGGACCTGCTCACGGAGGGTCGCCGCATCAAGCTGCTCTACACCATCCCCAGCTTCAACAACCCGAGCGGCATAACCATGGCCGCGGACCGGCGACAGCGTGTTGTCGATATCTGCCGCGCCAACAACATCCTGATCCTCGAGGACAATCCGTACGGTCTGCTCCGCTTTGACGGGCACCCCCTGCCGCCGATGCGGGCCGACAACCCGAACGACGTCATCTACCTCGGCTCATTCTCGAAAATCTTCGCTCCCGGCGTCCGCCTTGGCTGGGCGCTTGTTCCACGGCACCTGCATCGCCGGTTCTATCTGGCGTGCGAAGCGGTGGTGCTGTGCCCGTCGCCGCTGACGCAGATGCTGGTGTCCGCGTACCTGAGCGATTACGACTGGCAGGGGCACCTCTCCAACACACGCTCCCTCTACAGCGAGCGGTGCGACACCATGCTGAAAGCCCTAGCCGAGCACCTGCCGGAGGGCGCCTCCTGGACCACACCGGACGGCGGCTTCTTCATCTGGGTCACCCTGCCGGAGGGCGTGGACACGTACCCGCTGCTCTACCAGGCCATTGATGCCGGCGTCGTCTTCATCCCCGGAGCCGCGTTCACGCCCTCGGACGAACCGTCAAACAAGCTGCGTCTGGCTTTCAGCGCGGTTTCTCCGGAGGACATCGAGGAGGGCGTCCGACGTCTCGCGCCGATCCTGCAGACTGCGATCGAGAATAATTCCGCCCGCAACTGACCGACGGCGGAATCTCCGCCGTCGGCGTCCCTCACGGATCAGTCGAGCAGCAACGCCGGCTCTTCAAGGATCGACGCGACGTCGGCCATGAACCTGGCGCTCAGGTCACCGTCGACAACGCGGTGATCAAACGAACCGCCGAGGGTGGTAATCCAGCGCGGTATGACCTCGCCGTCGAGCACCCAGGGCTTCTGCTTGATGGTTCCGAACGCCACGATGGCCACTTCACCCGGGTTGATTATTGGAGTTCCCGTGTCGATGCCGAGGGCGCCGATGTTCGTGATGGTCAGCGTTCCGCCCTGCATCTCCCCGGGCTGGGTCTTGCCGGCCCGTGCGCGCAAGGCCAGGTCATTGAGCGCGAGCGCCAGCTCCTTCAGGGAGAGATCCTGGGCATCCTTGATGTTCGGCACCATGAGTCCGCGGGGCGTGGCGGCCGCGATACCGAGGTTCATGAAGTGCTTGACCAGGATTTCCTGGTCCGTCCAGGTCGCGTTGACCGATGGGTTCCGGGCTGCTGCCCAAATGACAGCCTTGGCGAGGATCAGCAGCGGTGACACCTTGATCCCCTCGAAGTCCCGTGAAACCTTCAGCCGTTTCACGAACTCCATGGTCCGGGAGGCGTCGACGTCCACGAAGATGCTCACGTGCGGAGCGGAGAAGGCGCTTTCGACCATCGCCCGGGCGGTGGCTTTGCGGACGCCCTTCACGGGGATGCGCTCAATCCGCTCATCCTGCGGACGTGTGGCAGCTCCCCAGAACGATGGCGCGTGGTCCTGCTCGGCGTCCCGCTGCGCCTGGTAGCTCAGGAGGTCCTGTTTGGTGACCTCTCCGGAGCCGCCGGTGGCGGGGACGTCGGCCAGGTCGATTCCGAGATCGCGGGCGGCCTTGCGGACCGGCGGCTTCGCGAGGGCGCGACGCAACGCGCCGGGCGGTGCTGCTGCTACCGGTGTTGCAACCGACGGTGCCGTAGCGGACGGTGTTGCTGCGCTGCCAGCCGGCTGCACATCGGTGACGTGCGCCGATGCGGGTGCCGGCGCCGTCGTCGTCGCTGGTGTTTCCGGGGCGCTGGCGGGGCGGTTGCTGCGCGGTCTGCGGCGGGAGGAATCGGCTTTGGGACCGGTTCCGACCAGAGGCGCGTTCGCATCCGATGACGGCGCTGCCGCCGGCGGAGTGACGAATTCGCCCGGCACGTGTTCGGCGGCCGGCGGCTCCTCCGCAGCACTGCCCGGATCTGCCGGCGCGCTGTCCGAGACCGAGATGATGGGCGTTCCCACTTCCACGGTCTCGCCCTCCTGGACGAGGAGCTCGGCAACCACACCTGCGTAGGGCGACGGGAGTTCGACGAGCGACTTGGCGGTTTCGATCTCCACGATGACGTCATTGACGGCGACGGTTGCGCCGGGCTGGACCTGCCAACGGACGATCTCGGCCTCCGTGAGACCCTCGCCCACGTCAGGGAGGTTGAAGGTATTCAGCGTCATGGGAGTCCTTCTAGTAGGCGAACACCGTATCGAGCGAGTGCAGGATACGGTCGAGGTCCGGCAGGTAGTGCTCTTCGGTACGTGCGGTGGGATACGGCAGGTGAAAGCCGCCTACCCGAGTGACCGGCGCCTCGAGGGACAGGAACGCACGCTCGGTGATCCGTGCGGCGATCTCCCCGCCGATGCCGCCGAAGGTGGGGGCCTCATGCGCGACCAGCAGCCGCCCGGTCTTCAATACGGAGGCCGTGACGGTATCGAAGTCGATGGGTGAGATGGAACGCAGGTCGATGACCTCGACGCTTCTGCCGTCTTCAGCGGCGGCGTTCGCCGCGGCGAGGGCAACAGGCACCAGCGGACCATAGGCCACAATGGTGGCGTCGCTGCCTTCCCGCAGCACCTCGGCCTGGAAGGGACTCGACGGCACCGCTGACACGTCCACCTCCCCTTTCAACCAGTAACGGCGCTTCGGCTCGAACACGATCACCGGGTCCGCGCACATGACCGCCTGCTGGATCATCCAATAAGCATCATGCGGGTTGGACGGCGTGATGATCCGGAGGCCGGCGGTGTGGGCGAAAAGCGCCTCGGGTGACTCGGAGTGGTGCTCAACGCTCCCGATCCCGCCGCCGTAGGGGATCCGGATGACGACCGGTGCGGTCAGGAGCCCGTCGCTGCGCGCATGGATTTTTGCCAGCTGTGTGGTGATCTGGTTGAACGCCGGGAAGACGAATCCGTCGAACTGGATCTCACAGATGGGCCGGTACCCGCGGAGGGCGAGCCCGATGGCGGTGCCGATGATCCCCGACTCGGCGAGGGGCGTATCCACCACGCGGTCCGGCCCGAACTGGGCCTTGAGGCCCTCGGTGACCCGGTAGACGCCGCCGAGGTCCCCGATGTCCTCGCCCATGAGGAGGGCGGTCGGGTGTGCGCTCAACGCGGCCCGCAGTCCCTCGTTGATGGCCTTTGCTATGGTCATCACAGCCATCAGCGAGCACCTTCCTCGACGTCGAACCCGGCTTCGTAGTCCCGCCAAACCTGCAGTTCTTCCTGGATGAGCGGGTGCGCTTCCGCATAGGTGGTAGCGAACCGATGCTCCAGGCCCGGCGCTTCCATGGACAGGACCCCGGCGCGCAGCTTCGCGGCAAGCGCCTTCGCTTCCTCCTCCAGCTGCTCGAAGAAGTCATCTCCGGTACCGGTGGCGCGCAGGCGGAGTTCCACCCGGGTCAGCGGGTCACGTGCCACCCACTGCTCTTCCTCTGCGGCAAGACGGTACTTGGTGGGGTCATCAGCGGTGGTGTGCGCGCTCATCCGGTAGGTAAACGCTTCGATCAGAACCGGACCTCCGCCGTTGCGTGCGCGGTCCAGGGCCCAGCGGGTCACTGCCTGCACCGCGAGGACATCGTTGCCGTCCACCCGGATGCCCGGGAAACCGTATCCGTGGGCGCGGTGTGCCAGCGGAACCCGTGACTGGACCTCGGTGGGCACTGAGATGGCCCAGTGGTTGTTCTGGCAGAAGAAGATCACCGGGGCATTGAAGGAGGCGGCGAAGACCATGGATTCGTGGACGTCGCCCTCGGAGCTGGCCCCGTCGCCGAAGTAGGCCACGGTGGCTGCTTTCGGCGCGGACGGCTCCGCGACCTGATCACGCTGCATCCCCATGGCGTAGCCAACAGCGTGCAGGCACTGCGCTGCGAGCACCAGCGTGTACAGGTGGAAGTTGGAGTCCTTCGGGTTCCAACCGCCGTTCGTGACGCCCCTGAACAGCTTGAGCAAGTCTGTGTGGGCCACCCCCCGGGAGACGGCGACACCGTGCTCGCGGTAGGTGGGGAATGCGTAATCCTGCGCCTGCATGGCTTGGGCGGAGCCGATTTGGGCTGCCTCCTGGCCGCGCATCGGCACCCAGAGTGCAAGCTCACCCTGCCGCTGCAGGGCGGTGGCTTCCTGATCGAACCGTCGGATCAGATACATCTCCCGGTAGAGCGCGGCAAGCTCGTCCTCGGCCGGGGCATAGCCCCTGAAGTCCGGATTCTTCAGCTCGCCCTCGGGCGTGAGCATCTGCACCATTCCAGAGGGGTCCCGGGGGGACTCGGGGAGGTGGTGCGCGTCGAGCTGCTCCTCTGCATCGAACTCGGCTGCAGGCAGGCGGGGTGTTGCCATACTCTGGTTCCTCGCAGGTAATATTCCGTGGGTAGTATATGTTTTGCTGGTTCATGCACTAGAGTGCATGCGCAGTCTACTAGAGTAGCGACGACGGCGCCCACCACCTATTTGTGAAGTGCTAGGAAACGCCTGGGCCCCCTGTGTAGGTTGCACAGAGCTCGAGAAAGCGGGAGTTTGCCTCGGGTTCTCCGATGCTGACCCGTATCCCCTCTGTGCCGAATGCCCTCACTGAGAGGGCTTGCTGTTCTGCGAGCGCAGCGAACTCCGGAGTGTTCTCCCCCAGTGCAAGCCAGATGAAATTTCCTTCTGCTTCCGGGATCTGCCATCCGAGGTCCCTCAATCCGCCGACCACCCGAGAGCGCTCGTCAACTATGCTCTGCACTCGCTCCCGGACCTCGTCGATGTGGCGCAGTGAAGTGACGGCGGCGTGCTCGGCGATCTGGGATACCGCGAAGGGCGTGGCGCTGACGCGAAGGTGCTCGGTGAGAGTGGGCTGGGAGATGGAGTACCCCACCCGTAGCCCCGCGAGGCCGTGCGCCTTGGAGAACGTGCGGAGGACGACGACGTTGGGATAGTCGCGGTAGAGCGGGAGTCCCTCTACGGCGTCGGTCTTTCGAACGAATTCCACATAGGCCTCATCCAGCACGACGACGACATTGGTCGGCACTCGGGCAAGGAAACTCCTCACTTCCTGCTCGCTGAGTGCGGGGCCGGTTGGGTTGTTTGGCGTACACAGGAGAATGACGCGGGTGCGCTCGTTGATGGCTGCGGCCATGGCATCGAGGTCGTGGGTTGAGTCCGGGAGCAGGGGAACCTGCACGCTTGTGGCGCCTGCCAGCCCCACGCAGATCGGGTACGCCTCGAAGGACCGCCAGGGGTAGATGACTTCGTCGGGTGCGTCGTAGTCGTTTTGCCCTGCGAATGCGGCGAGGATCTGGTTGAGTGCGCCGAGGCTTCCGGCGCCGGTGACGATGTCCTCGGGCGGCACTCCCAGGAAGGCACCGAGCTCGGTGCGCAGGGTTGTGGTCATCGGGTCGGGGTAGCGGTTGACCTGGGTCTGCTGGGCAATGGCCTCCAGTACCGCGGGGAGGGGCGGCAGTGGGTTCTCATTCGACGAAAGCTTGTAGCTCTCCAGCCCTTCGATGACCACCGGGGGTTTCCCGGCGGCGTAACGGGGCAGTCGACCAAGTACGCTGCGCGGGTGGATGCGGGTGACCTCTTCCGCAGCAACGTCGGTGTGGTTTTCGGGTGCACTCATGTGCACAAGCGTACTGGCGAGGCTTGGTCAGCGGGCGACGGCCGGCACTGGAAACCTTGGTCAGGCAGCGGATCAGGCTGACCGGGTGTGACAGCATAAGTCCATGCTCAGGTTCATTGTGAGAGTCTTCATCAACGCTCTTGCCCTGTGGGTGGCGGCATGGCTGTTACCCGGCATCGAATTGGGCTCAGAAGCCGCCGTCGAAGTATCCAGTGACGAAACAGTCGAAAGCGTGCTCTCCTTCCTCTTCGTCGGTCTGGTGTTCGGCATTGTGAACGCCCTGGTTCGACCAGTGGTATCGCTGCTCTCGCTTCCCCTGACCATCCTCACTCTCGGCCTCTTCACGATCATCATCAACGCCGGGATGCTCATGCTCACCTCGTGGCTCACCTCATTCACCCCGATCAACTTCGTGGTGGACGACTTCTTCTGGACCGCGATCCTCGGGGCGATCATCATCAGCCTGGTCTCACTTGTCGCGGGAACGATCACCGGCACCAGGCGCTGAGCCTGCCTTGGCCTGATGGTTGCTGGAGCGTGTGCCTGCCGGAGCTGACTGAGGACCGGAGAAAGGCGCCCTGGTGATCTGGAAAACGTGGCGCTTGGCTGACGTTCCCGCCACAGCCGTGCTGAGCGCAGCCGTGATCGGTGCGATGGACGGATGCGAGCTCAGGTCAACCGCCCGCGCACCCTCCCGGTAACTCCTGATCTTGTGGGCGGGACCGAGGCCGAAGACCTCGCCCGGGGCCAACTCGACCGGATGATCAAGCATGACTGATACCTGGTTCGGCCGGTCCGTGACGGGGGCGAAGTTCCACGTCGGGATGTGATCATCCTCGTGGGCAAGGTGGAGAAAGGTGGTGCTCTGCGGAACGTCCTCCTCGGTGATGGGAGATCCTGCCGTAACAACCAGATCAACCGAATACGTTTCATGCACCCGCCCGCTGTTCGCGAGATTTACCGCGTGCATTCCTCCCTGGCTGTAACCGACCAGCACGACGTTGGCGCCCGCCTCTGCGCCCACTCCTTCAAGAGCGCCCGCCACCGCTTCATTGACATGCCTGCTGTCCTCGAATTTCGATTCGGCGATTCCATCCCCATTGAAGGGCTGGCCCGCATCTGTCCACTCCGTTCCGGGGATTACAACGACATAGGTCGGTCCGGATTGGCCTGCCACTTCCAGGACCTCGAAGGACGATCCGGGCTCATCCCGGGCTTTGGACACCCGCGACAACAGACCATCCACAGTCCCCTGCAACTGAATCGAGTCAGTTCTCGTGTGCGTCAACGTCACGGGTGTGGACCGGTAGGGCACCGATGGGAGAACTTCTGCAACGGCATGGCTGATGTGATCCCTGGTGCTGATTTCAGCAAGCTCATACGTCAGGCGGCTTCTTCTGATCCTGTCTGCTGTTCCATCCAGGGCGGAGCTATCCTCCGAGAGCCGCTGAAGACCCGCATGGATCCCCTCGGTGGCTGTTGCGCCCGCTGCGGCGGAGGTACCGGCGGCAAGCAGGTCGCTGAGCGATCGGACCGCCGACAGGCGCAGCTCGATCCACTTGATACTTACCCATATTCGTTGCAGTTCCGCTGCGGCATCGCTGACGATCTGCGCGCCTTTGTCCAACTCATCCCATTGGAAACGGATACCGCCGACTCCGCCGATCACCCTCGCCACCCCCTCTGTATCGGCGGGCGTAACGATCGGCTTGAGGTCTGGATCAGGAGCTGTCATGCGAGGGCGCCCTTCCCCTCGGTACTGGCCAGTGCCACGCCGTAGGCATCAAGCGCGAGAGCCACTTCACGCAGATGTGCAGCCGTGACCGTCACAGTCTTAGCCCTTTCAGCCAGGTACGCCCGGAAGTTCTGCCCCGCAGGCGAGTGCCAACTGATACCTTCGGCTCCCCGGAGACGCTCACGCACCGATTCCACGGCTTCCGCCTCGATCCGAAGCGCTCTGGCGAGGTCCCGCACAGCCTGATGAGAATCCTGCTCGCGCGGTAGTGCCGGCGTGGTACTGGGATACATGCCCGGTCCCTCCTCAATCAGCGGTTGTGCCTGCCCAAAACGGTAGGCGGCAGGCACGGGCCGGCGTCGGGCACGTGCGCCTATGTTGATATCCCGCCCCGATCCCGCTCGAGTGGAGGAGTTGTCATGCAGCGGGTGGATGCCGCCGATCGTGGAATGATTGGAGGCATGCCGCACACTCCTTCCTCCCGGGTCAACCTTGCGTCCGTATCCATCCACCAGGGTGAGAGCCAGATCCCGATCGCGCTGGGACCCCTGGACGGCAGGTACCGTCCAGCAGTTGCCCCGCTGGTCGACTACCTCTCCGAAGCGGCGCTGAACCGGGATCGCGTGCACGTGGAAGTGGAGTGGCTGATCCACCTGACGCGCAATAGCGTCCTCCCCGGAACGCAGGCGCTCAGCAGTGAACAGGAAGCAGCACTGCGGGAGATTGTCACCACCTTTGACGGCAGCGCCGTCGGTGAGCTTGCAGAGATCGAGCGGGTCACCGTCCACGACGTGAAGGCAGTGGAGTATTTCATCGGCAGCCGGCTCGAAGGCATCGGCATCAGCCGCCTGAAGCCGCTCGTTCACTTCGGCTGCACCTCCGAGGACATCAACAACCTCTCCTACGCCCTGGGAGTGAAGGGCGCGGTGGAGCAGATCTGGCTTCCCGCCGCGTCATCCCTCGTGGACCAGGTGAAGGCGATGGCCGAGGAATCGCGGTCCGTCCCCATGCTCTCCCGGACACACGGGCAGCCCGCCACGCCCACCACGCTGGGCAAGGAGCTCGCCGTCGTCGCGCACCGCCTGGAACGGCAGCTTCAGCGCATCCGCCGCACGGAGTACCTCGGCAAGATCAACGGCGCAACGGGAACCTTCGCCGCACACGTCGCCTCCGTACCGGAAACCGACTGGCAGACCGTTGCACGCGACTTCGTCGAGGGCCTCGGGCTTACCTGGAACCCATTGACCACCCAGATCGAATCCCACGACTGGCAGGCGGAGCTCTACGCCGACGTGGCCCGCTTCAACCGCATCCTGCACAACTTCTGCACGGATGTGTGGAGCTACATCTCGATCGGTTACTTTGCACAGGTGCCGGTGGCGGGAGCTACCGGCTCCTCGACCATGCCGCACAAGGTGAACCCCATCCGCTTCGAGAACGCTGAAGCCAACCTCGAAATCTCCTGCTCGCTGCTGGACGTCCTGGCGTCGACCCTTGTCACCTCGCGGTGGCAGCGTGACCTGACCGATTCCTCCTCGCAGCGCAACATCGGCGTAGCCTTCGGACACTCGCTGCTGGCCATCTCCAACGTGTCCAAGGGCCTTGAACGGCTGGACGTCGCCGAATCTGTCCTGGCTGCGGACCTCGACAGCAACTGGGAGGTCCTCGGTGAAGCCATTCAGATGGTCATGCGCGCCGAAGCGATCGCCGGGACGCCGGGCATGGAAGATCCCTATGAGCGGTTGAAGGATCTCACCCGCGGGCACCGGGTTGATGCTGAGCGGATGCGTGAGTTTGTCCTGGAACTCGGCCTTTCTCCCGAAGCCCAGGAACGACTGCTTGCACTCACCCCGGGAACCTACACAGGCATCGCCGACACCCTCGTAGACCACCTCCGCTAACCAGCCCAGAACCAGAGAGGTCCTGCGATGGCGGGCGTGTTGATTGGCTTTGCCATCGTGGGCGCCGTCATCTTTATTGGTTACCTCGCAGGCAGGTACGAGCTTGCGGGCCGGGACGCAGGTCCGGTGCTCAGCCGGACGGCATTCTTCATCACCAACCCGGCACTGCTCTTCACGATCCTTGCGACGGCGGACCTGGAAGAGGTCTTCTCCGCCTACGCACCGGTGGCGTTCCTCGCCTCGGTTTCGTCTGCCCTGCTCTACGTTCTGCTGAGCCGAATCTGGTTCCGACGGCGTGCTGCGGAGACGGCCGTCGGCGCGATGAGCGGTTCTTTCGTGAACGCGAACAACATCGGTATCCCCATTGCCGTCTACGCGCTGGGTGACGCCACGCCCGTGGCGCCGGTTCTTCTGGTGCAGCTTCTCATTCTTGTCCCCTTCTACCTTGCCTTCCTGGACATCGCCTCAGGCGGAAAGGCATCCTTCGGCCGCATCGCCTCTCAACCCATCCGGAACCCGATGATCATCGCATCGGTCCTGGGAGTGCTGGTCGCGCTCACTGGGGTGGACATCCCGGATCCGGTCTACGAGCCCCTCGTCCTGCTGGGCGGCGCGGCGGTGCCGCTGGTCCTGCTGGCTTTCGGAATGTCCCTGCGTGGGACCCGCCCGCTGGGCGCGCGGGAAGTGCGCACGGAAGTCATCGTTGCCACCCTCATCAAGACGGCGTTCATGCCGGTGATCGCCTATCTGCTGGCCCGCTTCGCATTCGGTCTCGAATCCGAGCTGCTCTTCGGAGCAGTTGTGATGGCGACGCTGCCCACAGCGCAAAACACCTTCCTCTTCGCCAGCCGCTACAACCGGGGCATCCCGATCGCGCGCGACGTCGTCGTGCTCACTTCGGCACTTGCCGTACCGTCGCTCATCCTCGTGACCGCACTTCTAGCCTGAGCCCAGCAGGGTCGTCGTTTTTTCGTGGCTGTCCCAGCGCCGCAGGGCGGTGAGCGGGAGCAGTCCGTGGTCGCCAGGCAGGAGGTCCATTGCCTGGGCGACCTGCGCGGAGTTCATTCCCCGGGCGAGCGTGATGTGCGGGACCCAGCGGTCCGGGAGGCAATTACCGGCGACTTGCGGGACCTCCCGCAGAACGCCGTGCACCACCCGGTGAAGCTCGAGAAGTGCCGCACTGACGACGCCGAGGTGCGCCAGCACCTGCCCGCGACCGGTGCGGAAGGTGACAAGGCCGGCAATGTGGATGGGAAGGGGCAACACCTCGACGAGCGCCGCCAGGGCGCCGTCGTGCTCAGCAGGAATGTGCGGTGCAGCCAGCAGCGTGATGTGCGGACGGTTGGACGCGGCGGTGTGCCTGGCCTGGGATGGAAGGCCTGCCTGCTTGAGTGCCTCCCAGTCCCGGTGCAGAAGCTCCTCCCCGCGCAGATCAAGGAGGAGCTCCACGCTGTCCATGGTCAGCGCGGGTTTTGCCGGTAATCGCCGATACCGACGGAGCCGTCCTCCTCCACCGCGCCCGTCCGCGGGTCGAACTGCGGCCGCTGGTAGGCCAGCTCGCCTCCGCTGCGGCCGCCGAAGGGACGCCCATGATCGGCGTACTCCTCACGGAAGTAGGCGAGGCACCAATCACCGAGCTGTACGCGTGCACCGGTCCTCAGGATTGAGGGAGCATCGGGCTGAACGCTGCCACGGACGGGGCCGTGCGGCACGAGTACGTACTCGTCATCAGCGTTGTGCTCCACTGTGGCGTGGACCGGAAGCAACCCTTCAAGCACCAGGTCCGCGTCAGGCGAGCTGCCGATGACGATCTTCTCCTGAGCCAGATTCACCTCACGCGGAACCTGCCCGTTCCAGGTGTCGGAATCCTGCACGAAGATGAGGCGTGGACGTCCGCTGCCCGGCGTGTGGTGGGTAGTGGTCACCTGACGCCGGATGCGCCGGTTCACGGTGGGTACCAGAGGAAACGGGGTCGACGGCGGCAGCAGCGGAGTGTTGATCTTCCGGCTCCCTCCACGGATCAAAGGCGCCAACGCTGCGAGGGACCCGGCACGGATGTGAGGTGACCGCGTCATCAGACGCTGGGCCATCGACGTCTCGACCTTGCCAATGCTGACCAGCGTTCCCGCGGGGCCGGCGATCGTCACGGTGAGGCCTTCGTCGGCGAGGCTTGCTGCCAACTCACGCACGCTGTTCAGTGACGGAAGGCCGCCGAAACCTGCTATCGAGGGATCCTCACAGTAAATGGTCACCTCGGAGCCGGCTGCGCTGACGGTGCCGTGTTTCTCTTCGGTGGCGCCGTCGTCGTCGTCGGTATCCGCGAGCGAGAAGGCGAGATCTATATCGAGGCGTACCCGCTGTGACACTGGCTAGCTCCGGTGCTTGTCAGAGCCTGCGGCGTCATTATCGCTGGTGGTGACCCGGACGGTTCCGTTCAGCTTCCAGGTTGCGCGGGGCGCATCCGGTCCGATGTCCCGTGGGACTTCGATGGTCATGTCGATGAAGCTGTAATTGACCGCGGCACCCTTGCCGGTGAGGTAGGACCACATTTCCTCGGCGAGGTCGGCCCAGTCACGGATGCTGCGGTTGTTATCAACAGAGGTGTTTTCAGACATGGCGAATTTCCTTGCGTTTATTCGGCTCTGCCCGGCGCCCTCTACCCGCCTGACCTGACAACCCCGAGCCTAATCGCTTCCCGGGCCGCTGTGAACCCGTTGCTGCGGACTAGTTTCGGGTCCAGACGTAGAACTTCTCGGGCCTGCCCGCCGCACCGTACTTGGGCACAATGCGGGCGTTGCCCTTCGTGACGAGGTACTCCAGGTATCTCCGCGCGCTCACCCGGGCGAGACCCAACTGCGCCGCAACCTCGGACGCTGAGAATCCCGATCCGGAAGAGCGGAGCGCGCCGATCACTGCCTCGAGCGTGGGCTGGGACAGGCCTTTCGGCAGTGACACCGTGAGCACCGGGGATACCGTGGACGATGCCTTCGTCGGCGTGGCGGCAAGCAGCCTGTCGATGCGTTCCTGATCCAGCGGCCCGGCCGAGACGGAGCTGTGTTCCATGATGCTTGCCCGGTGCCGCACATAGTCATCAAGGCGCTGC
Organism: Arthrobacter sp. TJ-170; assembly: GCF_058269305.1. Lineage (NCBI taxonomy): Bacteria > Bacillati > Actinomycetota > Actinomycetes > Micrococcales > Micrococcaceae > Arthrobacter > Arthrobacter sp. TJ-170. Next base: position 46,425 of record NZ_JBZCNL010000011.1, on the reverse strand, counting down.
ATCAGCACCTTTGAGTTGAAAGGCTTGACGAGGTAGTGGAGCACGCCGCCGGCCATTGCGGCGCGGACCGTTTCCAGCTCCCGTGCCGCGGTGATGGCGATGATGTCCACCGGGTCCCCGGGCAGGTTCCGGGCCGCCCGAAGCACCTCGATGCCCGACATGTCCGGCAGGTGGATGTCGAGCAGCATCAGCTCGGGTTTCAGGTCGCGCACCTTCTCGAGCGCCTCACCACCGGAGTTGGCAACGCCGACGACGTCGAAGCCTCCGTGCGCCAGCAGGAAACCTGAGTGCACACCGGCGATTTCCTGATCGTCGTCGACGACCAGCGTTCGGATGAGGCTCATGGAGTCAGCATTCCGGTAGTGCGCGCGGGATGCAGCTCTGTTGGCTGCGGGTCAGCGTGGGCCGACGGCTGAGGCGCGGGGCCGAGCCTCACCTCAATGTGCGCACCGCCCAGCACCGACTCCGTGACCGTGACTGAGCCGGAGCGGCGCTCGGCCACCCTGTGCACGAGCGCGAGCCCGAATCCGCGGGAGCCGGAGCCCGCCGCGTCCTTCGTCGAGAAACCGGAGGCAAACACGTCAGAGCGCAGTTCTTCCGGAATGCCAGGGCCGTCGTCGGACACCGCAATGGAGCAGCCTCCGGCATGGGAGGTCAGCTGAACGTGAATGGTTCCGTTGGAGCCGACGGCGTCGACCGCATTGTCGACGAGGTTCCCCAGGACTGTGACCGGGTCGGTGGTGCCATCCGGCTCGAAGGTCGACGTCTCGTCGACGATCAGCATGATGCCCTTCTCCGCGCAGATCGTGGTCTTGGCCATCAGGAGACTGGCCGTGTCCGGATCGCTGACGCCGGGCGAAACGTCTCCCGAAACCACCGAGCCGCCGTGCCCGGACCGCGAGATAAAGTCGACCGCCTTATCCGTATGGCCCAGTTCAAGCAGGCCCGAGATGACATGCATCTTGTTCGCGAACTCGTGTGCCTGGCTTCGCAGTGCCTGGGTAACATCCCGCGCTCCGTCGAGATCCAGCAGCAACTGGTGCAGTTCCGTGCGGTCACGCAGGATCAGCACGCTGCCCACCCGCCGGCCGTCGACGACGGCGTCACTCGAGCGTGCGAGCAGCACCCGTTCTCCCACGAGAACGGTTTCATCGGCGTCACCGGCTGATCCGAACATGCTCGAGAGCGCGGGGTCCAAAACGGAGCTTGCCGACCTTCCAATCGCTTCATCACCAAGGTCGAGCAACCTTCTGGCCTCGTCATTGAGCACGGCCAGCCGGCCACGTTCGTCAACCGCCACAACGCCTTCACCGATGCCATGGAGCATTGCGTCGCGAGTTTCAAGCAGCGCGGCAATCTCTTCCGGTTCCAGTCGGTAAATACGGCGCCAGATGAGCCTGGAGATCCAGATTGAACCCGCCGTACCGGCCAGCGCGGCAAAGATCAGCCAGGCGAGGAGCACCGGCATGTCTTCCTGCAGGTCAGCGGCGAGGGTCGACTCGAGGGTGCCGACCGACGCGGTCCCGATCACAGTGCCGTCCTCGCTCCGGATGGGCACTTTCACCCGCCATGACTCGCCCAGCGTTCCGGTCTGTGTGCCGATGTAAGTTTCGCCGGAGAGTGGGACGGACGGATCAGTCGAGACCATCTGGCCGATCATGTCCGGATTCGGGTGCGAATACCGTATTCCGACGTCGTCAGTCACCACCACGTAGGTGACCCCGGTCGCCTGCCTGGTGAGTTCAGCGATCGGCTGGATCACCGAGCTGGGATCCTCGTCGTCGAACGCGCCCACCACCGACGGCAGCTGCGCCATGGACTGCGCCACCCCGACCATGCGGCCCTGGTAAGCGTCACGGATCTGCTGCTCCTGCATCCGGACGGCGACCGTTCCGGCAACCAGCACAATGATCAGCACAATCAACAACTGCAGAAAAAACAGTTGTGATCTAAGCGACATCGTGCGGATCATCCTTCCATTCTCGCATGATTGGGTGTATGAGCCTGCCTCGGGATCATGGCTGAGACCGGACCTGTGGGCATGGTCGGACCTGCGACTCTGACCATGACCATAAAGACCACTACGCACGTTGTGACCGTATGGTTCCCACGCCACTTTTCCCTTCCTACGCTGGACCTGAACGTGTGGTGAGGCGCATCACACTGATGGAAGGAAAACCCAATGAAGCTCGAGAGCACAAAGAAGCGCTTGTCGGCTGTCGGCGCGATCGGCGTCGCATCTGTCCTTGCACTGTCGGCATGCGGCACCACGTCCGGAGGCGGCGGCGCAGAAGCAGAAGCCGGGATTGACCGGCTCAACATCATCGTCCCCGCTGACCCGGGCGGCGGATGGGACCAGACGGGCCGTGCCATGCAGAAGGACCTGCAGGAGACCGACCTCGTAGATAACGCGTCAGTTGTCAACGTCGGCGGCGCCGGAGGCACCAACGGCCTTGCACAGCTAGCCACAGAGAAGGACCCGAACACGCTGATGGTCATGGGCTACGTGATGGTCGGTGCCGTCGAAACCAACGCCGCCGAGACCCGCATCGAGGACACCACCCCGATCGCACGGTTGACGGAAGAGCCGCTGATCGTCGTCGTACCGGCCGACTCGCCGTTCCAGACAGTCGATGATCTGCTGTCCGCCATCGAGAAGGACGGCCAGGGCGTTTCCATCACCGGCGGATCAGCCGGCGGTGCAGACCACATCCTCGCGGGCCAGATGCTCAAGGAAGCCGGCATCAGCCCGGAGAACCTCAACTACATCCCCTACTCCGGTGGCGGCGAGTCCCTCGCGGCGCTGCTCGGCAACAAGGTTTCTGCCGGAATCTCCGGCGTCGGCGAGTACGCCGAACAGGTAAAGGCCGGGAAGGTGCGCGCGCTGGCAGTCTCCGGTGACGAGCCCGCCGCCCTGCTGCCGGACGTCCCCACCCTGACCGACGAGGGCATCGACCTGGTGCTGACCAACTGGCGCGGCGTCGTGGCACCGGGCAGCATCGACGAGGCCAAGGCCGAAGAGCTGACGGAGCTCGTGACCAAGATGTCGGAGACCGAAGAGTGGCAGACCACGCTCGAAACCAACGCCTGGTCTGACGCTTTCCTTGCCGGCGAGGAGTTCGAGGCCTTCCTCGAGGAAGACATCGCCACCGTCAAGACCACGCTGACCGAGATCGGCCTGCTGTAACGACGATGAGCTCTTCAATCAACGCGGCATCGAGCGGGCGCGGTACTGATACCGCGCCCGCTCGGCCCCTCGGAGAACTGGTCTTCGCAGGACTCATTGTTTGCGTCGGCATCGTTGGATTCGTCGCCGGGGCAGGAATCCCGATTCCTCCCTCAGCCGGTGTTGTCGGTCCCCGCGTTTTCCCCTTCATCGTCTCCGGCATCATGGTGGCCATCGGCATCGGGCTGATCATTCAGCTGCTGCGCGGGCACACCGGAGCCGCCGAGGAGGGCGAGGACATTGACCCCAGCGTGAAGACCGACTGGCTGACCGTCGGCAAACTCGTGGGGTTTCTCGCGATCCACATTGCACTCATCGTCCCCCTCGGCTGGCCGGTAGCGGCAGCCGTGCTGTTCTTCGGTGCCGCGTGGTCCCTCGGTGCCAAACCGTGGTGGCGCAACGCGATTATCGCCGTCGTACTCGCCCTGATCCTCCAGTTTGTGTTCGCAGGCCTCCTCGGAGTCTCGCTGCCGCCTGGGTTCCTCCTGGAAGGGGTGGCAATCTTCAATGGATAACTTCTTTGCACTGCTCGAAGGCTTCAGCGTTGCGATGCAGCCCATCTACCTGCTGTACGCGCTGGGAGGCGTACTGGTAGGTACTGCAGTAGGTGTCCTGCCCGGCATCGGCCCCGCCATGACAGTGGCGCTGCTCATGCCCATCACCTACAGCCTCGAACCCACGGCGGCGATTATCGTCTTCGCGGGCATCTACTACGGCGGTATGTATGGCGGGTCAACTACTTCGATCCTCCTGAACACGCCAGGTGAATCCGCCTCCATTGTGACCGCCCTGGAGGGCAACAAGATGGCCAAGGCGGGCCGGGGTGCTGCGGCGCTGGCGACGGCGGCGATCGGCTCCTTCATAGCCGGAACCGTGGCCACCGTGCTGCTCAGCTTCGTCGCACCTTACGTCGCCGAATTCGCCGTACAGATCGGACCCACCGAGTACGTCGCGCTGATGATCGTTGCATTCCTGACCGTCGGCGCCCTGCTTGGAGCCTCCGTGCTGCGCGGTCTCGCATCCCTGGCGCTGGGCCTTTTCATCGCGCTGATCGGCGTCGATGCACTGACCGCCCAGCAGCGCTACACCTTCGGCAACCCGTTCCTGGCGGACGGTATCGACGTCGTGCTTGTTGCAGTGGCGCTCTTCGCGGTCGGTGAGGCACTCTATGTAGCTTCACGGCTCCGCCACGGACCCGTGAAGGTGATTCCTGTCGCCGGACGCTGGACAAACTGGATGCGCAAGGAAGACTGGAAGCGATCCTGGAAGCCCTGGCTCCGAGGAACCTTCATCGGCTTCCCGGTGGGAACCATTCCAGCCGGCGGCGCCGACGTCGCAACCTTCCTGTCCTACGCTTCGGAGCGGAAGCTCGCAAAGGGCGAGCACAAGAAGCAGTTCGGCAAGGGAGCAATCGAGGGAGTCGCGGGGCCGGAATCGGCCAACAACGCGGCAGCTGCCGGCGTGCTGGTCCCACTCTTGACCCTTGGTATTCCGACGACGGCCACCGCGGCCATGATGCTCGTTGCGTTCCAGCGTTACAACATCCAGCCCGGACCCCTGCTGTTCGAAGTTGAGGGTGCACTGGTGTGGGCGCTGATCGCGAGCCTCTACGTCGGCAACCTGATGCTGCTGGTCCTGAACCTGCCACTCGTGGGCATCTGGGTGAAGATCCTGCAGATCCCACGGCCCTACCTCTACTCCGGGATCCTGGTCTTCGCCGCCATGGGCGCTTTCTCGGTGAACTTCACCCCCGTGGACGTCTTCGTCCTGCTGGTGGTTGGCGTGATCGGATTCTTCATGCGCCGCTACGGCTACCCGATCGCACCGATGGTGGTCGGCCTGATCCTCGGACCGATATTTGAGGACCAGCTGCGGCGCTCCCTGGCGATCTCGCAGGGCGACCCGATCGCCCTCGTGAGCACGCCGATCGCTGCGGCCATCTACGTGGTGCTCATTGTTATCTTCGTCCTCTCCTTCTGGCTGAAGAAGAGGCAGAAGGCCATGGAGTCCGAGGTCCTCGAAGAAACCACGGTCGCAGCAGTTGACCAGAAAGAAGGCGGAAGATGAGTGCCGTTGTACTCGGCTACGTGCCGAACGCGCTGGGCGATGCCGCGGCGAAGGCCGCTGTCGAAGAGGCGAAGCAGCGCGGTGCGAAGCTGGTGGTGGTCAACACCACCCGCGCTGACCGGCTGGTGGACCCCGCCTTCGCCGACGACGACGACATGTCCCGCCTCCAGCGCACGCTGCAGGCATCCGGTGTGGACTTCACCCTCCACCACGGAACTTCCAAGGACACCGCTGCCGAAGACGTGCTCGAAGCTGCCGAACGCAACGCTGCCGAGCTCATCGTCATCGGGCTGCGCCACCGCACGCCGGTGGGCAAGCTGATCATGGGCTCCACTGCCCAGTCGATCCTGTTGGGCGCCGCGTGCAACGTGCTGGCGGTAAAGGCCTGACGGCTGTCATGTGATGGCCTCGGCGGGTTCAACAACCCGCCGAGGCCATTGCTTTTTGGTCAGACGCTGGCCCGCTCGGCGAGAATCTCGTCGATCTGGCCAATCGCCTGCTGCAGTCCTTCCTCCATGCCCATGTCGAGCATCTGCTGGAGCTGGTCCACGCTCTCGAAGCGGGATGCCACGGTCATGCGCGTGCGGCCTGCTTCAACTTCCTCCAGGGTGATGACGGCGTGAGTCTCGCCCATCGCCTCGACCGGCGCACCCGCCTCATCAGCGAAGCCGTCGTCGAATTCAAGGCGGCTGGGTGATTCAATGGCGGTGAACTTCCACCAGCCCCGGCTCTTCTCTCCGTCGGGCCCGGTCATGTAGTAGCTGGCTGAGCCGCCTTCGCGGAACTCATGCTTGTCGAAAGTCGCCGGCCAGGTGGGCGGGCCCCACCAGCGCTCAAGCTGGCGCGGATCCTCCCATATCTGCCAAACGCGTTCGACGGCGGCGTCAAACTCTGCAACGACCGTGAGGCTGAGTGCCTCGAGGTCCTTTTCCGTGCTGATTACAGCCATGGTGCTGCCCTTCCTGATCTTGACTTCTAGCCCTCGGCGAGGATGTCCGCAATCCGGTCGACGCGTTGCCGCCAGATATTTTCGTACTCGTCCAGCAGTTGCCGTGCCTTCCTGACTGTTTCCCGGTTGGCGCGCACAATCTGCTCCCTTCCGCGCTTCTCCTTGGTGATGAGCGCTGCCTGTTCCAGCACCGCTACATGCTTCTGCACCGCCGCGAAGCTCATGGCGTAGTGCGCAGCCATGGCTGAAACCGAATGCTCCTCGCTGATGGCGCGGACAACAATGCTGCGCCGGGTACTGTCCGCGAGAGCGTGGAACAACCGGTCCACTTCAGATTCCGAAAGCTGATCTACAACCATTTGGTTGTAGATTATTCCCCAATGGTGACTGAGTCAAGGGTTTTGCCGGTGTTCCTAGAGGACGGTGTAGCGTGTCTGCACCGCACCGCCGTCAAGGGCCTTGACCTCATCGAGTTGCAGGCGCACATCGGCTGGGAGGGCACCAAACAGCGGCTTACCTTCTCCAATGAGCAGGGGGACCCGCGTGAGCGTGAGCGTCTTGATCAAGCCCGCCGCGAGGAACGTGCGCACTGTCCTGCCACCGTCGACGTACACGTTGCGCGCACCGTCGTCGTCGAGCATTGCCGTGACCTCATCCAGTGAGCGCGCAATCCGGATGCGGGGATCATCTGTCTGGAGCGTAGTGCTCAACACGTACACCGGTGTATCGCCGTAGAACCACTCCCCCATCGCCTCGACGATGTCGTACGTGCTCCTCCCCATCACCAGGTGATCCACCGAGGCCATGAACTCAAGGAAGCCTGACGCTTCGGGATCCTCCGCTTCGCCCGCGGCGCCCATCAGCCAGTCCAGATCATCATCGGCCCTGGCGATCATGCCGTCGACGCTCATTCCGATGAAGACGTGTCCGGACCACTGTCGCTCAGCCATGGAAGCATCGTAGACCCAGTGCTCGCCGAAGTGGATAGGGGGCGTCGAGGATTAACTCGACTGTGCCCCGCCCTGCGCCTGTGCACCCTCGCGGACGATCAGGTCCACGATGGCGAGGACCTCCTTCAGCTCTTCGCCGCTCTGCTGCTCAGAGCCCGCACCGGCGAAGAACGCGGCGTCGTAATACAGCCCGTCCCCGAGGAGCTTGACCGCACGGGCAACGGCCCGGCTTCCCAGCTCGGCCTCAAGGGCACCGAGCCACTGCTCCTGGATGAGCGCGAAGGTTGCCTGCGCCTTCGGGTGTCCCTGCTGCGCCAACCGCGCCATGGCAACAAGCGCCCGATCCAGCGGGCTGTTCTCATACATGGAGGTGCGCACGTAGTAACGCGCCGGGCCCTCGGGATCGGCGGCCATAGCCTCGCGGTCACGGGCAACCAGCCCTTCCAGACGCTCAGCCAGTCCATCAACCAGGGCTTCCTTGGAGGGGAAGTGGTAGAGCAGGCCGCCCTTGGAGACGTCAGCGGCTGCAGCGACCGATTCCATCGTGGCGCTCCGCTCGCCGTCGCTAATGAGAATGCTTTCGAAGCTGTCGAGGATCCGCTCCCGGGCACTGGCCATGACGTTCATCATACTGAAGCCTTCAGGCTTTACTGTACCGGCTGGACGGTATAGCTTTGATCCATGACTCAGTACATGTCTGTCTCGGCTGCGAACTCCCCGGTTGTCAGCACCCCTCTGGCCGGCCGCCGTGAGTGGGGCGCGCTCGCGGCCCTCATGCTGCCGGTCCTGTTGGTGGCGGTGGACAACACCGTTCTGAGCTTTGCCATGCCGGAAATCTCGCTGGCCTTCAACACCAGCGGCACAACGTTGCTGTGGATCATCGACAGTTATCCGCTGGTGCTCGCCGGCCTGCTCGTCGCGATGGGCAGCTTCGGAGACCGCTTCGGACGACGCCGGCTCCTCATGATCGGCGCCACCGGCTTTGCCGTATTCTCGGTTGCCGCCGCCTTCGCACCCACCGCGGAACTCCTCGTCGCGGCCCGTGTAGGGCTGGGCGTTTTCGGAGCCATGCTGATGCCTTCCACGCTGTCGCTGATCCGGAACATCTTCCTTGACCGCAATCAGCGCCGCCTTGCCGTCGCGGTGTGGGCTGCGGGCTTTTCGGCCGGTGCGGCACTGGGTCCACTGGTGGGTGGGGCGCTCCTGGAGCATTTTTGGTGGGGCTCGGTCTTCCTGCTGGCGGTCCCCGTACTGCTGGTTCTGCTCGCCGTCACGCCGCTCCTTGTCCCGGAGTCGGCAGATCCGAATCCCGGCCGCGTGGATTACGTCAGCATTGTGCTCTCCGTGGGAACAATGCTGCCCATCGTTTTCGCCATCAAGACCTTCGCCAAAGGGGGGTCGGCGGCGGTAGTCGCGGCCGCCGTCGTCATTGGTCTTGCCGCGGGAACGGGCTTTGTCCGGCGTCAGCTGACGCGCGAGAACCCGATGCTCGACGTGCGGCTCTTCACGGTTCGGCCGTTCACCGGCGCGGTGCTGGTGAACCTGCTCGCGATCTTTTCGCTGGTGGGGTTCCTCTACTTCGTATCCCAGCACCTACAGCTGGTACTAGGCCTCAGCCCGCTCGAGGCAGGCGTTGTGCTGGTGCCGGGCCTGGTCATGACGATCATTGCCGGGCTGACAGTTGTGCCCCTGGTGCGGCGGGTCCCACCACACCGGGTGGTACCGACGGCTTTGCTGCTCTCGGCGGCAGCCTATGCGTTTGTTGCCCTGACCAGCGAGGGCGGATCAATCGCGGCGTTGCTGGCAGCCTTCGTCCTGCTCGGCGCGGGAGTGGGAGCATCGGAGACGGTGTCGAACGACCTCATCCTGTCCAGTGTCCCGGCCGCCAAAGCCGGTGCCGCTTCGGCGATTTCCGAGACAGCCTACGAGGTTGGTTCCGTCTTCGGGACCGCGCTCCTCGGCAGCATCCTGCTGGCTTCCTACCAGGAGCACCTCGTGCTCCCCCCCGGACTGAGCGCAGGGCAGGGCACGACGGCGACGGAAACGCTGGGCGGCGCTATCAACGTTGCGTCGGAGCTGCCTGCCGAAACCGGCTCCCTCCTGCTCGAATCAGCGTTTCATGCCTTCGACAGCGGCGTGGTGGTCACTGCCGGTATCGGTGCGGTGCTCATGGTCGCCGCTGCGGCGCTGGCTTTCTGGAGCCTGCGCAAACCAACATCCGCATAGGGTTCATTAAGCAGGACACGCCGCGAATCCCGAAGGAAACGCGGCGTATCCTGCCAACTCAACGAGGTCTAGGCGGAGGGGTCCAGTGCTCCGTCGCAGGATGCACCCGGCTCGCGGGTCTGCTCGCCCTGGACATACTTTGCAAGGAAGGCGGCAAGGCGCTCATCCTCAGCTGAATCGACGCCGAGCTGCAGGCCCCACGCACTGGCCATGACCGGCGACTCCTGACCCTCGTACGGGCTCAGGAGGACGTAGCCCCGGTCACCCACCAGATCCGTGAGCGCGTCGATCTCCGACTGCGGCAGGTCCGGCTGGTACGTGATCCACACGGCGCCGTGCTCCAGAGAGTGGACCGTGTTCTCATTCGGAATCGGCTCCGTGTAGATGCCGCAGTTCGTCCAGAGCGGACTGTGGTCACCGCCCACCGGAGGAGCCTGCTCATACTCGACCGTGCCCTGCACATGCTCGAACGAGGTCACCTCGATGGTCTCAACGCCATCGATGTCCTGTCCGGCGAGCTCATCGATCCGGTTGTTCTCCTGGACCTGCTGCACGATCACGATTGTGACGGCGACGATGATGGCGACAATCACCAGCGCGATCCCGCCGAAAATCAAGCTGTTCCGCTTCCGTTCGCTGGCCCGCTGCTGTGACTGGAGTGCAGCCAACCGCGCCTGGCGGTCAATATTCTCCTGAGCTCGCTTCTTGTTCAACGCGCTGATTCCTTCTGTAACTTTCAAGGGGTTCGGGTCTAAATGTACCGGGCAGCAGACCTAGCGCTGCGCCAGGAGCTTTTCCATCTCCACAATTTCGATGACCTGCCCTTCCGCCATCTTCTGCGCCAGCTCGCGGACCCTCGGCTCCTGGGCCAGGTCCGCACCCGCGCGTGCCATATCGGCTCCTGCCTCATGATGGTCGATCATGAGCTCCAGATAGAGCCGTTCAGCGTCCTCGCCGGACGCTTCCGACAGTGCCTGCAGCTCTTCGGGCGTCGCCATACCGGGCATCAGGCCGTCAGGGGCGACCGTACCGGCGTCGCCCTGGAGGCCCTCTCCGGTGTGGGCGTGGCCGCTGCCGGCCATCCAGGCCATGCGGTCCGCATCGGTGCTCTGGGGCAGACCCCACTCCTGCAGCCACGCGTACATCTGGCCGATCTGGTGCTGCTGTGTCATCGCGATGTCATACGCGATGGTGCGCAGGACGACGTCGTCAGTCCTGTCGCGGACGATGCGTGACATCTCCACAGCCTGGGCGTGGTGGATCTGCATGTCGCGGGCGAATCCTGCGTCCGCGCTGTTATTGCCCGGGTTCTGCGGTGCCGCTGCCACTCTCCCGGCGGTGAAGGCGAGCGCAAACAGACCGGCCACGGCGACGAGGCCGAAGAGGAGGAGGACGCGCTTCTGCCACGCCTCAAGGTTGAGGGTCATGAAGGTTGCCTTTCGTGTCTTGCTATCTAACGTAGGGCACCGCAGCGATCGTTCCCACCTGCATACCCCCCAGGGGTACTTGACCTATACCCCCTAAGGGTATAAATTGAATGTGCGACCCGGGAGGAATCATGACGCAGGAAACCAGTGAACAGCACCACGGCTACACCGCCGACAAGGAGGCCTACCTCCGCCGGCTCAAGCGCATCGAAGGACAAGTGCGCGGGATCGCGCGGATGGTGGAGGAGGACAAGTACTGCATCGACGTCCTCACCCAGGTCTCGGCCGTGAACAAGGCCTTGCATGCTGTCAGCATCGGGCTCCTCGAGGAGCACATTGCTCACTGCGTTGTCGGCGCCGCCAACGAGTCACAGACCTCCGGAGACCCCCGGGCAGTCAACGAAAAAGTGCAGGAAGCCTCAGCAGCGATCAGTCGCCTGTTGCGGTAACCGGAACCCTGCAAGCCAACACAAGGAGAACAATCATGAGCACCACCACCGTCAGCATCTCGGGCATGACCTGCGGCCACTGCGTCGACTCCGTCACCGAGGAAATCTCGGCGATCGACGGCGTCCAGAGCGTCACCGTGGACCTGAACAAGGGCGGAATTTCCACCGCAGTCGTCAACTCCGAGAGCGACATCGACCCCGAGCAGATCGGCGAAGCAGTAGCTGAAGCCGGTTACGTCGTCGTCTCCAACGACGCGTAGCAACACGCCTACAGGCGGCCGGTGCCCAGCCGGCCCGGAAGGACCATCATGACCACCGAACCGGACGTTGCAGAGACAGCAGGCGCCACCCGGACCGTTGAACTGGATATCCAGGGCATGACCTGTGCCTCCTGCGTGGGCAGGGTGGAGCGGAAGCTCGGCAAGCTGGACGGTGTTGAGGCGAGCGTGAACCTGCCGTTGGAATCTGCGGTGGTCACGGCACCCGCGCACATCTCGGACGAGGACATCGTCAAGACCGTCAACGCCACCGGGTACACCGCGCAGTTGAAGAAGCAGGAGCACCAACCGGGGCCGTCGTCGGAAGGCGAACCGGCCGCTGCCGGGTTGGTGCCCGCTGGGCACGACGGCAGCCCCGACCACCTGACGCACGGCGGGACGGCCGCTCAACTGCGGCCGCGTCTGATCGCAGCCGCCATCCTCACCGTGCCGGTGTTCCTCATTTCGATGATTCCGCCACTTCAGTTCCCGCACTGGGGCTGGGTGGTGCTGGCGCTCAGCACGCCGGTAGTCACCTGGTCGGCCTGGTCCTTCCACAAAGCCGCGGCCATTAACGCCCGGCACTTCTCCTCCACCATGGACACACTCGTGTCCATCGGCGTTACGGCGGCCTACCTCTTCTCACTCGTGCAACTCCTCGCCGACCCCATGGTCACTGCGCACGTCGGAATGGACATGGGCGATCACGGGCTTTACTTCGAAGTGGCCACCGTAATCGTGACCTTCCTTCTGCTCGGGCGTTATTTCGAAGCCAACGCCAAGCAGCGGGCGGGTGATGCACTGAAGTCGCTCCTGGACCTAGGTGCCAAGGACGCGACCGTGCTGCGCGACCGCAACGGCGAACGCGTCGAAGTAAAGGTGCCGGCGTCGTCGTTGGTGCATGGTGACGAGTTCGTTGTCCGACCCGGCGAGAAGATTCCCACCGACGGCTTCGTTGTTGACGGCCGCAGCACTGTCGACACCTCTCTGATCACCGGGGAATCGCTTCCGGTCGAGGTTGGGCCGGAAAGCACGGTTACCGGTGCCACGATCAACACTTCCGGGCGCCTGATTGTCCGCGCAACCCGGGTGGGAAGCGAGACCACCCTCGCCCAGATGGGGCGGCTGGTCAGCCAGGCACAAAGCGGCAAGGCACCCATCGCCCGGCTTGCTGACCGGGTCAGCGCCGTGTTTGTGCCGGTGGTCCTGGTCATCGCTGTACTCACCTTCATTGCCTGGATGGTCCTAACGGGAGACGTGCAGGCCGCATTCACCGCCGCCGTCGCCGTCCTGGTGATTGCCTGCCCGTGTGCGCTCGGCCTTGCAACCCCGACGGCGCTGCTCACCGGTACAGGTCGGGGAGCCCAGCTCGGCATTCTTATCCGCGGGCCGCAGGTTCTTGAAGACACCCGAACGGTGGACACCATCGTCCTGGACAAGACCGGAACAGTGACCAGCGGCCGGTTGTCGGTGACGGACGTCGTCGTACTTGGTTCTCGTGGCCGTGAGGACGTGCTGGCGCTTGCGGCGGCCGTGGAGTCAGCCAGTGAGCACCCGATCGCCCAGGCCATCGCCGCGGCCGCGCCGGGGCACCCGAAGGTCAGTGATTTCGTGAGCGCCGCCGGTGGCGGCGTGCGCGGCACGGTTCGCGGCTCGGTGGTGCTGGCCGGGCGTGCCGGTTGGCTTGAAGAGAACGACGTCGTCATCACCGACGCGCACCGTTCGGCCCTCGCTGCGGAGCAGGAGGCCGGTTCCACTGCGATCTGGGTCGCGGTCGATGGCGAGGTTGTGGGGCTGATCAGCCTCCAGGACACCGTCAAGGAGTCTTCAGCCGCAGCCATTGCGAGGCTGAAGGAGCTGGGTCTTCGGCCGATGCTGCTCACCGGTGACAACGCCCCGGTCGCACGGAAGATCGCCGCGGAAGTGGGAATCGCGCCCGAGGACGTGATGGCTGATGTCCTCCCCCAAGGCAAGGTCGACGCCGTGAAACGGCTCCAATCGGAAGGAGCCACCGTGGCGATGGCCGGCGACGGCGTTAATGACGCCGCTGCGTTGGCGCAGGCGGACCTCGGTATCGCGATGGGGTCAGGTACCGACGTTGCAATTGAAGCCGCCGACCTCACCGTGATGGGCAACAGCCTCGACCAGGTGGCTCAGGCGATCGAGCTCTCACGCAAGACGCTCGGCACCATCAAGAGCAACCTGTTCTGGGCGTTCTTCTACAACACGATCGGCATTCCGGTTGCCGCGCTGGGCCTGCTGAACCCGATGATCGCCGGCGGCGCCATGGCAGCAAGCTCCGTGCTGGTGGTGGCCAACTCGCTACGGCTGCGCCGGTTCGGCAAGTAATCCCTCAGTTGCGCCGAGCGGAGGGCACGGGTTCGACGGCGTTCGGCTGGTCGAGCGGATCCGCGGGGTCCGCCGGTTGGCGCAGTTCGTCGATGCGGACGAGGACCACTCCCCCCACAATGAGCGCCCCGCCAAGCAACTGGATCGGAGAGGGAAGCTCGCCCAGGATCAGCCAGGACGCCAGGACTGCGAACATGACCTCCGTAAGCCCGACAAAGGATGCGACCTTCGAGCCGAGGCCACGAGCGGCGAAGATGCCAGTGACGTAGGCGAGCACCGTGGCGATCAGGACAAGCGCCAGAACCGGAACGAGCCAGTGAGTCTGCCAGCCGGCGAGGGTAACGTCGCGGAACTCGAACGTGAAGGGCATCACGCCCACGAGCCCGAGAACCAAGATTGTCAGCGCGCCGACCACCATGCCTCCGCCGGCCATGATGAGGGGTGGGAGATCGTCGTCGGCCTTAGCTGACATCACGAAGAACACGGCGAGACAGACAGCGGCTGCGAGTCCATAGAGCACGCCGATGGGGTCCAGCCGCTGGTCCCCGGTGAGGTCGAGAACGAGGAGCAGGCCCAGCATGGCCGCGATGGACCCGCTGATGGTCAGCCTGCTCGGCCCCCGACGGGAACGGGCCCACAGCCAGCCCACAATGAGCACGGGTGCGAGGTACTCGAGGAGCAGGGAGACACCGACGGACATGCGCTGCACCGCACTGAAGTAGAAGAACTGGCACAGCGCTATAGCGGTCACCCCGTAGATGATGAGCGTGAGCGCATTACGTCGGAGGGTGCCCCAGCGTCCGCGGAGGCCGATGGCGACGGGGATGAGCAACACGAGGGCAGCGCCGCCGATGCGGATTCCAACGGCGGCTCCCGGGCTCCAACCGATTTCCAGCAGTGACTTCGCGAACGGGCCGGAGACGCCGAAGCAGGCAGCCGACAGAAGCGCGAGCCACAGTCCGGTAGCGGTACCGCTTCTCATGGGACTCCTCATAACGTCATAACCAAAATGGTCTTACAGTGATGACGTTAAGCTCCGACGCGTTATGAGTCAAGACGGGTTACGGTCATAACTCATAGAGTGGGGTCAGGCTTTCTGCTTCGCGGCGGCCTTTGCTGCCCGTTTGGTCTCGCGCACCTTCGTGAGGGACTCCGGGTCCACGATGTCCGCAACGGACCGGAAGCTTCCTTCTTCACCGTAGGCGCCGGCCGATTCCTGCCAGCCCTGTCCGGTGAAGCCATAGCGTTTCCCGAGCAGCGCGAGGAAGATTTTCGCCTTCTGGTCACCGAAGCCGGGCAGGCCCTTCAGCCTCCGCAGAACCTCCGGACCGTCGGGTTCACCGCGGGTCCAGATCGCCGACGCATCACCGTCCCACTCGTCGACCACGGTGCGGCACAGCGACTGAATCCGTCCCGCCATGTTTCCGGGGTAGCGGTGCACCGCGGGAGGGGTACGGCACAACTCACCGAAACCGTCGGCGTCGTGATCTGCGATGGCGGCGGCAGCGAAGGTGCCCAGCCGGTCCTTGATCTTGGCCGGTCCGGCGAATGCCGTTTCCATTGCGACCTGCTGGTCGAGGAGCATGCCGACCAGGAGGGCAAGCGGATCGTCGGACAGCAGTTGATCCGCCTCGCTGTCACCGGTGATGTTTACGTTTGGAGCCATAGGTCCATGCTAACGAGCACTTCAGTGGTCCGGGTGGCCGTTCCCGGGGACTTCCCTGGCGAAGATCTTCAGCAGCGCCCCGACGTCGTGGTCTGATTCAGCGGGGTGCCTGAATGGGCGGTTCCCCTCCACAAGGTAGTGCGTCCGACGCCCCTCTTTCACGCGCTGGATGTACCCGGCCTCCTCGAGGTCCTTCAGGATGTGGAGGGTTGCGCGCCGTGTGATGCCCACACGTTTGGCGATATCTTCAACGAGCATGTTCGGATCGTATGCAACCGCCAGCAGAACGTGCCCATGGTTGGTGAGGATGGTCCACGAGGGGCGACTTTCGTCCCCCCTCGTGTCCTCCGGTTCCTGGCCTGCTGCCGGGCCCTCCACGGCACCCGACATGCCGCCTCCTTAGTTGTCTGTGCCTGTGTCCCCCTTGCCGGCACCCACACCGGCCACCACGCCATTCTTACGCCAAAGCGGCTGGAGGTCATCCATCTCTTCAGGTGTGGCCTCACGGAATGGAGGAGTCGTCGGCGTCGGGAGCACCTGGCGCTTCTGCCCACGAGTCGCAAGAAGGCTGGCCGCAACCGAGACGGCGAGGATCGTGAGGATTACTGCCAGGGAGATCGGGGTAGGAATGTAATAAAGGTCGACCTTGAGCACCATCTTGATGCCGACCCACACCAGCACCAGAGCCAGTCCGACCTTCAGATAGATGAATCGGTGGATCAGGTCTGCGAGGAGGAAGTACATGGCGCGCAGACCGAGAATTGCGAAGGCGTTGGCGGTGAACACGAGGAACACCTCATCGGTCACGGCGAAGATCGCGGGGATCGAATCGACCGCGAAGACGATGTCGGTGACCTCCACCATCACCAGGACAGCGAGCAACGGCGTTGCGAGAAGAAGTCCGTTTTTCCGCACGAGAAGGCGCTGACCGTAGAAGGTATCGGTCATGGGAACGTAACGCCGGAAGAGTTTCAGAGTCCGCGACTTCTCCGGGTCGATGTGCTCTTTGCGCTGCCTGAGCATCTTGTAGCCGGTGAAGATCAGGAATACCGCGAACACGTAGAGCACCCATTCGGCACTTGCGATAATCACCGCCCCGGCAGCGATAAAAATCCCCCGGAAGATGAGAGCTCCGAGAACGCCCAGGAAGAGGACACGGTGTTGGTACTGACGGGGCACACCGAAGAAGGCGAAGATGATGGCCCAGACGAAAACGTTGTCCACGGCGAGCGACTTCTCGATGACATAACCAGCGAAGTATTGCTGGCCGAACTCGGCGCCGTAATTGAGCCACACCACGCCGCCGAACGCCACACCCATGATGACCCAGACAAGCGACCAAATGGCGGCTTCGCGGACGGAGATAACATGTGCACGACGATGCGCCACCAGATCGACGGTCAGCATCAAAAGAATGAGGCCGATGACGGCCAACCAGAGCCACAAGGGCACGTTCATGGGGTACCTGCTTCCAGTCAGTTACTACCAACTGGAGGTCTTTCCCGCCGGACTGCCGGCCCGTCCACCGGGAAGCACTCGGGCCGCCGTAATGACGATGGACTGATAGGGGGATACTCCCCTCCGTTAGAACAAGTGAACCATAGTTCACCTTTTAGGAGCAACCTCCCGCAGGCGGCGCCGGAAGTCAGGCCGCACTGATCCCGAAGAGGCCGATGATCAGTGCCATCACCACGAAGGTAACCAGCTCGTGGGCGATGTTGAGGACAGTAAGTCCGGCGGGGCGCCCCTCGAAGGCATCATGTGTGATGAACCGTGACGCGGTGAACCCCGCCCACAGGATGACCGCGGTGATAAGGGTATTGACCAGGAAGTTGCCGCCGTAGAAATCTTGGGCGATGGCAGCGCTGCCCGCGAGG
This sequence comes from Arthrobacter sp. TJ-170, assembly GCF_058269305.1. Classification (NCBI taxonomy): domain Bacteria; kingdom Bacillati; phylum Actinomycetota; class Actinomycetes; order Micrococcales; family Micrococcaceae; genus Arthrobacter; species Arthrobacter sp. TJ-170. The sequence goes on along the minus strand of NZ_JBZCNL010000011.1, from coordinate 28,982 downwards.
ACCGAGGCGCTGATGAAACTGACCACGAGGGTGATGAGGATCGGCTTGACGGCGTCCTTCGCGTCTCCGCTCGGGTTCACTTTCGCTGTTCGCATCCAGTAGTTCCCGAAGACCTTGGGGGTGTACCAGATAGTGCCGATCACCATGGTGGAGAGCGTGGCGATGATGACGGCGAGGACGTTGATCTCCGGAACAGTCATGGTGCGCTCCTTGCGTTAGCGGGCGTCGTCGTCGGTGGCTCCAGGCCTGAAGCCACGGGGGTTGCCGTGCTCGTCAAGGTTTGCTGCCCCGCGCCGCATCTTGGAGGACGAGCGATTGATCCCCGTACCCTTTCCGAGATGCTCGTCGTTGGGCTTCTCCGTCATGAGCAGCAGCGCGCTGATTACGAGGGAGACGATGAAGGCAATGCCCGCGGCGGTCAGCCCCAGGTCGACGCGAAGTTCGCGTGTGCCCCCACCGGTGGCGAAAACCATGGTCGCAATTCCGGCGATGGCAGCAAGAACGGCAGAGAAAATGAGAGGACCCTTGACGCCCTTGACCTGCTTGGACACGGTTCCTTCTCCTCAATGTTTTCTACGAATAGTAGAAAGCTAGTTTACGGGCTTCGCGGGGGTTGCCGCGCCGGAGACCTGGCGGGAATCATGCCGGTAGCTGAGCGCCGCGAGAGCGAGGACGACGGCGGTGATCACCGCACCGCCACCTGCCACACCGAGCAGTGCGTGCGCCCCCAGCGCCTGGAACAGCGGCAGGAGAAGACCGGTCAGCGCCGTCACGATCCCGGTCAGGAGGAAGTCGCGGGCAGCCATGTGCTTCCCGCGGTTTCTGACCCACACGATGAGGTACACCACGCCCAGGAGGACCAGGGCAAGCGCTCCGGTCTGGGCGAACATGCTGTCGGTATGGACCCACAGATTCAGCAGCCCGACCACTGCGAGGAATACCGGCACCGTTCGGGTGAGCCAGGCAGGCATCGCGTCCTGCTTACGAAGACTTTGTTCTGTGAGGTGAACCGCGACGGCCAGCCCGAGGAAGTAGAGTCCCCCTGCGACGGACATCACGTGAACCGACGGCAGTCCCCAGAAAATTGTGAGCAGTCCGAATGCGCCGGCTACACCGGCATGCAGCAGAAAGGCGCGCCAGAGCCCGGGCAGCGCGGGCTTGCCTGCCGTTTCGGCGCTCATTTCCGGCCTTCCTGCGGGCATGTGGGACGTTGCAAGTTTAGTCCTAGGCCGCACCGGTAACCATCCAGCGGTCGTTCCGGACGCGCCACCCAAGGGTTAGCGCACGCGCCGCCATGTAACCGACGCCGAATGCCGCCCACAGCCAGACGATGCCCGCCTCACCCGTCAGATCAGCGCCGAACACCAGTGCGAGCAGTGGAATGTACAGGACAAGGTTCACGACGCCGGCGAGCGCCAGGTACTTCGCGTCCCCTGCACCGATGAGCACGCCGTCCAGAACGAAGACATACCCGCAGATGGGTTGTGCCGCTGCGAGCACCCAGAGGCCGACCGTGAAGGCGGTTTGCACAGATTCGTCCGTGGTGAAGATCCAGTCTAGGAATGGTGCGGCTGCCGCTAGCAACAGCCCGGTGAGGACACCGAATGCGACACCCCACCGGATCATTGTTCGTGTCAGGGCGTGCGCCAGCGCGCGGTTCCCGGCACCGAGTTCCTTCCCGATGAGTGCCTGTGCTGCGATGGCGAGCGCGTCCAGCGCGAACGCGAGGAAGGTGAAGATGGTCATCACCAGTTGGTGTGCTGCAAGTGAAACGGGCCCCTGTGCCGTCGCGACCACCACCGTCGCGAGGATTGCGAAGCGGAGGCTGGCTGTCCGCAGCATGAGCCACGAACCGACCCGGGCCGTGGCGCGGACTCCCCGCCAGGTCGGCCGCAGAGCCACCGAATTATTGCGCGAGAAACGGTAGATCATGATCAGGTAGACAATGGCCATGCCCCATTGCACGATGCTGGTGCCCAGCGCAGATCCGGCGACAGACAGCCCTGCTCCGTAGACCAGCAGGAAGTTGAGGACAATGTTCGCTCCGAACCCGACTGCCGCAACAACCAGGGGTGTGCGGGTGTCCTGCAGCCCCCTCAGCACACCTGTTGCAGCCAGGACGATCAGCATGGCGGTCAGTCCGGGCATCGAGAACCGGAGGTAGTCGACGGCGAACTGGTGCACCTGACCCTCCGCGCCCATTCCGGCGGCGAGCGCCGGCGCGAAAATCCAGCCCAGAATCGACAGGACTATACCGAGCAGAAGAGCCAGGCCAACGCCGTCGCGCCCTGCTGCGAGCGCATCCTGCATCCGGCCGGCCCCGAGAAAGCGGGCCACCGCGGGTGTGGTCGAGTAGGCGAGGAAAACCATGAGCCCGACGGCGGTCTGAAGCACGGTCGAAGCCAACCCCATGCCTGCCAGTTCATTCACTCCGAGGTGACCCACAATTGCGGAGTCAGCCAGGAGAAAGAGCGGTTCGGCGATGAGCGCGCCGAGAGCAGGCACAGCCAGGCGGAGGATGGAGCGGCCAAGCTGACGACGGTCGGGAACGGTGGTTGTCACGAAACCAGCCTAGGCGTCGCATCCGACAAAAGGAGGTGGGCCGTGACGCCGTCGTCGGCTGTAACTCGGTAGGCTGGATACCTGTTCGCTACAGATGGGACGTCCGTGAAAAATGGAGTAAAGCACTTCATCGTTGGTGGGGTGCTCATCTTTCTCAGCACCCTCTTCATCCCGCAGGGCCTGTCCGACTTTGCGGGCGCATCGGTTCGAGGTGAGCCCGTCGATCCGGGTTCACCGATGCTGCTGGCCATTGGCGCCGTACTGGTGGTGACCGCCATCATACTGTTCGCGCGGGGGCACGTGCTCCGGTACCGGACTCGGACGCGAGCAGCTGCGCAAAGGTGGGACTGACCGGGTCATAGGCCCTTTTCGACCATCTCCAGCAGACGCTGTGCAGCGAAGGTCCGCTGCTCCACGTCAAGCCCCCGGAGCGGCCCGTCGATGACCAGCATCGCAAACCCGTGCACTGACGACCACGCCAGGAATTCAGCCCCCATACGCCGCTCCGCCGGGAGGACACCCGCTTCGACCAAGCCGTCCAGCGCCGCGGACAACAGCTGAAACGGAGTCAGCCCGCTCTCCCCCGCCGAGTCCGCGGTGGCAGCATCGCGAAGGTCCACATGCTCCGCGAACGCCGTCCGGAATAGACCCGGTTGCGTCTGCGCGAAACGCATGTAACCCGCACCGACCGCGCGCAGGCGTGCCCTCGCGACGGCGGTACCGTCGTCGTTCTGGTCAATCTTCGACTGCTCATCCTCGATCGAACGGGCAAGCTCGGCCTGCGCCGCCATCGACACCGCGTGAAGAAGTGCACGCTTGTCCGCGAAATGCCGGTAGGCGGCGTTCGGTGTGACCCCTGCGCGGCGTGTGACCTCGCGAAGCACGACGGCGGACGGCCCGCCCTCGCGGGCAAGATCAGTTCCAGCGGCAACGAGTGCGCGATGAAGGTCACCGTGACGGTAAGTGGTGCGTTTCCGATGCGTCACGCCGCCTCCTCACGGTTGCCGAAGCCTGAAGTGCGCAGGTCAGACCGAATGTGAACACTGTGCACAAATTGTGCCACGGTGAGCCGATACATCGGGTCCACGCTCTCACCGGTACCGACTTATTGGCTGAATCATTCTTCGCCTTGCTCCGCGACGCGGCCGGGCAGAACGATCACGAACTCCAGCGGCTCATCGCGGACGTTCTTCCCCGGGTGTAATCCGCCATCCTACGAGGAGACTCTCCCCGTCATGGAACTGATGTGGAACCACCTCGCTCCTGCCGGACGAACTAACCATATGGCGAGAAACGGGAAGCAATTGGCCTTTCTTGTCAGCTACCTATCCCAAGTTGACGGCGACACAGCTAGATTCATTGCGAAGGTCAGTCAGAAAGCGGAGACCGACGAGGCGCTAGACAAGGTAGTGGAGGAAACATTCGACTTCCTCAGATTCTGGATCGACTGTAATCTGCCAGCAAGGTTGAGGGCCTTCGACCTCATTGCGGAGGAAGTCCTTCCGCAAAGGGGATTCAGCCAGGGAACTACGAGCCGTTCGCTGCTCAAGCCTCTAGCGAGTTCCGTCCTCCTTTAGCTCTAGTGGCTGAGGAGTTCGGAATCTCCCCCCAGGTGACCACGAAGCTCCTTCACTAGGTTCACCCTCGGAACGACCGTGACGAACTTCTGTGAGGGCCTACGATCACTTAACCTCGAACAGCTTCCGCAGCTAAGCCTCTTCGAAGCGGCTCTGCTAGAAAGAGCCCTCAGCAGTGATTGAAAGGGCTGAGTCCGGTTACGGAACGGCTAAGCGGGAATCCAACTATCGGTTTGAGTTCTAATCGGAAGAAGTGATTTCGCCGGCGCTCACCTACGTCGGCACCTCCGATTAGAACCTGACAACGACCCAGCCCGATGTAGACGGCCTCTCGTCGATTCCGATCACGAATCGCCGTCCACGGTCACAGCTATCGGCGTTTCGTTTAGAGCTCGGGGAGTAGAAACAGGTGCGAGAACTCCCGTTCCACGACGAAAATGACTATTTTCGCGCGTCACAAGCTCGGCCAATCCGTTGGCCGGGTAACGCCACAGTCACGGTAGCCGCGACACCTACAACCAACCTTCTACCTTCAGAAAGCGCGCTAGCGGCGGGCTGTTAGATCCGCCGAAATCAGCTTGGCCGTGGCCACAATCTCCTGGGCTACGGAGTCGAGATAGGCATCTGGGTCAGGCTGCGCCGCAACGGACTGCGCCTGGAGTGATACGTTCACAGCGGCCACCACTTTGGGCCCGTCGTAGACCGGTGCGGCTACTGACATCAGTCCGAGCTCCAACTCCTGGTCCAGCAGGCACCAGCCCTGGGCTCGGACGGTGTCCAGGACGGCCAGCAGCTCGGGGCCGGTTCTCAGCGCGCGCGGGGTGAGCGGTTTAATGTCGGCGGCCGCCAAGTACGCTTTCAGGTCTGCGTGCGGCAGCCCGGCCAGGAGCACCCTGCCCATGGAGGTGGCATACGCCGGGAAACGGGTGCCCACCGTGATGCCGACGTTCATGATGCGGCGGGTAGTAACCCGGGCGATATAGGCGATGTCCGTACCGTCCAGCACAGCGGCGGACGTGGATTCGCCCAGCTTCAGCGAGAGCTCCTCGAGGTGCGGCTGCGCGAGCTGAGGCAGCGAAAGTCCGGACAGGTAGGCGTAACCGAGCTGGAGAACCTTGGCGGTCAGCGCAAACTTCTTGCCGTCGTTCCGCACGTAACCCAGCTCCACCAGCGTGTGCAGGAACCGCCGCGCCGTAGCCCGCGTCAAATCGGTCCGGCCTGCGACTTCCGACAGGGTCATGACCGGGTGGTCAGTATCGAACGCCCGGATGACGGCCAGCCCGCGCGCCAGCGACTGTACGTACTGGTCGCTGGCTTGCGGAACACCCGCTGCTGCTGCCTCGGTCATGGTTACCAATCCTATTGCCGTCCTCAGGCAGCCCCGGCAGCCTGGAGCGGGACGGGGACCAGTTCCAGGAGTTCCTCGAGGGTGCAGCCGAAGGTTTCACGGACGGTGACACCGTCCGGGCCGGTCAGGAAGACAGCCTTGTCCGTGTACACGCGCGTGACGCAGCCGACACCGGTGAGCGGGTAGGTGCAGGTGTCGACGATCTTGGAGGCGCCTTCGCGGGTCAGCAGGGTCATCATCACGAAGACGTCTTTGGCACCGGTGGCCAGGTCCATGGCACCGCCGACGGCGGGAATCGCCCCGGGAGCGCCGGTGTGCCAGTTGGCCAGGTCACCGGTGGCGGAAACCTGGAACGCGCCGAGCACGCAGATGTCCAGGTGCCCGCCGCGCATAATCGCGAAGGAATCCGCATGGTGGAAGTAAGACGCGCCGGGGAGTTCGGTGACGGGGATCTTGCCGGCGTTGATGAGGTCGCCGTCGATATCGTCGCCCTTGGCTTCGGGTCCCATCCCGAGCATCCCGTTCTCCGTGTGGAGCGTGATGTTCTGCTCCGCGGTGAGGTAGTTCGACACCAGGGTGGGCTGGCCGATCCCCAGATTCACGAAGGAGCCCGGGGCGATGTCCCGGGCCACCAGACGGGCCAGATCGTCACGGCCCATGGCCGTCTCCGAGGTCTTGAAGGATGTTGCAATGCTCATCTCAGGCTGCCTTCTCTGTGGTTCCACCGGCTACGCGGACAATGCTGTTGACGTAGATGCCGGGGGTGACGATGTTTTCCGGGTCCAGCCCGCCGGTGGGAACGATCTCGGACACCTGGACGATGGTGTGCCTGGCAGCGGCGGCCATGATCGGGCCGAAGTTCCGGGCCGTCTTGCGGTAGACGAGGTTGCCCTTGCCGTCGGCCTTGAGGGCCTTGATCAGGGCGACGTCGGCGTGGATGGGGGTCTCGAAGACCTGGCCGCGGCCGTCGATCATCCGGGTCTCCTTGCCCTCGGCGAGCATGGTCCCGTAGCCGGTGGGCGTGAAGAACCCGCCGATCCCGGCCGCGGCGGCGCGGATGCGCTCGGCCAGGTTGCCCTGCGGGACGAGTTCCAGTTCGATCTCGCCGGCCTTGTACTTGGCGTCGAAGTGCCAGGAATCGGACTGCCGCGGGAAGGAACAGATCATCTTCTTCACCCGGCCTTCCTTGATCAGCAGGGCCAGGCCCTGGTCACCCTGGCCGGCGTTGTTGTTCACCACCGTCAGGTCCCTGGCACCGCAGTCCATCAGCGCGTCAATCAGCTCGAACGGCTGGCCGGCGTTGCCGAACCCGCCGATCATCACGGTGGAGCCGTCCTTGATCCCGGCCACGGCCTCAGTGACCGTATCGACGAAGTTCAGCATGACTCAGGCCTTTCCCTTGGAAGCAGTAACGTTTTCAAGCACGACGGCAAGGCCCTGGCCCACGCCGATGCAGATTGCTGCGACGCCCCAGCGTTCGCCCGAGGCCTGCAGGGACCGGGCGAGGGTGCCCAGGATCCGGGTTCCGGAGGCGCCCAGCGGGTGGCCCATCGCGATGGCGCCGCCGTGCCGGTTCACGATCAAGGGATCGATGCCCCACGCGCTGATACAGGCAAGGGACTGGGCGGCAAAAGCCTCGTTAAGTTCGACGGCGCCCACCTGGTCCCAGCCGATGCCCGCCTTCGCCAGGGCTTTGTTCGCCGCCTCCACCGGGGCAAACCCGAAGTACTGGGGGTCATTGCCGTGCGCGCCGCGCCCGGCGATGCGGGCCAGCGGCTCCAGCCCCAGCAGCCCGGCGGCGCTGTCGGATCCTATCCAAGCCGCGGAGGCGCCGTCGGACAGCGGGGAAGCATTCCCGGCGGTGACCGTGCCACCCACCTCGGCGCCCTCTGGCTCTGAACGGAACACCGTCTTCAACGCCGCGAGCTTCTCGGCCGTGGAACCCGGGCGGATGCCCTCATCCCGCACCAAATCAGTACTGGGAACCGGGGCCACCAGGTTGTCGTAGAACCCTTCATCCCACGCGGCTGCAGACAGGTTATGCGAATCCGCAGCGAACTGGTCCTGGGCCTCCCGGGTGACACCATACTTCTCGCGCAGACGCTCGGTGGCCTCACCAAGCGAGATGGTCCACTCCTTCGGCATCGCCTTGTTCACCAGCCGCCAGCCCAGCGTCGTGGACGCCAGAATCATGTCCCCGGCAGGGTACGGCTTCTCCGTCTTGGGCAGCACCCAGGGCGCGCGGGACATCGACTCGGCACCGCCCACCAGCATCAGCTCCGCGTCACCGGCGTTGATCTGGCGCGAAGCGATAATCGCGGCATCCAGGGATGAGCCGCACAGCCGGTTGACCGTGGTCCCCGGAATCGACACCGGCAACCCGGCCAGCAAAGTCCCCATCCGGGCGATGTTCCGGTTCTCCTCACCGGCGCCGTTGGCGTTACCGAACACCACCTCATCAATCCGCTCCGGCTCCAGCGCCGGTGCCCGCTTCACGGACTCCCTGATCACATGCGCAGCGAGGTCATCCGGACGGACACCGGCGAGGCCGGATCCGAACTTCCCGAAAGGGGTGCGCACGGCGTCGTATACAAAAGCCTGGTTCATGAGGTTGTATCCATTTCTCGAAGACCTGCTTTGCAGTCTTGAAGGCGGTGTTGGCGGGCGGAAATCCGCAGTAGATGGCGGCCTGCAGCAGGATTTCCTTACTCTCCTCCAGGCTCAGGCCGTTGGTGAGGGCAGCGCTGATGTGCACGACAAGCTCTTCCCAGTGGCCGTGCGCCGCCATGGCTTTGATGGTCACGGCGGAACGCTTCTGCCGGGGCAGGTCCGGGTCCAGATGCCACGGATCCGCGTGGTCATATGCTGGAAATCCTCGTTAATGTCGTCCAACTCCAAGAGGTAGGACAGCCCTCTTAAACCACTACTAGGTAGGACTCAATTCGTTGTCTATTGCGTGCAGCTCCTTTGGTAACGGCGCGGGAAATCCGCGTCACGGCAGCTGATTCGCTATTGGTGTTTACACTACAGCAGATGTTCGTAGCTTGCACGTTTGTTCGGCATACGAACGTGTACGTTCCACTATCGCGTTCGAGTTTTCAGCTTGTTGGTAAAAGGGGGCATCCCGGCAATCCGGCTAATCGCCCAGCCGCGCGTCCGCCAACTAAGTAACCAAAAATAATACCCCTCGAGCCCGAACCTCCAGGTTTGATAGTCAATCATCGGCCCGACTTCGGCAGGACGTCCCCGTAACCGTCACCGGAAGGGGCCCTCAGCATCTGGCATTCCCCCGCCACATCACCCCGCACCAGCCGTTCTAGGTGACCACGAACCTCCAGGCCTGCAGGAGTTGCCAACCCCCAGCCGCCTCGAGAGCCATCCATTCGCAGCAGCGTGGCTGCTCGGAGGCATCAGCCCCAACACGGCCAGGCGGCGCTTCCCTCAACTGCATAACTGCCTCCGCGCTCGAGACGCCACCTGGTGGGGCGCTGACCGCTTCGTTCTGCATGGCGGGCAGCTTCGTCGAATGGCGATGCATCAGGGGTTGCGGAGTGGGTTCAGCTCTCGCGGCTTTGGTGCCGGTCTAGCAGTTGTGCGCAGCGGATCAGGCCCAGGTGGGAGTATGCCTGAGGGTGGTTGCCCAGGTGCGTTTCGGTTGTAGGGTCGTATTCTTCGGGCATCAGCCCTGTGGGGCCGATGAGGTTAACAAGCTGGCCGAACAGTACTTCGGCGTCATCGGTGCGGCCGACCGCGAGATAGGCCTCGATTAGCCAGGTCGTGCAGATGTGGAAGCCGCCTTCCAATCCGGGCAGCCCATCGTCGTAGCGGTACCGGAAAACGGTGGGTCCTACGCGCAACTCGCGTTCGACGGCATTTACTGTTTTTAGGAATCTTTCATCGGTTACGTCCAGCAGGCCGGAGAGGCCGATATGCAAGACTGCCGCGTCCAAATCGGGGCTGCCGTAAGCCACGGTGTACGACGCGGATTCCTCGTTCCAGCCTTGTTGGAGGACTTCGGTGCGGATAGTGGCAGCGGTGGTGCGCCAGAGCGGATCGAGGACCCGTCCATGACGCTCGGCGGTACGTACGACGCGGTCCAAGGTAACCCAGCACATTACCTTGGTGTAAACGTGGTGGCGCGGTGGGCGCCGGGCTTCCCAGATTCCGTGGTCTGGTTCGTGCCACCGGGCCAGGACCGCCGCTGCCATCTGCTCCAGCAGCTGCCATTGGAAATCGGTCAAAAGCCCGTGGTATTCACTGAGCCTGTGGATCAGCTCTGCAACTGGGCCGAAGACGTCCAGTTGCACTTGGTGGTCTGCAGCATTGCCGATCCGTACCGGGCGCGACCCGGCATAGCCTGGCAGGCTTTCAATGGTTGCCTCGCTGGCCATGGAGTTCCCAGTTACCGAGTAGAGGGGATGTAGCCACTCGGGGCCTGGAGCCTGGTCCAAAATTCGGCCTAGCCATCGCAGGAACCCGTCGGCCTCATCCGTGGAACCAAGATCCACGAGTGCTTTAACGGTCATGGAACCGTCACGCAGCCAGCAGTACCGGTAGTCCCAATTGCGGATTCCGCCGATTCCCTCGGGCAGCGAGGTGGTGGGCGCCGCCAAAACCCCGCCGGTCGGTTCGTGCACCATGGCTCGGAGCACCAGCGCGGAACGTTTAACCAGTGACGGTTTGACCCCAGGGAGCTTCAACTTGCGCACCCAGGCCCGGGACCCTGCCGCGACGTCCGCCCGACGCGCTGGCTCGCCAGCGGCATCGAGCACAAAAATTCCGGTGTCCCCGCAGCGCAAGTTCAGCACGACCGGCCCGCTGTGTAGATCCACATCGGCAGTGGCGGTTGCATGGCGGTCGTCGGTTCTGACCGTGAAACTGACCCCGGGGGCGTGCAGGATTATGGGATCAGCGGTGCCGAGCACGTGCAGGTCAGTGCCGCAGACCTCCATGGTGAAGGGGGCGTTCGTGTAATCCGGGCGTGGCGCAAAGACGATCCTGGCTGCGCCCGTGCCGGCAAGCACCCGTACCAGGCTGGTGAGACCATCCGGTGAGGGCTCCAGGTAGTCCGTAACGGTTATGTCCGCCCAGCGTGTCTCGACGATCATCGTGCTGTCCACATAGCGTTGCCCGAGCACCCGTGATGCTTGCACGGGCTCAACGCTGAAATGCCCGGCCGCGTCGCCGCCAAGAATGTGCGCGAATACGGACCCGGAATCCGGTAGCGGATGAGTCATCCAGCAGATTTTTGCATCCGGAGTAACCAGTGCCGTGGAGGAACCGCTCCCCAGTAGCGAATGGCGTTCCAGGCCCACGGCATCTTCGCCGAAAAGCCAAGCTCGGCGCATCTCGAACAGCACGGCCAAGACCATTGCGAAAGCATCCGGATCCGGCAGCCGGTGTCCGTTCCCGGTCCCGGGTCCGACCCGCAAGCCCAGGTCCGGACCTCGCAGTGTCGTGAGGGCGTCCTCGTCGCTGGGGCCGTCCCCGGCATAAAGGGTGGCGCTGATGCCCAGCTGCGATCGCAGGCGTTCGAGGGCTCGGCCCTTGGCAGGCTCCACTAGGGACAAATCCAGGACGGAGCCGTCCACAATGAAATACATCCCGCGATCCCGGGCAATGCGTTCCGCTTTAGCGGTCACCCTTGCAGCGACGTCCAGCGGCTTCCCGATCAAGCGTACTGATACCCCTGCGGGTTTCCGTTGGATCCTTTCGATTCTGAAGTCCTTTTCAGCCCTCACTACTTCCGCCAGGGCGTTAGTGACTTCCTGAAGGATTGGCGTTGTGGTTGCAGGCTGGTCGTAGAGAAAACTCATGTCATCTTCAGTACCGTGCGAACCTACCAGGTGGACTTCGGCCGGCAGCCGAGACACTGCAGCCAGATCCCGCAAGGAACGGCCTGAAATTACCGCCGCGTGGGTGTTGGGCAGCGACGCCAGGGCGCGCAGGGCAATCGAGGCACTGCCCATCTGCAAGGTCACCTTGGAGGTCCCCTCGTCGGCAGAAAGTGTTCCGCCGTAGTTGCAGGCCACCAGCAGGTTCGGCGTGCGTGCCAGTATCTTCAGCTCATTGAGCAGCTGCGGTGACAGTTTATTTCCCGCGGGATCGGACTGGATCAGATCTCTTAGCAGGTCCTGTGGCAAGGAGTTGGAAGGCGAGCCGAATTGAGCCCCCGACCGACCGGCCGCCAACTGGCCACCATTCGTGGTCATCTAACGTTCCTAGCCCTCAGCCACCGGTCCGGCAGCTGAGGTGGCCGCCGGCCAGAACCGAGTTATGCCTGCGCCCGTCGGGGATCAGGTTCCAGAAAGATTCAAGGCCGACCATCGTCCCAGCGTGATTCTGTGAAGGTACCGGTGTCAAGGGTTCAGGCTCAGGAGCTCCAGGGTCGGGTCCGCACGCAGGACAGGGGCTAACTTCAGTGCGGAGTTTTCAAGACGACAGGAGGAAGGTCAGACGGCCTCGTGTTGGCTCCGCGACGACTCAGGGTGAAATAATCTTCACCATCGGACACAGGAGATGGTCCCGGTTCAGGTGCCGGGACTGCCGCGGGGTAATGACCGGTTGCGTCGAGCACGCTGTCTAGCCAAGTGACGCGATTCGTAAAGCGCTTCGCCTTGCGCGGATCGGTCCACCGGTAGGAGTCGTGCTCCCAGTTGATTTTCAGCCGTCTTTGGGATGTCAGGACGGTGAAAGTGTGAACGAGCCAGGGGGTCCCAAAGCCGTCGGTGACCACGAGGTCCGGTCCTTGACGGAGCGCCTGGAGGTCTACGGCCCGCAGCCCCGTTTCTTCAAAGAGTTCTTCAAGAGTCTGCTGTTCCGGTGTTGCCCCGGCTTCCAGAAATCCGGTGATGCAGTGCCAAAGGCCACTGTCATGGCTAGGGCGGCGGCTTCTCCTGAACAGGGCAATCCTGCCCCGCCACTGGATGACGGCGGCGATGACGACGTGATCCGGGGCGATATCACATGCAGCGCCAGAGGAAACCGTGATGCCAGAGGATGCATTGATGGCGTCCATGTTCCTGTCCTTTACTACGTGCTCTCGAGGGGCGGGCACCTTTTTCCACAAAGCATGATTGATCCCACCTCCTAAGCCGCAAAAGAGGTGACTCCTGCCGGCCGCCGTGTCGGCTAGGAAAGCAAATCATCGATAACCGGAGACCACCCATCGGCGGGATGCACGAAGCGGTGGTCCAAAGCGCTCAGTTTTCGGGGATGAGTCTCTTGAGATGGCTCGCAGGGAGGACCTTGAGCTGTGGCCGGACAATCTTGCGAACCATCACTAGAAATAATGCCTAGGAGCAGGATAATGTATTCTCCGTTAGGATGTACATTTTCTTCTTTGTCGGTGAGGCCGCCGTCAGAGAGGAACAGCATCGCTCCCCCGGGCGCTGAGGCGCCGCGAAAGGAACCACACATGAACTACGCAAGCTTCGTATCCGCCGACGGCACTCCCACTTGGGGCATCATATCCGACGGGCGGGCATACGATCTGGGCCCCAGCGGAACCAACGTTGCCCTCACGCTCCGCGCCGCCATCGAGCAGGGCATCTTCGGCACCGTCGGTGAGGCATTCCGAAGCGCACCCTCCCAGGCAGAAACAGACATCCAGTTCCTGCCTGCCATCACCGATCCCGGCAAGATCATCTGTATCGGTGTGAACTACCGCAGCCATCAGGAAGAATCCGGCAAGACTGAACAGAAGGCTCCCACCATCTTCACCCGCTTCGCGGACTCGCAGATGGGCCACCTGCAGCCAGCCCAGATGCCTGCGACCACCACCAAGTTCGACTACGAAGGCGAAATGGCACTGGTCATCGGCAAGGAAGCATTCCACGTCGCCGAAGAGGACGCCTTTGACTACGTTGCCGGCTACGCCGCCTACAACGACCTCAGCGTCCGTGACTGGCAGCTCGCCGCCTCTCAGTGGATTCCCGGCAAGAACTTTCCCGGCACCGGCGGCTTCGGACCCTATCTCGTTCCGGCCACCGACCTCGGTGACGTCAACGCGCTCACCCTGGAAACCCGCGTCAACGGCGACATCCGCCAGAAGGCTTCGGTGGCCGACCTGTACTTCACCATTCCGCAGCTGATCGCCTACGTCACCGGTTTCACCAGGCTCTCCCCCGGTGACGTGATTGTCACCGGCACTCCCGGCGGAGTGGGCCTGTTTATGGAACCGTCCGGCCTGCTCTCCGAAGGGGACGTCGTCGAGGTCGACATCACCGGTCTGGGTACCCTGAAAAACACCGTGGAACTCGTTCCCTGACCTACCAACTGCCGCCGCCCCGACTGCACCCACCTAAGGAACGGAACTTTGATCGGCATGGAAAAAATCATCGAAACCGACGTACTGGTCATCGGGGCTGGCCCCGTCGGCCTCGCTGCGGCGAACCTGCTGGCGGACCAGGGCGTCAGCGTATTGCTCGTTGAACGCCGTGCCGGTACAAGCGACGAACCGCGGGCCATCAGCGTCACCGACGAGACACTGCGGGTCATGCAGCAGATCGGCATTCTGGACCGGCTGGCACCGGAGATGCTCATGGACACCGGCGCCCGCTACTTCGGCCGGAAGGAACAGCTGCTGGCGGAGGTCCACCCGGCCAGCTCACGGCTGGGCCAGCCCGGCAAGTCACAGTTCGACCAGCCCGTCATGGAATCGCTGCTGCTTGAAGCTGCCCGGAGCCGTCCGCTGATCGACATCCGCTTCACTACCGAAGCGTTCCGCATCACGGACGGCCCCGGGCACGCGGACACGGTACTGATTGACGACGACGGCAAGCACACCGTCCGCTCCAAATGGGTGGTGGCGTGCGACGGCGGCCGCAGCCCGGTCCGCTCACAGCTCGGTATCCCGATGGAGGGTTCCACCCAGACCCAGAAATGGATCGTTGTGGACATCATCAACACACCGGGCGAACCGGAGCGGTTCTCCGAATTCCACTGCAATGGGACACGCCCCGTGGTGGTGGTTCCCGGAGTGCACGGCCGCCGCCGGTACGAGTTCATGCTCCTCCCTGGCGAGGAGACTGCGGCGGTCACGTCGCCCGAGGCCATCATCAAGATGATCGCGCCGTACCAGACGATTGGCGCGGCGGATATCCGCCGCGCCGCCGTCTACGTTGCCCACCAGCGCGTGGCCCTGAACTACCGCGTGGGGCACGTCCTTCTCGCCGGGGACGCCGCCCACATGATGCCTCCCTTCGCTGGCCAGGCCCTTAACGCCGGCATCCGCGACGTCGCCAACCTCGCCTGGAAGATCGCAGCCAACGTCCGGGGCACCGGTACCGACGACCTAATGGACACCTATCAGGCGGAGCGGCGTCCGCACGCTGTGGACATGGTGCGCCTCTCCCACAGGATCGGCAAAGTGGTGATGAACGTCAATCCGGCGCTCACAGCCATCCGAGACACGGCCATCATCGCGTCCGGCATCGTTCCCGCTGCCAAGGCATGGCTCGCCGGTATGAAGTTCCTCAAACAGCCGTACTTCACTGAAGGCTGCGTGTCGCACCCGATCACTGAGATTCCAAAGTGGGGAGCCTTGCTGGTGGGCCGTTCCCTGTCCCAGCCGCAGGTCATGCTGTCCACCGGCGACGCCGTCCCTCTGGATACCGTCCTCGGTTCCGGCTGGGCACTGCTGCACTTTCCCCATGATCGCCGTGCGCCCATTGAGGTCAAGCGGCTGGGCACTGATGGGAACGGAGCCGAGAAAAACGACGACGGCGGCGGCCGCCACCTCGCGCTGACCGGCCTCACCACCGTCACCGACACCAGCGGCGCTTTCGCGGCTGCCGCAGGCAGCGGTATGACCATTGTGGTGCGGCCCGACCGCTACGTTGCAGCAGTCACCACCCGGCACACGCAGCAGGCGGAGTGTGAAGCACTGGCCGTCTACGTGCCGGAGCTGCCGCTCCTGCTGAACGCCGAATCAGGAGCACCGGTCACCCGCTGACAGACATCAGCAAATCAGACAACACAGTAAAGAGCGGGGAGCCCATCGGGGATCCCCGCTCCTATGCCGTCGCAAGCCCAACCAGGTAGCAGCAGGTGTCGTTCTGAGCCTTAAAACGACACCTCTTGTTACTCCATTGGGAAGTTCATTGGACAAAGCACCCACCCCATAACGCGAACGACGGCGGAGCCACCGCTCAAGGATCGGAATCCCTGGGTGCGGCCCCGCCATCGTGGTGCGAAGCGGTTGCTTAGACCTCGCCGCCGTGGCGCTCGATGACGTCGCTAGCCAGCTGCTTGCAGGCGGAACCTATCCCCGCGCCCGGACGGCGACCCGGTCGCAGGTGGACGCAGCAGGCACACCTTCCGGCGCAGCAGGGGTACCGTCGATTTCCGTGAACATGGCCTGGTAGGCGCCGGTCTCCCCCGCTGTCTGAGCCTTGCGGTGGTCCAGGGCGCGGGCGCGGCTGATGCTGCCCAGGTAAAAGCGCTCGTAGAGCTCGATCCGGCTGCCCAGCGCCGAGCCGGCGAAGTCCCAAGCGGTGCGCATGATGCGGGCACGTTCCTGGGCACTGATGCCGTTGGCACCGGGGAGGTACTTCTCCAGCAGCGGGCCGAGCCGGGGATCGTTGAACGCACCGCCGGTGGGTGTTGCCAGCAGGTTGTGTGAACCCATGGACTTGATGATGTCGTTGATCCGGATCATCCAGCCCGGCATGATGGCCCGCAGGGAGCTGATGTCGTCGTGGCAGAAGTACGCTCCGCCGCCCCAGTCCGAGGCCCGAAGTTCCGCCGAATGGATGGCCGCCCGGGTGAGCCGCAGGTAGGTGTAGATTTCACCGAGCATCGCGGCGACGTCGGGCTTGCCTTCGGTCCCGGTCACCTTGGCAATCTGCGTGCACAAATCGTAGGCGAACTCGAGCTTCACGGCCGCGCGGATGGCCGTCTGCTGCTGGGTGTTGCCGGAGGCGGTGCCTGCATTGATGGAGTTGTAGACGTCCAGGTTGCCGTCGATGAACACGCGGTCCCATGGAACCAGCACGTCGTCGAAGATGATGACAGCGTCCTGTTCGTCGAAACGTGAGGAGAAGGGTTTGTCCTCCAGGGCAGCGTCCACCCCGTAGTGGTCCCGGCAGATGGCGACGACGCCGGGGGTGGCCACCGGGATGGCAAAGGAGATTGCGTATTCCTCGAAGCCCTTTTGGATGGGCACTGCCGGGTAGACGTACAGCTCATCGGCGATCGGCCCGAGGGTGGCGAGCATCTTAGCGCCCTTAACGATCAGACCCTGCTCGGTCCGTTCCACTACGCGCAAGGTGAGTTCCTCGTTCATGCCCTGCAGTTCGCCCACGCTCTTGTCGATCGCGGCGTGCACGATGGTGTGGGTCAGGGCGAGGTCCTTCTCGATGACTTCGCGCTGGTACGCCGCGAGCCGCTGGTGGTACACCTCGTCCCCGGAGCGGTCGAAGATATCCTTGCGGGACACGTGCCCGGCCAGGACCACGTTGACATAGTCCGGCGTGCGGCCGAGCATGCCATTGGAGTACCGGGCCAGGCGGTCGAAGGCACGGTGGCGGCGGTCGATGTCTTCCGCGTTTCTGGGCAGCGAGTGGCTCACGTTCATGGCCTCGCCGGTCTCCGGGCGGGTGGTCAGGCAATCTGCCGCGTACTTGTGCTGGTAGTCGAAGTAGCCGGCCATTCCTTCGACCGAGCCCTTAAAGGCCGGGTGCTCAAGGACGGAGATGCGCTCCGATCCGAGCCACACCTCGCGGCCGTCATCCAAGCCCCGCTTGTACTCTGCTCCGGTGCGTGCTGTCACTTCGAACTCCTTCTCGGCTGGCGCCCGTGGTGGCACACAGGCATCAAACCATATTGTTATGGAAAAATGCATTTCGCAGCAAATTTTATATACATGACGAGGAATTGACAATCCCCTGCGCACAGCTGAGGAGAACGACGTGACAAGGCTGTCGCCGATCGCACCTGACTCTTGGAGCCGGTAGGCATCATCGATCTCCTCGAGCAGCATCTCTTGGGCGATCAAATCGTCGAGGTCAAGGCGACTCGGCGGGTACAGCCCGGCGTAAAGGGGGATATCCCGGAGTCGATCCCATATACACGCTTGGATACGCCGCTGCGCGGCGATGGGCTCTCCTCAACGATCTGGACGAGGACGCGCCCCGGGCCCACCAATCGCGGTCAATATCAGCAGCGCCTGACCGCCACAGGGATGCCGAGCCAAATAACGTAGGGATCCTGACGGCGAAAAGGGTCGGACGCTGGTTTGCTTTACCAGCGTCCGGCCCCTTGTCCGTGATGGCTTCCGTCGCCGCCCACCTGTCGGAAGCTGCTCAGGACAGGCGTCCTAAAGCGGGCCAGCCGATTCGGCGACGCCGTCCCGGGCCTCCGCGCCAACCTCGCGGTACCGCCGGGGCCAGACCCCCTGCTTTCCGGGCGCCAGAATGCCGTTGGGATCCAGCACGTCCTTCAATGTCTCCTGGAGCCGACGGATGGCGTTGTTGTTGTAGTCGAAGCCGTCGGCGATGACATCCATGTAGTCCACATGGCTGCGGTAGGGCGCGTACCCGTGGCTGCGGGCCGCTGCCAGCAGCGCTGAGTAGAGAGCCCGTGCGCGCGCCAACTGCTCTTGATTATCGTTTTCGAAGAAAATCATGGTCACGTGCACCATATGGCGCGGGTAGAGGTGGTAGCCGATGTACAGGTCAAAGCCGAACCGGCGGTACAGTTCCTTGGCTTCCCGATAGAACGCCCACACTTCCTCCCCGCGCGCGGGAATGATGGGGGCGGCGTCAATGTGCCCGCCGTTTTCCGCCGCCCATGCCACCGTGGACAAGGGCTTCAGGGTGGGCACTCCTGCCATTTGGGTGCGGTCCATGTCCGCAATGTCGTCATAGGCGACCTGTACGCCTTCATCACCGTCATAGAGCCTGGCTTTGACGGTGAACCCTTCAAGCCCGGCGAAGCGCTCCCGAATGATCTCAAGCCTGCGTTGGGCGAGCCCTTTGTCGCCATAGATCGCGAACTTTGCGTTCCACTGGCCAATGCCCATTTCCTGGCGCATCTCCTCCAGGCGGTCGTCCGGAATGGACCCCTCCCCTTGGTACCAGCGTGACCGCGGGCCGTTCATGGTGGCCGCCCGAACAACGTTGCCACAGAGGGCGTTGTTCTGGATGACGTCCTCGCGCCGGAGTTGGGTCAGGATGTCCACCAGCTTGGGCATGTCCTCCTCGCGCTCCACCACGACGTCGCCGTTGATGTACACGTCCGGCCAAGGCATCAGCCAGAGGCCGATCTTGGTGACTATCCCGAGATTTGATTGGGTGAAGATACCGTCCAGGGTGGGGCCGAATCCGCCTTTGAAGATGGGCCCGAGTTCCGTTCCGTCCATGGCCCACATTCCTGTACGTACCAGCTCACCGTCCGGCAGGATCACCTCCATACCGCAAATGGATTGCACATGGTCGCCCATCGGGGTCATGCCGTAGCCGCGGTCCAGGGCGTTGCCAAGGATCGATCCCCAGCCGAGGGCGGGAACGGACATCCAGAGCTTCAGCCCCTTTTCCTGGATGTGTTCGAAGAGGTCAAAGAAGCTGACACCGGGCTCGATAACGGCGTAGTTGAGATGGTCATTCACTTCGATGATCCTGCTGAGGCGGCTCAGGTCCAGCGCTACCATGCCGCGGCTGCGGGGTTCCGGTCCCCCGTAGCCCAGGTTCTTGCCCTTGGAGAAGGACCAGAGTGGGACGCCGGTGTCGTTGGCGAGCCGGACCACGGCCTGGACCTCCTCCACGCTCCCGGGACGCACGCCAGGCCACTTAGCCCGCCCGGGATTCAGGGGATACGGGTCGATGTAGCCGTCTTTAGGCGTGGCACGGACAACATGGCCGGGGCCGACAATTGCTTCTGCTCGGTCTAGGAATGTGGCTTGGGCGTCCATTTACGTTACGTCACTTTCGGGGAGGGTGCTGCCGCTGCGGCGATGGCCGGGATGCCGTCATCGGCGCCGTTTCTTTTTATGATGGCAAGCTGAACTGCTCAAGTAAATCGCCTGTTTCCGCTCTTCGTCGTCAGTAATATTGATAATATGAACATCACCCTGAACCCTTCGATTACGTTGCGCCAGGCCCTGCACTTTGTGGTGGCGGCCGAAACGGGAACGATGAGCGAGGCAGCAAGGCGGCTGCACATGGCGCCGTCTGCCATTTCCATGTCCATCGCGGAACTGGAGCGGATTGTCGGGGCCCAGCTGTGCATCAAGCGCAAGTCCAAGGGGCTCACCCTAACATCGACGGGCATCGTTGTATTCCGGCAGGCTCGGCAATTGCTTGATCTCGCGGATGAGATCGCGTCGCTGTCCAAGAGGGACAGGACAGACATCCGAGGTCCGCTGACCGTCGGCTGCTTCATGCCGCTGGGGCCCACCATCATCCCGCCGATGCTGACCGACTTTGCGGAACAGTGCCCGCACGTGGAAGTGGACTTCATTGAGGGGTACCACGAGGATCTGCAGGCGCACCTGCTCAACGGTTCCATCGACGCCGCCTTCGTCTACGACATGGACATTTCCCCTGCCCTCAAGACGGCGCCGCTGCTATCCGTGGAGCCGTACATCCTGCTTCCGGCAGACCATCCCCAGCGCGAAGCGGAGGTAGTTGCGCTCAGGGACGTAGCCGCCAGTCCGCTCATTTTCTTCGACGCACCACCCATCTCTACGCGCATCCTCGACATGTACCGCGATGCCAGCCTGACGCCGGACATCCGGCACCGCTCCCGAAGCTACGCCACAGTCCGATCGCTGGTAGCGAGTGGCCGTGGCGTTGCCGTGCTCTTCCAGCAACCCATGCTGGACGCGCCATACGAGGAGCTAAAGGTTGTGCTCAAGCGGGTTACCGAGCCGCCGACCCATACCCGTGCCCAGGCCACTGTGTCGCTGGCCTGGACGCGTAGCATGCGGTTGAATGCCCGCGCCCAGGCCTGGGTGGATGTGGCCGTCGAACGTTTTGGGTCTGCCGACTCCTAAGCGGCCCGCCCCGCGCCGCCCTCTACGCTGAGGGGCGCGAAAGCCCAAGGTTCTCACGCAGGGTGGTGCCCTCGTACTCGGACCGGAAGTAGCCGCGGTCCTGAAGCTCCGGGACGAGCTTGTCGCAGATGAGTTTGAATCCGCCCGGGTTGAAGGGAGCGTTGAGGTTGAAACCGTCGCAAGCCTTCGACTCGAACCAGTCAACCATGCGGTCAGCCACCTGCGAGGGAGTGCCGGCCATCCACTGGTGTCCGGTGGACCGGGCCAGGTCCACGATCAGCTCGCGCAGCGTCATGCCCATGTCCACGCTCTTCTTGCGGTAGATCTGGTACCTGCTGCCCAGCCGGGGGTCATCGGAAAACCACTCGGCTGGGATCGACTCATCGAACTCCAACTCGGACAGGTCCATCTTGAGGTCAGCACCCACCTGCTTGCGGCCGTTACCGAGGTGCACGTAGCCGGCCAGCTCGTTGGCAAGGTCCTGCGCTTCCTTTTCCGTGTCGCCGAGAATGGGCAGGATGCCTGGAATGATCTTGACGTCGTCGGGGTTTCGGCCCTTCTCAGCCACCATGTTCTTGAACTTGGTGTAAAACTCGATGGATGGTTCCTTGAACGGCTGGGCGGTGTAAATCCCGTCCGCCACCGAGGAACCCAGGTCCATGCCGGGGCCTGAGGATCCCGCCTGGACCAGCACGGGGCGCCCCTGCGGTGACCGCGGCATGTTGATGGGCCCTTCAACTTCAAAAAATTCGCCCTTATGCCGGATGGCCTTGAGCTTGCTCCGGTCCACATACTCACCGGATTCCCTATCCACGATGATTGCGTCATCGGACCAGCTGTCCCAGAGACGCTGCACCACGTCCACGAACTCCGTGGCCCGCCGGTAACGCACCGCCGGGTCCGGAACGTCCTCCACGCCATAGTTACTAAAACCGTCCGACGACGTGACGATGTTCCAGCCGGCCCTGCCATTGGACACGTGGTCCAGGCCGCACAGCTGCCGGGCCAGGTTGTACGGCTCGCAGAAGGAGGTGGACATGGTGCCCATCAGGCCGATGTTCTTTGTCCTGGCCGCCAAGGCTGCGAGCACGGTCATGGGTTCGTAGAACCCGTTCATCTTGATGTCGCCCCGCATCACCGTGTTGGCGTGCACAATGTCGCCGAAAAAGACGGCGTCGAGTTTTGCGGCCTCGGCCATCGCTGTAAGGTCTGCCACGAAGTCCAGGTTGCCCAGCTCTTCTGCCCGACTTCCTTCCATCCGCCAGCTGTCCTTGTGATAGCCCGCTGGCAGCATGAAGGTAGTGAGCACCATGTGATTCTTAGGCTTCATTGCCTGGTTCCTTTCGTTATGCGCGCCAATCCGAGCGCCCTCGCTGTCTCCAGCATGGCGGTCAGCGGTACCACCGTAAAGGCAGAAGTATCAGAACAATAACTTCAAGGAAACTGACAATGCTGGTCGGGCGTGAGGCCGGAAGCACTCTCGGCATTACGTTGCGCCTCTGGAAGCCGTTCCTTGCGTATGTTTAGACCGCGTTGAGCCTAAGTCGCGAGCCCTCACGCGTGAGGCGCACTGCGGCGAGACCTGCTGCCAAGATGACGATCCAGAACACGGCTACCATCCATACGCTGCCGCCGGCTGCGAGAACCAGGCCCGTGGCGATCATGGGGGTGAAGCCGGCGCCGATCATTGAGGCGCCCTGGTAGGACAGGGACGCCCCGGTATAGCGGACGCCGGTGGGGAACTGCTCGGAGATGTAGGCGCCGATTGGTCCGGCAAGGGCCCCCTGGACCAAGCCATTGCCGACCACCACTGCCACGGCAAACCCCCACATGGTCCCGTTCGTAAGCAGCAAGATGAGGGGGAAGGCGAGGAGGATGCCCGCCACGCCTGCGCCGGTAAGGACAGCGCGCCGGCCAATCCGGTCACTCAGGCGGGCGGAGTAAAAGCAGACCGCCACCGTCACCACGGCGGCGACTCCCTTCCAGTTCAGGACGCCGGAGCGGTCCACGCCGCTTCCAACAGCCATGGAGACGCCCCACACCGTCAGCAGCCCCTGGCAGGCATAGAATCCCAACGTCGCCACGAGGGTGACCACGACGACACGCGGATGATGCCGGAGCACCTCAAGCAGAGGCGGGTGCTTAACTTTAACGGCTTCCGCTTCGAGCTTCTGGAAGACGGGCGTCTCTGCCACCCTGAGGCGGATGACCATGCCGATGAGGATCAGGAAGGCACTGAGCAGGAACGGTATCCGCCAGCCCCAGACCAGGAACTGGTCCCCGGTCAGCGCGGAAACGGCGGAAACCACTAGCGTCGCCAGCAGCCCGCCCGCCGGTCCGCCGGCGTTGGCGAACGCTGCGGCGAGGCCGCGCTTGTTCGCAGGGGCATGCTCCAGGGCCATCAAAGTGGCGCCGCCCCACTCTCCGCCAACGGAAATGCCCTGGATGACGCGCAGGAGGACCAGCATGATAGGCGCCGCAACGCCGATCTGTGCTGTGGTGGGCAGGAGCCCGATAAGGACGGTGGCGCCGCCCATCATGAGCATCGACAGCACCAGCATCTTTTTCCGGCCGAGGCGATCGCCGAAGTGACCGAAGACGATGCCACCGAGAGGCCGGGCAACGTATCCGGCTGCAAGGGTCGCAAAGGAGGCAAACAAGGATAGGCCGGGGCCCAGGTTGGCAAAGAAAACCCGGTCAAATACCAGGGACGCAGCCGTGGCGTAAAGGATGAAGTCGTAGTACTCGATGATGCTGCCGATGAGGCTGGAACCCAGCACGCGGCGCATGTCTTTAGTGTTCAGTGAGTCGGCGGCAGGTACCTTGCTGTCTGAAGACACGTCCACCGTCATCTGGCTTTTCCGGGTGGTTCTCGGGTGCAACATGATCTCTTTTCGAAAGCTGAGAGCGTTCGTTCCGACGGCATTGTTGTTGTTATGTCCCGAAGCAACCTCCTCCGCTCACGTAAGCATGGCGCAAATCACAGGGTGAGGCTACTCAAGAAAGCATAAGCCCGGCGAGAGTGCTTAGCTGCCCAGGAGGAGGCTGGAACAGCCGGAATGGCGAAACGCTCAGCGGTGGAGGCTGCTGAGGGAGCGGCGATCCACGGGCGAGAGCCCGAAATTGCGGAAGTCCAAGGGACGGTACGCACTCCACATGTTGTACCAATTTTCGTCCTCGCCCCACACGACCGGGGGGCGGGAGTCATCATAGATCTGTTCCAGGTCCGTGTAAAGCTCCACGACGGCTCCGGAGGTCTCCACGTAGTATGCGGCGATATTGTGGCCGGCACCGTGTCGGACCGGGCCCCAGATCAATTCCCGGCCCAGTTTGTTCAGCCGGTCACCGAGCTTTCCGAGATCGGAGATGCTTTGCGTCTGCCATGCGTGGTGGTGCAGGGTTCCCTCGCCGCGGACCAGGGCAATGCCGTGGTGGTCAGGGTTGCAGCGCATGAAATAGGCAAAGTCGTCACCGATGACGTCCGAAAGGCGAAAATCCAGCACCCGGCGAAGGAAACGCATCATGCCACCGACGTCCCGAGGGTGGAAGTTGAAGTGGCCGTACCGGTCCGGGCCGAAGGACTGCTGGAGGGCGATGTTCTCCTGCATGCCTACGTAGATTTCGAACAAGAAGCCCTCGGGCCCGATGAAGGAAAAACCGTCTTCGATGCCAACACCGCGGGGCTTGTTGCTGAGGATCGTCATGTTCTCGTTCTCCACACGCCGCCGGATCTCCCGCAGCGCATCGCCATTCGCCGCAACTAGGCCGAAACCATCAACGCCGTTGACATCGGACTCGACATAAACCAGCTCGTGGTGGACGTTACCGGCAGCGAGGTACACGGCATCGGAGGTTCGTTCCGTTTCACGGAGTCCAAGGATCTGGGTCGCGTCAAATACCGAGTTAGCGAGGTCCGTCGTTTGAATGCTTACGTGGCCCATCGCGCTTATCAATCCCCAAGACATCCTTGTCTCCTACTCGTTCGCACGGCTCTTACGGATAGCGTGATACCCGCTTCATCATCAACAGAAAACACTATCTGAGTCAGAATCCATAATCTACTGAAAAAACAAAAAAGTCGAAACAGAGTAAGCTTCCTTTGACTTGGGCGCCAACGTCCTGCATAGTTCGTATACGATTTCGTACTCGATGAGGAGTAGCACTTGGAACAGGTCATCGACCACGTATTGCACGCAACGCGCAAGATTATTGCGGTGCACATCAACTACCCCAGCCGTGCAGCGCAGCGGGGCCGCACTCCGGCCCAGCCGTCGTACTTTCTGAAACCCTCGTCCTCACTGGTGGTCGGTTCGGCGGAAGCTCCCTCAAGCGTTGAACGCCCCGCGGGGTGCCAATTGCTCGGCTATGAGGGCGAGATCGCCCTGGTAATTGGCAAGGCCGCCCGGCGGGTTGGGCTCGAGGACGCGTGGAGCCATGTGGCCGCTGTGACCGCCAGCAATGACCTTGGTGTGTACGACCTGCGCTGGGCTGACAAGGGTTCCAACCTCCGGTCCAAGGGCGGCGACGGGTTCACCCCCGTGGGCCCGGCGCTTCTCCCGGCACATGCCGTCGATCCCGCCAAACTGCGCATCCGCACCTGGCACAACAGCAAGTTGGTGCAGGACGACACCACGGAGGACCTGCTCTTCCCGTTTGTCCGGCTGGTGGCCGACCTGTCCCAGCTGCTCACCCTCGAGGAGGGCGACATCATCCTCACCGGCACCCCCGCCGGCGCCTCCGTCGCCAAGCCGGGCGACGTCCTCGAAGTGGAGGTTTCCGCCGGAGACCTCACCACCGGCCGCCTGGTCACCAGGGTGGAGGAAGGCACGACGCCGTTCGCTGACTTCGGCGCCGGCCCTGAGGTTGATGACCTGCAGCGGGAGGAAGCGTACGGATCCCGTGAGGCCGCCGGGCTGGCCGCACCCGCGCCCACCCTCTCCCCGGAGTTGAAGGCCAAACTGGAGTCCGTGGCCACCGCCACCCTGTCTTCGCAGATGCGCAAGCGAGGACTGAACAACGTGAGCATCGACGGCCTGCATGCCACCCGCCCGGACCGCCGCGTGGTCGGCCTGGCACGCACCCTGCGTTACGTCCCCAATCGGGAAGACCTTTTCAAGACCCACGGCGGCGGATTCAACGCCCAGAAACGTGCCATTGATTCAGTGAACGACGGCGAAATCCTCGTCATGGAGGCACGCGGCGAGAAGGGCACAGGAACAGTGGGCGACATCCTCGCCATGCGCGCCCAGGTCCGGGGAGCGGCCGCGATCATCACCGACGGCGGTGTCCGCGACTACTCGGCCGTCGCTGACCTCGACATGCCCACCTACTTTGCCAACCCCCATCCCGCGGTGCTCGGCCGCCGCCACGTCCCGTGGGACACCGACATCACCATCGCGTGCGGCGGAACCACAGTGCAGCCCGGCGACATCATCGTGGCCGACTCCGACGGCATCCTGGTGATCCCGCCGGCCATCGCCGAGGAGCTCGTGGAGGACTGCATCCGGCAGGAGAAGGAGGAGACCTTCATCTTCGAAATGGTCGGGCAAGGCCACAGCGTGGACGGGCTCTACCCGATGAACGCAGAGTGGCAGGCGAAGTACCAGGAATGGGAAGCAGACCAAGCCGATGACTGAGACAGTGCTGACCGACCTCCCCGAGGTGACCGCCGCTCCCAGCAGCAAGTCCGAGCAGGCCTACCACGCGGTGAAGACCAGGATTGTGGAGGGCGCCTACACCCCCGGTTACCGGCTGGTCCTCAGCATCATTGCCAAGGAACTCGGCTTCAGCGTGGTCCCGGTGCGCGAAGCGATCCGGCGCCTGGAAGCTGAAGGGCTCGTGAAGTTCGAACGCAACGTCGGCGCCACCGTGGCCGGAATCGACCCCACCGAGTACCTCCACACGATGCAAACGCTCAGCCTTGTGGAGGGTGCGGCGACTGCGTTGTCCGCACCGCTGATCGATGACGCGGCCATTGCCCGGGCACGTGCCGTGAATGAGAAGATGCGGGACTGTCTCGAGCACTTCGACCCGGTGCGCTTCACCGCACTTAACCAGGACTTCCACGGCGTCCTGTTCGAACACTGCCCCAACCCGCACATCCTCGACCTCGTCCACCGCGGCTGGAACCGGCTGGCATCCCTGCGGTCCTCCACCTTCCGCTTCGTCCCCGGCCGGGCCCACGCCTCAGTGAACGAGCACGAAGCGTTGCTGCAGCTGATCGAAACTGGCGCCGACGCCGACACCATCGAAAAGACCGCGCGAGTCCACCGCTCCGCCACGCTGGACGCCTATCTCGCCCAATCTAATTAGCACGCCGACAACAGTTAGGACCTCAATGATGACGACCTCAGTAGAAACCACCCAGCACCACATTCCAGCGAATCTGCCCACGCATCTCCAGCACTTCATCGACGGAGAGTTCGTTGACTCGGTGTCCGGCAAAACGTTCGATGTGCTGGATCCGGTATCCAACAACAACTACGCCACAGCCGCGGCAGCCCAGCCGGAAGACGTCGACCTCGCAGTCGCCGCTGCCAAGCGGGCCTTCAAGGAGGGCCCGTGGTCGAAGATGCTGCCCCGCGAACGCTCGCGCGTGCTGCACAAGATCGCCGACATCGTCGAATCTCGTGACGACGAACTGGCCCTCCTTGAAAGCTACGACTCCGGCCTTCCCATCACGCAGGCGAAGGGCCAGGCGCGCCGCGCCGCTGAGAACTTCCGTTTCTTCGCCGACCTCATCGTCGGGCAGGAGGACAACGCATTCAAGGTCCCCGGCCGCCAGATCAACTACGTGAACCGCAAGCCGATCGGCGTCGCTGCCCTCATCACGCCGTGGAACGTCCCCTTCATGCAGGAGTCGTGGAAGCTCGCCCCGGCCATTGCGACCGGCAACACCGTCGTCATGAAGCCAGCCAGCTACACCCCGCTCTCTGCCGTGCTGTGGCCCGAGATCTTTCGCGAGGCCGGCCTCCCCGACGGAGTCTTCAACCTGGTCTTTGGATCCGGCGGCGTCGCGGGCGACTATCTCGTGAAGCACCCCGACGTGCCGATCGTTTCCTTCACCGGTGACAGCTCGACCGGTGCCACCATCTCAACCGCAGCCGCTCCCCAGTTCAAGAGCCTCTCGCTCGAGCTCGGCGGTAAGAGCCCGGCCATCGTCTTCGCCGACGCTGACATCGAGGCCGCCCTCGATGCCACGGTCTTTGGTGTGTTCAGCCTGAACGGCGAGCGTTGCACCGCCGGGTCCCGCGTGCTCGTGGAGCGGGCCATCTACGACGACTTCGTGGCCTGCTTCGCCGAGCGCGCGAAGAACGTCAAGGTGGGCCTCCCGAGCGATCCCGCAACAGAGGTCGGCTCACTCGTGCACCCGAACCACTTCGACAAGGTCATGAGCTACATCGAGCTTGGCAAGTCCGAGGGCCGGCTTCTGGCTGGCGGCGGCCGTCCCGGGCACCTGCTGGAGGGCAACTACATCGCGCCGACCGTTTTTGCCGACGTCGCTCCTGAGGCACGGATCTTCCAGGAGGAGATATTCGGTCCCGTTGTCGCCATCACCCCGTTTGAGAACGACGACGAAGCGCTCGCCCTCGCGAACAACACCAGGTATGGCCTGGCGGCCTACGTCTGGACCTCGAACCTGAAGCGGGCCCACAACTTCGCACACGCCATCGAGTCCGGCATGGTGTGGCTGAACTCGAACAACGTGCGCGACCTGCGCACGCCGTTCGGTGGAGTGAAGGCCTCCGGCCTCGGACGCGAGGGCGGTTACCGCTCAGTCGACTTCTACACCACTCAGCAGTCGGTACAGATCACCCTCAACGAGGCCCACTCGCCCAAGTTCGGCAACGTCGATGACGCTGCAGCAACCAGCGACGGCTAGCCCCTCCCGAAACTTTTGAAGAAGAGAGAACATCATGACCAACTTTGTACCTACCCCTTCACTCCCGGCTCCGGACATTGTCCGCTGCGCGTACATGGAGATTGTGGTCACCGACCTCGCCAAGTCGCGTGATTTCTACGTCGACGTCCTCGGCCTGCACGTCACCGAGGAAGACGAGAACAACATCTACCTGCGCCCCCTTGAGGAGTTCATCCACCACAACCTGGTGCTGCGCAAGGGGCCGGTCGCCGCCGTGGCGGCCTTCGCGTACCGGGTGAAGTCCCCCGCCGAGGTGGACGCCGCCGAGGCCTACTACCAGGAACTCGGCTGCCGGACCGAGCGCCGTAAGGAAGGCTTCACCAAGGGCATCGGCGATTCCGTCCGTGTCGAGGATCCGCTGGGCTTCCCCTACGAGTTCTTCTACGAGGTGGAGCACGTCGAGCGCCTCACCCAGCGCTACGACCTCTACTCCGCCGGCGAGCTGGTGCGCCTTGACCACTTCAACCAGGTCACCCCGGACGTGCCCCGCGGCCGGAAGTACCTCGAGGACCTGGGCTTCCGGGTTTCCGAGGACATCCAGGATTCCGACGGCGTCACCTACGCTGCGTGGATGCACCG
>NZ_JBZCNL010000010.1:0-71500 GCF_058269305.1 Arthrobacter sp. TJ-170 | reverse complement strand
CCGCCCGCCACTACCTGGACGCCGGGGCCGGCTTCATCCTGGTCGGTGCCGACGTCGCACTCCTGGCTCGGGGCTCCGAAGCCCTCGCCGCCCAGTACATCCCGGCACCCGACGGCGATACCCCCGCCAGCTACTGACCTTCCGAAGGGCAACCCATGACAGTTTCTCCAGCGCACTCCCCCGCCATCTCCTCTGAACGCGAAGCCCAGCTTCTCTCCACGCCATTCGCCTCGCCAACGCCAGGGAATACGGCCTGGCGTCCTACCTGTACAGCAGGGACTTCAATACACCGCCACCCAGTACATCGGGATTGCGGACCCGCACGCGAGTTGACTAGCTGCGTTCCGCCATCTTCGGAATTGGCGTGAGTGGCGGCTGGCCGTCGAGTACCGCCAGGATATTGTCGACGGCGTGATCGACCATTCGAGCACGTGTGGCCTCGGTCGCCGACCCTACGTGCGGCAGCGCAGCAATGCGCGGGTGGCGCAGTAGCGGATTGTCCGGGTCCCGGACAGGTTCTACATCGAAGACGTCCAGCCCTGCGGAGTGGATCTCGCCGTCGTCAAGCGCCTGGAGCAGGGCCTGCGTGTCAACCACCGGTCCGCGCGCGGTGTTGATGAGCGTGGCCGTACGTTTCATTCGGGCGAGTTCCGTGGCACCGATCAGCCCCTTCGTTTCCGTTACGAGCGGCACATGCAGGGACACGATGTCGGAGCGCTCAAGCAGTTCCGTCCATTCCACAGCCGAGGACAGCTCGGTGGTCCCGGTGCGTGAAAGGCTGTGGAGCACCGTCATACCGAAGCCTGCCGCCCGGCGGGCGACTGCCTGGGCAATCTGGCCGAAACCCACAAGGCCGAGGGTCGCTCCGGTGACGTCGAGTCCCAGGTGTTCGTCGAACCGTGACCGCTTCCACCGCCCTTCGCGCAAATCCTCGGCTGCCGGAAACAGGAGCCGGCGCGCCAGAAACATCAATGCGAAGGTGGTGTCCGCCGTCGTCTCGTGCAGTACGTTGGGCGCGTTGGTGATCATGATCCCGGCGTCCAGTGCAGCGGCGACGTCGACGGCGTCGTACCCGGCGCTGGGCAGGGCGATGATCCGCACGCTTCCGCGCACCGCTTCAACGAGGTCCCTGTCCACTCTGGCATAAGGCGCCAACACAGCATCGGCACCCCGGACCAGTTCGCGGAGCGCCTCGCCGGCGGCGGGCACGTCGTCGTCGGGCCAGAGGACCACGTCGGCGTACTCACGCAGCCGGTCGAGTCCCCCTCCCGGGAGGGAGGAACGGGTGACGGCCACACGGGGACAGGCCCGGGGAGCGACCATATTCAGTCGCTCAGCGAACGCATGACCTGGTAAAGGTCACTCTTGCCCTCAAAGCCGATTCCGGGAAGGTCCGGCATGGTGATGTAGCCGTCCTCCACCTCCACTCCATCCGGGAAGCCGCCGAAGGGCTGGAAGAGATCCGGGTAAGACTCATTGCCGCCGAGCCCCAGGCCGGCCGCGATGTTGAGCGACATCTGGTGTCCCCCATGCGGAACGCAGCGTGTCCGGGACCACCCGTACTCCTCGAGCATGGAAAGGGTGCGCAGGTACTCGACGAGTCCGTAGCTCAGTGCACAGTCGAACTGCAGCCAGTCCTTGTCCGGTCGCAGCCCACCGTAGCGGATGAGGTTGCGCGCATCCTGCATGGAGAACAGGTTCTCACCGGTTGCCAGCGGCTTCGCGTAGGCGGCGGCGACCTCTGACTGGGCCTCATAGTCCAGTGGGTCCACGGGCTCTTCGTACCAGAAGAGATCGTAGGCGGAAAGCGCTTCGGCGTACTCGATGGCCGTCTTCTGATCAAAGCGGCCGTTGGCGTCAACTGCAAGGCTCTGACCGGGACTGAGCATGCCCAGCACGGCCTCGATGCGTTGCAGGTCTTCGGCCAGTGGGGCACCGCCGATCTTCGCCTTGACCGTCGTGTAGCCGCGGTAGAGGTAGCTCTGCATCTCATCGCGCAGCCCCTGGATGCCGCGCCCGGGCTGGTAATAGCCACCCGCTGCGTAAACAAACACTCTGTTGTCAGCCTGGTTGTTCCCGTAACGCTCGGCCAGCAAACGGAAGAGCGGCTTTCCTTCGATCTTGGCCACGACGTCCCAGATTGCCATGTCCAAAGTCCCGACGGCGACGGAACGTTCACCGTGTCCGCCCGGCTTTTCGTTGGCCATCATGACGTCCCAGATGAGGGAGGGGTCAAAGTTGTCACCGGTTTCGTCGAGCAGGTCTTCCGGACGGGCTTCCATGATGCGGGGAATGATGCGCTCGCGCATCAACGAGCCCTGCCCGTACCTGCCGTTGGAGTTGAAGCCGTAACCGACCACCGGTTGCCCGTCGCGCTCGACGTCGGTGATCACGGCGACCAGGCTCAGCGTCATCTTGGTGAAGTCGATGAAAGCGTTCCGGATGGAGGAACTGATCGGGAGGGTCTCCTCGCGGATCTCTACAATTCTCATTTTCCAACTCCTGCATTGGTCAGGGATTTGAAGGCGGAAACCAGGGCATCGGACACCTCGTCCGTGGTTGCCGTTCCGCCGAGGTCAGGGGTTCGGACTTCGGTTTCGGTGAGGACATGTTCCATGGCGGCAATCAGGTCCCGTCCGGCGTCCTCGTGACCGAGGTGGTCAAGCATCATGGACGCCGCCCACACCTGGCCCAGCGGGTTGGCCTTCCCCTGCCCCGCGATGTCCGGAGCCGAGCCGTGGACCGGCTCGAACATCGACGGAAACTCCTTCTCCGGGTTCAGGTTGGCCGACGGCGCAATGCCGATGCTGCCGATGATCGCTGCGCCGAGGTCGGTGAGGATGTCACCGAAGAGGTTGGAGGCGACGACGACGTCGAACCGGGCGGGGTCGAGGACGAACAGCGCCGCGAGAGCATCGATGTGGTACTCGGACACCGTGAGGTCCGGGTGGTCCTTCGCGAGATTGCGCAGGATCTCGTCCCAGAACGGCATGGTGTGGATGATGCCGTTGGACTTGGTCGCCGAGGCCAGGATGCCCTTGCGCTGTTCGGCGAGGTTGATCGCGTAGTTCATTGCGCGCTCTACCCCGAACCGGGTGAAGATGGATTCCTGGATGGCCATTTCCTGCGGCATGCCGCGGTACAGGCGGCCACCGCTCTCGGAATACTCGCCCTCGTTGTTCTCCCGGACCACCAGGAAGTCGATGCCGCCGGCGGGCACCTTCCGCAGCGGGCTTTCGATTCCGGCGAGCAGCCGGACCGGGCGAAGGTTGATGTACTGCCGGAACGCACGACGGATGGGAATCAGCAACCCCCACAGCGACACATGGTCCGGTACCCCTGGAAAACCAACCGCTCCGAGGAAAATCTGGTCGCACCCGGCAAGCTGCTCAATGCCGTCCTCCGGCATCATCCTGCCGGTGCGGGAGTAGTACTCACACCCCCATTCGAACTCCTGCCAGTCGAAGCTGAAGCCGTAACGCTGTCCTGCGAGTTCGAGAAGTTTCTGCGCGGGCGGCATCACCTCGGTGCCGATGCCGTCGCCCGGGATGACGGCAATGCGGTAGCTGGCATTTGTCACGATGAAATCCTTCGGTTCGAAATTTACAGGGAGAATTCAGGCAGGCTGACGAAGAGGACCTGCGTGAAGGCGAGGTAGAACAGCACCACCACAACGACGGCGACGCCGAAGTCGAGGAGTACGTTCTTCCAGGTGGGACGCGAAGTCCGCATGAGCACGGCTACGAGGGTAAAGAACAGGATGCCGCCGTAGAGGTAGCCGAGAATCGGCAGGGAAGCCACCCAGGCGACCAGCAGCACCAGCGCCCGGCCGAGGTCTTTGTAGCCGAGCCGTCCGGTGTCGTGCCAACCGGTTTCACGGTCGCGCCAAAGGACTCCACGCGCGACGAGCAGCAGCCCAAGAACGGCCAGGACGAACAGGACAGCATCCGGGAAGATTCCGCCGTATTCGCTGGAGTAGCTGCGCTGGACCCAGAAGATCAGGCAGACCAGAAGGACTACGGCACCGCCGATGATGTTTCCCATATCAGTCACCCTCTCCAGTGTCGGGGCGTTGCGTGACCGGCGTGGCGGCCTTGTCGCCTGTCGCCGCCGTCGTCTTCGCTGCCCGTCGCTTCTGCAGGAGGGGCCAGAGGACCGAGACGAGGCACATGGCGATCAGCACAAGGCTGATGGGCCTGGTGAAGAACGTGGTCCACGGAAGAGCTGCGCCCGACGAGGTGAGGAGGCCCTGGACCAGGCCCGTCTCGGCGATGGTACCGAGGACCAGGCCGAGCACGATCGAAGCTCCACCGATGCCGACCCGCTGGAGCAGGTAGGCGGAGATACCGAGCGCGAGCATGATGAACACATCCACTACCGAGCTCCGAATGGCGTACGCGCCGATGATGGTCAGCACGGTGATGCCCGGCGCGAGGTAGCGCACGGGGAGCGCCATCACTCCGCGTTGCAGACCGCGGCCTGCAACGAGCCCGACCGGCACCATCATGACCGCGGATACTGCCAGCGCGATGATGAAAGTGTAGACCAGCGGCCCCGAGGTTGTGAAGAGCTCCGCACCGGGCCGCAGACCGTGGAGGAGGAGGACGCCGAGGATGATCGCATCCGGCGGCGTACCTGGAACGCCCAGCGTCAGTGTCGGGATGAACCCGCCGCCGACCGTACCGTTGTTGGCTGATTCGGATGCGACGACGCCGTCGATCTCCCCCTCGCCGAACGTCTCCGGGTGCTTGGAGGCGCGCTTCGCCTCGTTATAAGCCACGAGGTTTGCGACGCTGCCACCGGCACCCGGCAGGATTCCCACGAGGGTGCCGATGATGCCGGACCGGACAAGATTGACGGGGCGGCTCAGGATGTCCTTGAGCATGCCGCCCAGCCGGTCTTTCTGCCGGGTCTCGTCCACCATGTGCGCGTCGCGGGTACGCAGGGCGATAAGGCGAATGACTTCGGGGACGGTGAACAACCCGATCAGCGCCGGCACCAGCGGGATACCTCCCTGCAGCATGGGTTCACCGAAAGTGAAACGGACGTCGCCGCCGACCGGTGCAATACCGACGGTGGCCAGGAGCAGTCCGAGGAGTCCGCCGATGAGTCCCTTGAGCAGGGAGCCGGAGGCGAGGCTGGCGATGATCGTGAGGCCGAAGACCGCTACCCAGAAGTATTCCTGCGGGCCGAACCGCAGCGAGAACGACGCCAAGGGCGGTGCGAGGAAAATCAGCGCGATGACACCGATGATGCCGCCGACGAATGACCCCATGGTGGCGCCGACAATTGCATACTCGCTGCGTCCCTTCCGGGTGAGCGGATACCCGTCAAGGGCGGTCGCGATCGAAGACGGTGTTCCCGGTGCGTTGACCAAGATGGCTGTGAACGCACCACCATAGATGGCGCCCATGTAAAAGGCGCCGAGGAGGACCAGACCGGAGGTTGGATCCATGGCGAAGGTGAAGGGGACCAGCAGTGCCACGCCCATGGTGGCGCTCAATCCCGGCATTGCCCCGAGAGCCATGCCGCTCAAGGTGCCGATCAGCACCAGGAGCAGCATGGACGGGGCAAGGTTGGCGAGCAGCCCTTGCCCGAGTACCTCGAACATTTACGGGACCAGATCCAGCCTGGTCAGCAGGTCTTCGTAGACCGCCGTCCGCTCTTCGGTGAGTTCGACAGCCTCTTCAGGGCCGAAATTCTCAAGAACAAAGGCCTGCTCCTCGAAAGCCGCTACGAGCTCGGGATCCTGGTTCACCTCTTCAAACGCGTCGGCCAGCTTCTGCACGATGTCATCAGGAGTGTCCTTGGGTACCGATACGCCGCGGTAGGCGCCGTCGACGAGGTCATGGCCCTGTTCAGCGAACGTCGGGACATCCGGCAGTCCCGGCATGCGCTCCTCGGTGGCGACCGCGATGGCACGCACCTGATCGCCAAGCTGGGAAATTTGCGGGGTGTAGGACATCAGTGCGTCGACGTGCCCCCCGAGGAGGGCAGGCACCGCGGTGCCCGTGCCGGAGAACGGTGTGTACGTGACATCAATGCCGGCCATATCGTTCAGCATGAGGGTGCCAATGTGGTTGGCGCTGAAGTCACCGCTGCCGCCGACGGACATGGCGCCGGGGTTCTCCTTGGCCGCCGCGATGAAGTCGTCCAGGGTCTGGATGTCGCTGTCAGCCGGAACCAGCAGCGCGTTCGGGGTGCTCTGGAAGATGTAGACCTGCTTGAGGTCCTCGGTCTCGTAGCCGGCGTCATCGCGCAGCATCGGCTGCAGAATGATGTGCGGAAGGTTGCTGCCCATGAACTTGTAGCCGTCCGGCTCCATACGCGTGAGCTCGGACCAGCCGAGCGCTCCGCCGCCGCCGGGCTTGTACGAGATGTTAACAGTCTGCCCGAGTACCTCAGCCAGCTTCTCCTGCTGCAGGCGCGCCGTGATGTCGGACTCTCCACCGGCGTCGAAGGGCAGGATGTATTCGAGGCGTTTCTGCGGGAAATCATCCGCCGCTCCTCCGCCGGCCTCACCGCCTCCCCCACCTCCTCCACCACAGCCGGTCGCTGCGAGTGCGACGGCGATCGTTCCGACGATGGATGCGAGCATACGGCGGCTTTTCATCTTTACCTCCATTGGTAAGAGTTGGCGCTTCGTTGGTGGTGCGGGTTCGATTCGGATGGGTTAGCCGGTACTACGCTGTGCCACTACTGTGATGTGCGTCACTTTGGTGCACATACTGTTCACGGTGGACCTGTTACTTAAGGAAGTCAATGATGGCGTCGGTGACGTCATCGGTCGTGGCCGAGCCGCCCAGGTCCTTCGGCAGGAGCCCGGAGGCGGTAGTGGAGCGGATCGCCTCGGCGAGATTCCTCGCCTCATCGGTCAGACCGAAATGCTCCAGCATCAGGCCGGCACTGGCGATGGCTCCGATGGGATTAGAAATGCCCTGGCCGGCGATGTCCGGTGCGGAGCCGTGCACAGGCTCGAACATGCTGGGAAAACGCCGCTCGGGGTTGTAATTTGCGCTACTGGCAAGACCAAGGCTACCGGCGAGGGCACTGCCAAGGTCGGAAAGAATGTCAGCGTTCAGGTTGGACGCAACCACAACTGAAAGCTCTTCAGGCTTCAGCACGAATTTGGCTGCCATGGCGTCGACAAGGACGCTCTCGGTTTGAACATCAGGGTAGTCCTTGGCAACCCGCTTGAAGACGTCATCCCAGAGCACCATCCCGTATTGCTGGGCGTTGCTCTTCGTGACGCTGGAGAGCTTCTTCCGGTCACGCGTACGAGCGATCTCAAAAGCGAACCGGATTATCCGCTCGCAGCCAACCTCAGTGAAGAGCGAGGACTGCACCGCAACCTCACCGCCCTGTCCCCGCGCACCGAGATTGCGTCCGCCAAGTCCTGCGTACTCGCCTTCACTGTTCTCGCGCACCACGATCCAGTCCAGTTCAGTGTCATCCGCCTTGCGGAGGGGACTGGTAACGCCGGGAAGAAAATGCACTGGCCGGACATTCGCCCACTGGTCGAATCCCTGGCAGATAGCCAGTCGGAGACCCCAAAGACTGACGTGGTCGGGCACCGTCGGCCAACCAACTGCACCGAAGTAGATTGCGTCGAAATCCTTCAGCTGGTCGAGGCCGTCGTCGGCCATCATGACGCCGTGTTCCGCGTAGTAGTCGGAGCCCCAGGGGAATTCCGTCCAGTCAAAGGAGAAGGCTCCATCGGAGTTCTTAGCGATCGCGTCGAGTACCTTCTGCCCCGCGGCGGTGACCTCCTGACCGATGCCATCGGCGGGTATGGCTGCAATGCGAAATGCCTGTGGAGTCATGGTGCGAGACTAGGCCAGATCGTGACAGATGTCTCAGACCTAGATCCTCTTCGGGCTATAGGTTCAGTCTATAACGCCTTGTCAGCAACATACTGGCGGACTACGGCTGCGAAGGCCTCGGCTGCGGGAGTGAGCGGCCCCGTTCGGTAGGCCAACGTCACCTGGAGCGTGTGTGTGGGTTCAAGGTGCATGACGGCGGCACCGCTTTTTCGGGCGAAGTCAGCCCAGGCGGCGGCGAGCACTGCCACTCCCGCTCCTGCGAGCACGAGCGGCAGGACCGCCGTCCGGTGGGCAACTTCAACCGCCACGGTGGCGTCGACGCCGCTGGCCAGGATCTCGTCCACAACCAGCCTCATGACACTTCCCTCCTGGGAGGTGATGAACCTCTGCCCGGACAGCTCCCGGTAGTGCACCACCGATCCGTCTTTGAAGGGTTGGCCGTGAAGCCCAATCAGCACCATGGCTTGTTCCTCGACCGGCTCCAGCTGAATGCCGGCAGGTGGACGGAAGCCGGCACTGCCGAAGAGGCCAAGTTCGCATTTGCCGCTACCAAGAAGACGCATGACGTCGTCTCCTGTGTACGCCGAGTGTGCGCTGATTGTCATCCCGGGGTGGAGTTGCCCGAAACGCACTGCGATTGTTCTGAACGGCTCCACCGACTGCGACGGCATGAGGGCGAGATCCACCAGTCCGGCCTCCTTGCCCCGGAGGGCGCCGACCGTGGAACGGAAAGAATCGAGGTCACGGACTGTTCTCCGCGCGGGTTCTATGAGCGCGCGGCCCGAGGCGCTCACTACGACACTGCGGCCCGTGCGGTGAAAGAGCTGCACTCCCAGCTCCCGCTCAAGGGCCAGCACTGCCTGGGACAGCGAGGGCTGGGCGACGTGCAGCGCCGCTGCGGCCCTGGCGAAACCGCCGTGGTCGACGACGCCGAGAAAATACTTCAGGTGCCGGATGTCCATGAGCCAATCCTGCCCGACGCTACTCCGAGAGGTGGCTTGGCAAGCTGCTCCCCGGCGCTCGACCCCGGATCTCAAGCAGCTCACGGGCGTGCGCTGCCAGACGCTTGTCCTCGTCCGAGCGGGGTTCCCACTGTGGAACCGGCACTGCTGTACCTGTCTCGTCCCTGGCCACCATCACGGTGAGGCAGTACGTGGTGAGTTGCATGTCCCGCCCGGTGGGCTTGCCGGAGCGAACATGGACGGCGATGTGCATGCCCTTGTTGCCCGTGTAGACCAGGCGTGCCTCCACCTCGACCAGGTCACCGATCAGCAGCGGCCGGTAGAAGCGCACCCCGCCGGAGAAGACGGCCACTGTGTCCTGGCCGCAGTAGCGTGTGGCGCAGATGTAGGCGGCTTCATCGATCCAGTCCATGACGGTGCCGCCGTGCACCTTCCCGCCCCAGTTCACGTCCGTGGGTGCGGCAAGGAAGCGGAGGGTTACACGTTCGGCGGTGCCGGCGTCGGTGTATTCCTGCCCGTTCATGGCGGCGACGATGGCGTCGCGCACCTCGATCCGGGCAATTGCCTGGTCGCGCAGTTCGATTTCTTCGGGTGTCTCCGGTTGGAACTGCGGCACCGGTACGGGTTTGCCGTCCGTCCCCACTGCAACGAAGATCACGAGACATTGGCTGCGCATCGTCGCCTCTCCGCCCTGTACGTCCCCCGAGGAGACGATGGTACGGATGTGGAGCGAGGACCTGCCGGTGTAGACGATGGACGCTTCGACCTCGACCATGTCACCGACGTTCACCGGGTCGGCGAAGTGGATATTTCCCACGTACGCCGTCACGCAGTAGCTCTGCGCCCAGCCGACGGCGGCCGCGTATGCCGCTTTGTCCACCCATTCGAGCACTGTTCCGGCGTCCACCGAACCGCTGTGTCCGAGGTCCGTCGGCGCGGCGAGAAAGCGCAGCGTCACCGAATGCGGGTTGGGGCGGTCAGTCGTTTCGGCGCGTCCTCGCGTCCCGGTATCCATGGTTTTTACGGTAGCGGAAAGACACCTTTACTCACGGGTTGTGACTCCGCACGGATGGGGCCCTGGACATGCAGAGCCCCAGCCGAAATTTCCTAACTGGCTACTTCCAGGCAATGAAGTGGGAGTTGAAGGGATCCTCCTCCACGTCCTTGCACTCGATGTCCCTGAATCCGGCTTCGGCCAGCATCGACAACGCCCGCTGTGTGCCCCAGACGGTGCCCAGGCCATCTCCGTCCAGCCCCAGGGAGACGCTCATGCAGTGAAAGGTCGAAATTGCGTACAAATAGCTGCCCCACGGGAGTTCGATATTGTCCTCCACGTTGCTGGATGCCTTGATGTCCGCCATCAGGAACAAACCGCCATCACGCAACGCACGATGTACGTTGCACAGCACAGCCGCGGGATGGGCCTGATCATGAATGGCGTCGAAAGCGGTCACTGCATCAAAGCGGGACTCGACATCCATCGTGGCAACGTCCAGCACCTCAAATGTCGCGTTATCCAGTCCCATTTGCTCCGCTTCCGCTCGGGCAGCCTTGATAGCACTCTCCGAGAAGTCGAAACCGGTGAACCGGCTGGCGGGGAACGCTTGTGCCATCAGGTTGATGGCATGGCCGTGGCCGCAGCCGATGTCCGCGACCTCGATACCGTCCGCGAGCCGCCCAACCAGTCCTGGAACGAGGGGAAGTATTCCCTCCACCAGTACTGCGTCGTGCACCGCGGCACTGGTTTCAGCCATGTTCCTGTGGAAGTGGGTGTACTCCGTATAGGCCAACCCACCTCCTCGGCGGAACCGCTCAATGATCTTCTGCTCCACTTCACCCATCATCGTGATGTGTTGCATCAGGATCGCCAGATTGTCCGGACCTGCAGCGCTGGTGATCACGGCTGCATGCTCCCTGGGGAGCCGGTACGTCCCGGCACCGGCGTCGTATTCAACCACCCGAGCCGCAGTCATTCCGTTCAGCCATTCACGGACATAACGTTCGTTGAGGTCGCTGGCGTCTGCAATCTGCTCACTGGTGGCGGCCGGTAGCGTTGCGAGGATGTCAAGCAAACCGGTCTGGTGGCCAATGCTGGTCAGCACCGCGATCGCGGCGTCGTTCAGAATGCCGACGAAGCGTCCGGCGAAAGCCTCGGCGGAGGCCTCGTCGAACGCGCCTTCGTCCCGCGCTTCCATCTGGTCGATGGTCATGATTTTTCTCCTATACGAATCGGTGTTGATAGGGATTGATACCCGGGTATCAGTGCGGCGTCGGACGGCCCGGACGCCTCGTCTGCGATCTTCTGTCCGAAGCGACCCCGGTGACCCCACCGGAGCGCGTGGCGCAGATACATCGCGAGCATGAAAGCCGTGCTGATGAGGTAGAAGGCGTGAAGTACCCAGATCGGTCCGGCAGGCAAGCTGTAGACGTAGACGGAATGAATCAGATTGCCCGTGTTGCTCATCAGCAGATTGGTCAGGCTGTAGGACGCAAGATCACGGGTCCGCACCGCCTTCAGGATCATCGGCATGACGCTGCAGGCAAAGATGACGGTGGAGATACCTCCTGCCAGGATTGCTAAATCAGCATTCATGACGTGTTCCTTCTTCGACGTTCGTGGGGATGATGCGTGTCCCACGTTACGAAGCAGGCGATACCCCCGGCGTCGGGCGGAATACTCAGTTTCCGCCGCGAAGCAATGGCGCAAACTATGCATGAACGCGCGCAAGGAGGTAGGTTCTGCGCGGGCTACATACTTGCGCCGCGGATTTCATCCGGGAGCGCACTGGAATGCAAACCATGTCCGTGCGCCCAGGCGGCCGCCGCCGTGCGGGAAGATACGCCTATCTTGACGAAGATGTTGGCCAGATGCCTGCCGACAGTTTTCTGGCTGATGAACAGGGCCTCGGCGGTCTCCTTGTTGGTTGCGCCTGCAGCAATGAGTGCGAGCACGTCTGCCTCCCGCCGGGTGAGGCCGCCGGGCAGCTGTCCTCCGTCGAGCCGCTGGATGTCCGGCAGCGCGCCGAGTTCACGATAGATGGCAAGGGCCGCCGCCAAATCCGCGGCCGCTTCTCCCGTCCGGCCCAACCCGCGGTGTGCCTGGCTCAGCAGTTCGTAGGTTCTGGCTGTTTCGTAGCGGGCGTGCATCTCCCGGTATTCTCCGGCGGTGGCTTTCAGGACTGGCAATGCTTCTCCATACTGCGACTGTGCGATCAGCAGTGCTGCCCGCGCCTGGCCGGCCCAGGCACGAAATCCCGTGGTGGCGAAGTCTTCTGCTGTTTCTTCGAGCTGTATGCACAGGCGGTTCGCCTCATCCATGAACCCGCGGGCAAGTGCGATCTCGACGGCGGACTGC
Source organism: Arthrobacter sp. TJ-170 (assembly GCF_058269305.1). Lineage (NCBI taxonomy): Bacteria > Bacillati > Actinomycetota > Actinomycetes > Micrococcales > Micrococcaceae > Arthrobacter > Arthrobacter sp. TJ-170. Next base: position 59,360 of record NZ_JBZCNL010000010.1, on the reverse strand, counting down.
AGTAGCCGTGCACAGGTCAGTCGATCCCTCCCTGCCAATGCTTCGCATAGTCCGGACCAGGCGGCATCTTTCTCTCCGGAAGCCTGCTGAAGCAGCGACTCCCCCGGCTGTGGATCGGTGCCCAGGCTTCGCGCCCTGGCATAGGCTTTGAAGGCTCCCGTAACGTTCCCCCGGAGCCGTCGCAGTTCACCCAATTGGTAGAAGGCCTCACCGGCTACCCAATTGTTGCGGCCCACAAGCTCGGATCCGCTTTGCTCGATTGCAGCTTCCGCGGCTTCCCAATCACCTTCGATGCTGGCCAACTGGAGCCGATGGATACGGCAGATCCCCGAATACACCACGTCACCCGAGAACTGTTCGCACCACTGCTCGGTTGCCCTGGTCCACGCACGCATCCGGTGAAGGTCACCGAGGTTGTGGCAGGCGTGAATGACGGTGCAATAGATTCCCCCGGCCCACTCCGGCAGGACCTGGCCGGCAAGGACAGGCAGCATGGCTTCGTCCAGCTGAGCGAAACCGGACGCGGTGTTGCCGTTGCTGATGTCCGAGAGCCCGGCAAGAACGAGACTGAATGAAGTCAATGCCGGGTTGCGCAGCCGACGCCCCAAATCCCGTAGTTTCACCGCGGCTTCCCGGGCCGCCGCTAAATTCCCGCTCTCCCAGGCGATGGCGGAATCCAGGTAGATGAGGTATCCGTGCTCCGGTCCTTCAGGAAGTTCCTGCAGGATCCGGCGCGCGCGGCTGATCCAGCCTGACGAGATGACAACATCGCCGCGAATGAGCCAGACCAGCCCGAGGTCCAGCGCCTTCATGGCAGCACCGGCGGCATCGCCGTCGTTTTCGAGCCTGTGGTAAGCGTCTTCTGCGAGCTCCAGCGATTCCTTCACCTGCCCCAGCCACCACGCGGCGCTGCCCAGCAAGCTCAGGTCTTCAGCGGATAGTTCCGCCACCGCTCGGGCTTGCGAGAGGTCTCCGTAGGCAGCGCTCCAGTCCCCCTGCGCATACGCGGTATGCGCAGCAGCCAGCAGTTGATCGAACTCCTGCATTCGAGCCTCCATCTCAACGGTAGCGCCGCTCTGACCGATGGTCGAGGGCCTGCAGTTCGCGCTGAGCGGGCGGCGCGGGGGTAGCTACAGCTCTGACGCGCTGCCCGTCACACAAACACGACCTTCGAGCGGGATCTCGACGTTTATCAACGAAGGCCGCCCCACCTCCGCGCCCTGTTCAACTTGGATCACGGCGGGTAACGCCAAGTGTCCACCTGCCCGAAGACAGAATCCGAGGCCTGCCGCAGCCGACCCGGTGGCAGGGTCCTCTCGGATGCCGCCGCGGGGGAACGGATTGCGGGAGATAAACCGGTCAGTTGAGACTCGGTGGACGACAGGGATGGTGCCGTCCCAACGCTCGCGGTCCTGAATGCGCAGAACCGCCTCGTCATCGTGGTTGAGCAAGGCCAGAACCCCTTCTTTCACGAAGACGATTGGATGCGGATTCCCTCCGCGCACGAACACCGCTGGTAAAGCGGGGTCGAGGTCGTCACTCGAGAGGCGGAGGGCGGCGAGCAACTGGTTCAACAGCTCGTCGCTTAGCGGGTCGACGACTGTGTCAACTGCAGTGAGGGTCGCGGAGTCAGACGAGACCCTCACGAGCACCTCTCCAACGTTCGTTTTGAGGGCCACGGCGGGTCCGGCGCCTCGCCGAGCAAGCGCGACTCCTGAGGCGATGGTCGCGTGTCCGCAAAAGGCGATCTCGTCGCGAGGCGTGAAGTAACGGATGTTCGCTGATTCAGACGTAACCGCGGTGAGAAACGCAGTTTCGCTGAACCCAAGTTCGGCCGCGATTCTCAGCATGTCGGCCCGGGAGAGCGCTTCGGCGTCGACGACGACCCCGGCAGGGTTGCCCGAACGCGGATTCGAGTCCGACGTGGTGAAGGCGCGGTACGTGAGGATCTCCATGATTGGAGATCCTACGGCCGCATCGGCCTGCTTCTCGCGGGCCAATTCGAGACGAGTGGCCCGCCCGGAAGGGAATAGACCGGCTAGACGAGGGCCGGTTCGAAATCTGTGCTCACCCTCCGGTCTGGTTCTACCAAGCGCCACGATTCCGTGAGGATATTCACCGCCCGGCGCGTTTCCTCCTCCGGGTAGCTGAAAGGGAGACGCAGGAAGCGCTCGAAGACGCCGCCTATGCCGAACCGGGGGCCGGCACCCAGCAGGAGGCCGCGGTCACGGGCTGCCAGGGCGAGCTGCGAGCTGACCGGTTGTCCAATATTGACCCAAGTCGTGAGTCCTCCTGAGACGTGCGGCACGTCCCACTGCGGCAGCCGTTCCCGCAGCATACCCTCAAGGCGGCGGCGTCCCTCGGCAAGCTGTACCTCCCGGAATCGTAGAAGTTCGTCGTAATTGCCGAGCATTTCAAGGGCGATGAGCTGCTCCAGAATAGGGGTGCCGAGATCATGTGCGTAGCGAGCTTGCTCAAGCCGTTGGATCAGATCCGACCCCGCGCGGATCCAACCGATCCGTATCCCTCCCCACACAGTCTTACCCATGGAACCGATGAGGACTGCAGGCCCGTAAGCGGCCAGCGGGGTTCCTGCCACACCGTCAATCCGTAGTTCGGCCATGGTTTCATCCGCCACCACCATCGAGCCGTATCGAGCAGCCATCACCATGAGACGCTCACGCTGGTGTCCCGGCATAACGGCTCCTGTCGGGTTGTGGAAGTCGGGCATGACGTAGGCGAGAGCCGGTCGGGCTCGGTGGAATGCCTGCTCCAGGCCGTCGTCGTCCCAGCCCTGCCGAGGATCCACAGCGACCGGGACCAGCCGGCGACCCGCGGACTTCAGAGCCTCGTAGGCGTGCGGATAACTTGGGGCCTCCACCAATACCGTGTCCCTGCGGCTCAGGAAAGTTCTCGCCACGAGGGAAATGGCATGCTGGGCCCCTAAAGTGACCATAATTTGCCCGGGCTCGGTCGGTACACCTCGCGAGGTGTACCGATCGGCGAGGGCGCGCCGGAGCCGAGGCAGTCCAAGCGGGTCATAGCCATTGCCACTGAAGTAGGCAACGAGCTCGCCTGCGGCCCGTGCTGCAGCTTCCCCGACCTGCGGGGCAGCAGGAAGGGCTGCCTTGCTGAAGTCGAGGGCAATAGTGGCGGGTCCGTCATCGTCCTCGGGGATTGCGCCGCGCCCGGGCATAGTGACAACGCTGCCCGAGCCACGCGTGCTTTCGAGGTAACCGGCCGCGCGGAGGCGCGCGTAGGCCGCCGCTACGGTGGTCCGGCTGGTGCCGAGCTCGGCGGCGAGTTCGCGTTCGGCGGCCAGCCTTGTGCCGAGGGGAATCCGCCCATCGAGAATGAGCAGGCGAATCCGGTTGGCGAGCGCAACATAGGCGGGACCATTCGCTCGCCAGGCACCGAGGTCAGCGACAAGTCGGCGCGCTGAGAGAACCATCATGGGGCCATGATCTCACAATTGGCATCTTGATACCGGGCCAATTGTTGGTTGCACTAGTCGTATGACCCTTCTCGGTGTCCGGCGCGGCACGCAACTCCTGACCGGTCTATTCCTCTACGGCTTCTCACTCTCCATGATGATCAGGGCAACCCTCGGCGTTTCACCGTGGGACGTCCTCGGGCAGGGATCATCGCTCCAGACGGGTATCCCCTTCGGCTTCATGACCAACATCATTGGGATGATCGTGCTGTTGTTCTGGATCCCGCTGCGGCAGAAGCCCGGCATCGGGACGGTCCTCAATGTTCTTCTCGTGGGCCCCAGCGCGGAAGTAGGCCTCGCGATCCTCTCAGCGCCTGACCCCTTAGGGGCGCGGATTCTGCTGTTTTCAGGCGGCCTCGTCCTCCTCGCCGTCGCCAGCGGACTCTACATCGGCGCGCGGCTCGGCCCGGGCCCACGCGACGGACTGATGACCGGACTTCACCAACGCCTCAGTTTGCCCATCTGGCTCGTCCGCACGGCCATCGAGGGCAGTGTCCTGCTACTCGGTTGGATACTCGGCGGCCCGGTGGGCCTCGGCACAGTGGCCTTCGCCCTGCTTATCGGACCAATGGTTAGCGTGACGCTGCCGATCTTCCGCATTCCCTCTACCTGAGAAGTTGTCGGGAGGTTAGGAAGGAATCGGGACCTGCCAGTCATGGGTAGTCCTGATGTAAGCGCTCGACTTCGGGAGTTGCCGGGTGCACTACTGGTGGGCTATTCGGGCCCAAATTCCAACCCAATTCTCAGGTTGCGGGTGTAGCGTGGCGCGAAGGATCCGTTCCGCACACCACCAGAACGAGGAAGTTTGTGATGACTCGTACAGGGCGAAAATCATGGCGTCAGTGGACTCCGGCAGCCGTCGCCGCCGGAGCGGTAGGCGCAGCGGCGCTCGTGGCTCCGTTCAGCGCCAACGCAGCGGTTGACCTTCCTGACAAGACTGCCGAGGAAGTCCTCGCGCTCATCCAGGAGAAGAACGCGGACGCGTTCTCCGGCACCGTGGAGCAGAGCTCCAACCTCGGCCTTCCTGACCTCTCCACCCTTGAGGCGACAGGCGGAGGCGGACGCAACAACGACGACGGCGAAACCTCACCGGCGAGCGCCGCCGTCGAACTTCTGACCGGCTCCCACACCGCCCAGGTATTCGTCAACGGACCGGAACAGGCACGCCTGCAGGTGCTCGACCGGCTCGAGGAACGCAACGTTATCCGCAACGGCGATGATCTCTGGTACTACAACTCGGATGAGAACGAAGCCATCCACGCCACCCTTGAGGGCCATGAAAAGCCCCACGGCGGAACCCACGCACCCAACGACGTCGCCGCGCATTTCCTCGCGAAGATCGAACCGTCCACCGAGGTCACCGTCGGGTCCGACCGCATGGTCGCCGGGCGCCCGGTCTACGATCTGGTTCTGACCCCGCGCTCAACGGAAACGCTCGTGGGTTCGGTGAGCATCGCTGTCGACGGGGAAACCGGCCTCCCGCTGGGCGTTACGGTGGCAACCGCCGGCAACGGTGCCCCGGCGTTCAGCTCCACCTTCACCAGGATCAGCTACGAGGAACCCGCCGCGGACGTATTCGCGTTCACCCCGCCGGACGGTGCCACCGTCACCGAGGTCGAGCACGACGACCACAAGCACGGACACGGGCGCTGGGACGGGCACAAGCACGGCCACATGCATGATCACGCCGACATGGATGCTGCAGCGGCAGATAAGCCGACCGTCGTCGGCGAAGGTTGGGACTCCGTCGTCATTGTTCCCGCCGGGCAGCAGGAGATCCCGGAAGAACTGATGCAGCTCAGCACACCGGTCAACGGCGGACAGCTTCTCTCCACTGCACTGGTGAACGTGCTGATCACCGACGACGGCCGCATCCTCGCCGGTTCAGTCACCGTTGAACGCCTGCAGGCAGTAGCCGCGCAAGCGTGAGCGGGGGCGCCGACCTCGTCATCGAGACAGCAGGCCTGACCAAGCGGTTGGGCGGACGGAATGTGGTCAACGGGATTGACCTCGCGGTGCCGCGGGGTTCGGTCTTCGGCTTCCTCGGTCCCAACGGGTCCGGGAAAACCACCACCATCCGAATACTCCTCGGCCTGGCGTCCGCCACCACCGGGGATGTCCGGGTGCTCGGTGAGTCCATCCCACGCGCACTCCAGGAGGTCCTCCCCCGCGTCGGAGCGCTCGTGGAAGGTCCGGGTTTCTATCCGTTCCTCTCCGGCACCGCGAACCTGCTCCGCCTCGACGCCGCCGACCGCTACGTCTCCCCCTCCACCCGTCGGCAGCGCGTCGAAACGGCACTCGACCGGGTCGGGCTCTCGCAGGCCGCGAACAAGGCGGTGGGCCGGTATTCGCTCGGCATGAAGCAGCGCCTCGGGATCGCGAACGCGCTCCTCACGCACCGGGACCTGATTGTCCTCGACGAACCCACCAACGGCCTTGACCCGCAGGGAACCCGCGAGGTCCGGCATCTCGTCCGTTCCCTGACGGAGGAGGGCACCACGGTGTTTGTCTCGAGCCACTTGCTCACGGAGGTGGAGCAGATCTGCTCACACGCCGCGGTGCTCAGCGCCGGCTCCCTGGTAGCGCAGGGCAGCCTGGAGGAACTGCGCCGCTCCGGCGAACCCCGTGTCCGCGTGGTCACCCCTGATGTTCCGGAGACCCACGCCGTCCTGCGGCGCCTCGGAACCACACCCGACGACGACGGCGCCCTCACCGGCGCGCACAGCGTCACCGCGCTGCTCCCCGCTGGCCTGCCGCCGGACCGCGTGGTGCGGGCCCTCGTCGAGGCGGACGTCCGGGTGAACGGCTTCACCGTGGATCAGGCAGGCTTAGAGGATCTTTTCGTTGCGCTCACCGGGGAGGGGTTCGACGTTGTCCAGTGACACAGCGGCTATCAGTGCAAGGACCGTGTCAACGCGGGGTAGGTCTTTCGGATGGCGTTTCCTCGCGTCCGAACTGTCCGTGCTTTTCCGGCGCCGCCGTACGTGGGCGCTGCTGGCCGCACTCGCCGCGATACCGGTGCTCATTGCCATTGCCGTGAGGCTTTCCTCCGGGCCGTCGCGGGGGCGTGGCCCGGCGTTCCTCGACCAGGTCAGCCAGAACGGACTGTTCGTCGCGGTCGTCGCGACCATCGTCGCCATCCCGCTTTTCCTGCCGTTGACGGTCGGTGTCGTCGCGGGCGACACCGTCGCCGGGGAGGCGAGCACCGGTACGCTGCGGTACCTGCTCATGTCTCCGGTGGCGCGGGGGCGGCTGCTGATCGTGAAGTATGTGGGCGCCGTCGTCTTCTGCCTGGCGGCCACCTTCACCGTAGCGGTGGTGGGCACACTCATGGGTGCGCTGCTGTTCCCGGTGGGGCCGGTGACCCTGCTGTCAGGCACGAGCATCGAGGTACCCGAAGCGCTGCTGCGCATTGCCCTGGTGTGCCTCTACGTGACGCTGTCCCTGTTGGGGTTGTGCGCCGTCGGGCTGTTCATGTCCACGCTCACCGACGTCCCCGTGGGAGCGATGGCTGCGACCGTGGTGGCCTCAGTAGTGAGTCAGGTAATCGGGCAGCTTCCGCAGCTGGAGTGGATCCACCCGTGGCTGCTCACCCAGTACTGGCTGGGCTTCGCGGACCTCCTGCGCGACCCGATTGTGTGGGACTCGTTTGCAGCGAACGCCCTGCTTCAGGCGGGCTACATTGTGGTGTTCGGTGCCCTCGCCTACGGTCGCTTCAGCACCAAGGACGTGCTCGCGTAAGGCTCCCGTCATCGCGGGGCACTACTGCCTTTCGGCCCGCCAGACCTCGATCTCGGCAAGAAGCTCCCTGCGGCGCATGTCCGTGATGAAGGCGGAGCGCACCGAGTTCGTGGCGAGCTGCGCCAGCTGATCATCAGTGAAATCGAAGACGGCCTGAAGTTGGGCGAAATTGTCATCCACATAACCGCCGAAATACGCGGGATCATCTGAGTTAACGCACACGTTCAGGCCGCGTTCCATCATGCGGGGCAGCGGATGATCGGCGAGCGTATCGACAGCTCGCAGACGCACGTTCGACAGCGGACAGACAGTGAGCGGCGTCTGCTCGGTCACCAGCCGTTCCACCAATTCCTCGTCCTCCATGCACCGGATGCCGTGATCAATCCGCGACACCTTCAGCAGATCGAGTGCCTCCCGGACGTACTCCGGCGGCCCCTCCTCCCCCGCATGGGCAATGCACTTCAGACCTGCCTCGTGGGCCCGCTCGTATAGGGCTACGAAGTCGCGCGGCGGATGGCCTACTTCCGCCGAATCCAGGCCGATGCCGATGATCGGAGCATTCTCCGCCAACAGTTGCTCGAGTACTGCCAGCGCCTCCTCGGCTGGTTCATCACGCAGGAACGCGGCAATCAGTTCGGTGCTGATGCCGAACTCGTCCTCGCTGCCCTTCAGCGCGGATGCAACCCCGTTCACACAGGTGGCGAGTGAGATCCCGCGAGAGAGGTGTGCCTGCGGGTCCATCATGATCTCGGCGTGCCGGACACCCGCCGCCGCGGCGCGTGAAAGGTAGGCGCGGGTCATATCCGCGAAGTCCTGCTCCGTCTGCAGGACGGCCATGTTGTCGTAGTACAGGTTCAGAAAAGCCTGCAGATCGGCGAACTGGTACTGACGGCGCAGGTCTTCAACGTCGGCGTAGGGCAGCCTAATGCTGTTGCGCTCGGCGAGCGCGAAGATCAGATCCGGCTCCAGCGTCCCTTCAATATGCAGGTGCAACTCGGCCGTAGGCAACACAGACATGACAGCTCTTCCTTTTCGGATGTGAGGCAGGGACGCTGGACTACGCTAGCGCGGCCTGCCTCATTGATGAAAGGATCGCACCCATGACTGACAACGCCGCTGAGAGCACGCACACGCACCATGAAGATCCCCGCGAGGCGGTCGTCGAACCAGCTCCGCATGCCGGGCACGCGGCGGCGAACATCCGGGAGGAGCAGGGTACGCACGAGGCCGGCGCCGTCCCACCGGCCTACGTTGGCGGCGACGAACCCAGGGACAAGCCGGAAGACGCCGCCGACAACTCAGGCCACTGGGACGAACTGGGGCGTGAAAATCCCTAGACCAGGGCGCCGTCCAGTACGGTCACGTCGACGCCCTTCGAGCGGTGGTCGTACCGGAAGGTGACCACACCGCCGTCGTGCTGGAATACATGGTTGGCGCCGTCCCGCTCGCCGAACGCGCCGTAGTTCTCTTCCCAGGAGTGGTCGATGGCGACCTTGTACTCGTAGGTGCCCGCAGGCAGCTGCGCGGTCAGTTCCCAGCGCTGCGAGACGGGGCTGTAGGCCATCTGGACCTGCTCGGCTGCCGGCGCCCAGTCCTCGGCACCCAGGCGGTGGCCGAAGTTTCCGGCGAGGGCAACACCGTTGGGCGCAGCAGCGTAACGCGAGCCTTCCTCGGTGACGGTCCAGCCGGTGCGGCCCTTGACGATCAGGCCCGACTTCACGAGCGATGCCGTGGCTGCCGACAGGCGCTTGACGCCGCGGGCGACGCCGCCACTGAGGACTTCGCTCTCCCACTCGCTGAGCGGGACGCGGCTCACCGCTTCTGCCAGCACGTCGGCGCCTTTCACAGATTCTCCGCGCTTTTCAGCCAGGATCTGAACGATGGCCTTCAGTCGACCGGCAGTGTTGTCTTGAGCACTCATGTGTGGACCTCCAAGTAGCTGTGCTTCCATAAGAATTTTGACAGCGCATGCTCCTAATTCCGGGAGCCTCGGCGGCGTTCGGCATGTCGTGTCGGAATGTGACTGCCTCCTCCCGAGCTGAGATGCGGGAAATTCCACAAGGTGAGAAAGAAATTTCGCGAAAACTATGGTGCACGTCACAAAGCCCTGCTAACGTCATTTAACGAAGCCAACGGCGGGCTCCGCGAACCGGAGCTATCTACCAGGTGGACCTGCAAATCCCCATACCGCAGCAGTCTGGTCGCATGACACCGCTCCCTCGTTGGCGCCCGTGGACTCGAGTGATTGCTGCCCCACGTTTCGGGAGTATCACCGTGACTACCACCACCAAAGAAGAGCAGTTCCTCTCCAGAGCCATTTCCCTGGCAACTGACAACGTTTCCAACTCCGGTGGGCCGTTCGGCGCGCTCATCGTGACACTCGACGGCAAGGCATTCGAAGGAGTCAACCGGGTCACCGCCAACAATGATCCGACGGCGCACGCCGAGGTAATGGCCATCCGCAACGCCTGCGCGGCCCTCGAAACCTTCGATCTGTCCGGCAGTACCCTCTACACCAGCTGCGAACCGTGCCCACTCTGCCTATCGGCCGCCCTCTGGGCCCGGGTGGACGCCGTCGTCTTCGCAGCCGACCGGACCGACGCAGCCAAAGCCGGTTTCGACGACGCGGTGTTCTATGACTACTTCGCCACGCCTGTGGAGGACCGGTCGATGCCGGTGCGGCATCACAAACTGACTCCGTCGGCGCAAGTAACCGCCACGGCCCCCTTCGAAGCGTGGAGCACTCTCGCCGCGCGCGTGGATTACTAGGAGCACGCCATGGCTATTCTCACCGAGACCGGCGGCCACCCCGAGCCCTCCGGCCGGGGTTCAACCCGCCAACCCGTCCGCCCGGCGGCGCTGACCCCGCTCGACCGATACTTCAAAATCACCGAACGCGGCTCGACGAAGAGCCGCGAGGTACGCGGCGGCTTCGTCACGTTCTTCACGATGGCCTATATCGTCATTCTCAACCCGCTGATCCTCGGCGGATTCAGTCCCGACGCCGCCGCACTCGACGTCGAGGGAGGCTGGCTTCAGGCCACCCAGATTGCCGCCGTGACCGGGCTGACTGCCGGCGTCATGACGATCCTCTTCGGTGTTGTTGCGAACCTTCCGTTCGGCATTGCTGCCGGACTGGGGATTAACTCGTTCCTCGCCGTGTCTGTGGTCGGCGACGTCACCTGGGCCGAAGCGATGGGGTTGGTCGTCATCAACGGCCTGCTGATCGTGCTCCTGGCAGTCACCGGCCTCCGATCCGCAATCTTCAACGCGGTTCCACGGCAACTCAAGGCTGCGATCACGGTGGGAATCGGCCTGTTCATCGCCTTCATCGGCTTCGTGGACTCAGGCTTCGTTACCCGCACGCCGGGCGGTCCGCCGGTGCAAATGGGCGACGGCGGCTCCATCACCACCGTGCCGACCGTGGTCTTCATCATCGGCCTCATCACCATGGGGATCCTGATCGCCCGGAAGGTTCAGGGCGGGCTGCTCATCGGTATCGTCGTCACCACCGTGATCGCGATCATCGTCGAAATGTCGCTGCGGCTCGGCGCGGGCGGACCGGACAATCCCACCGGCTGGCACCTCAACGCGCCGGTCATTCCCTCGAACATCGTCTCGCTGCCGGACTTCAGCCTGGTGGGGGCGTTCGACCTCTTCGGGGCATTCGAACGCATCGGCGTCCTTGCCGCCACCATGTTGGTGTTCACCCTGGTCTTCACCAACTTCTTCGACGCCATGGGCACAATGACCGGCCTCGCAAAGCAGGCCAGGCTGACCGACAAGCGCGGTAACTTCCCCCGCCTGAAGTCGGCACTGGTGATCGAGGGTGTCGGGGCGGTTGCAGGCGGTGGGTCGTCGGCGTCCTCCAACACCGTGTTCATTGACTCGGCGGCGGGCATCGGTGAGGGTGCGCGGACGGGTCTCGCATCAGTGGTGACCGGCGCGCTCTTCCTGGCGGCCATGTTCTTCACGCCGCTGACCGCGGTGGTTCCGCTGGAGGTAGCGGCGGCAGCCCTCGTCGTCGTCGGTGCCATGATGGTGGCGCAGATCCGCGAGATCGACTTCCGTAACTTCTCGATCGCGCTCCCCGCGTTTCTGACCATCGTGACCATGCCGCTGACGTACTCGATCGCGAACGGCATCGGTGCCGGGTTCATCAGCTGGGTCATCATCCGCGCGTCGTCCGGGAAAGCGCGGAAGATCCACCCCCTCCTGTGGGTGGTGGCCGCCGGGTTCCTCGTCTACTTCGCCCGCGGACCGATCACGCTGTGGATGGGCGGCTAGGAGGTTCCACACGCCGAGCACAGAGGAAAAGTGCGTGAAGGTCCGGGCGGTGTCGAAGGTCGTCAGCTATGGGTGGGAATGATTCCCACAACAGCGACGATCGACGGCACCGCCCGGGCCACTTCTTTGTTCCGGAAGAACGGCGGCTAGATTGTTCGGATCAGTGACTTCATCCGGAAGGACGGGGAGATTTTTTATGACGGGAACACCCTCCAGACGCCCACCTATGGGCTGGAACAGCTGGGACTGTTACGGAACTACCGTCACGGAAGCAGAGGTGCTGTCGAACGCTCAATTCATGGCGGACTTTCTCCTCCCTTATGGGTGGGACACCGTAGTCGTCGATATCGACTGGTCGGACCCTGATGCCCGTTCGCACGGCTACAACCCGGGGGCTTCGCTGTTCGTCGATGACTACGGTCGGCTCATCCCGGATCCTGTCCGGTTTCCCAGCTCTTCCGGGGGCGCGGGCTTTGGCCCGTTGGCCGATAAGCTGCACGCCCTCGGACTGCGGTTCGGCATCCACACCATGCGAGGCATACCTCGTCGAGCAGTTGAGCTCGGGACACCGGTGCTCGGGACCAGCGCCTCCGCCGCCGAGATAGCCGATCCGGCGAATGTCTGCGAGTGGAACCCGGACATGTTCGGGCTCGATCTCTCGCACCCCGCAGCGCAGGCCTACTATGACTCGACTCTTGAGCTTTATGCCGATTGGGGCGTCGACTTCATCAAGGCCGATGACATGCTGTGGCCATACCAGAGCGCGGATATCGAAGCTTATAGCCGGGCGATCGCTCGGACGGGGCGCGCAATCGAGCTGAGTCTTTCGCCCGGCCGCGACCTGTCCCTCTCACACCTGGATCATCTCCGCCAACATGCCACGATGTGGCGTATCTGCGACGATCTGTGGGACAACTGGGACGATGTGCAGGGGAACTTCGCCCGGTTCGCGCGCTGGGCTCCCGCCGCCGGGCCCGGCGGGTGGCCTGACGGCGATATGTTGCCGCTCGGTCGCCTGGGCATCCGGGCAGAACGGGGAGAACCCAGGGACGACGGACTCACGCCGGCCGAACGCATCTCCCTGCTCTCACTGTGGGTGATCGCTCGATCGCCACTGATGATCGGAGGCGATCTACCGACGTCGGATCCGGCAACCATTGCGCTATTCACCAAGCCGGACGTATTGGCGTTGCATGCGGAAGCCACCGCGAGCCGCGAGGTGTTCCGGGAGGACGGACTCGTCTTATGGACCGCCGACGGTCCCGCCGACGTGCAGTGGGCTGCCGCGTTCAACCTCCATGACGAACCGCGTTCACTCGCCCTCGATGCGCGCAGTATTGGACTGCCCCTGTCAGCGCATGGTCAGCTTCGCGGCAGCGTGACCAACGTCTGGACAGGGGACCCGTTACCTGCAACAGCGGTTAACCGGCAGCACGACGACGCACGCGGCGTCGCGCCGGGCAGCGCTGCGCTCCAAGCCGATCTGGATGCGCATGGCGCGCTCCTGATCCGCTTCGATCCGCGATGACGCTTACCGTCCCTACTGTCAGCTTTCGCAGTCGGCGCAGAACTGCGCGCCGTTTTTCTCCCGGGCCAGCTGGCTGCGGTGCCGAACCAGGAAGCAGGACATGCAGGTGAACTCGTCCGCCTGGGCGGGAATCACGTGGATCTGAAGTTCCTCTTCGAGCATCGCGCCCGGCAGGTCGAAACCTTCGGCGGTGTCGGCTTCATCGACGTCGTTCACGGCTGTCTTCGCGGCGGAACTACGCTCAGCCTTCAGCGCCTCAAGCGACTCGTTTGCGGGCTGATCTTCTTCACGGACGCGCGGGGCGTCGTAGTCGGTAGCCATATGTGGTACTGATCCTCCTTATAGATGCGGTGCAACAGCGTACATGCACATGAGTCATTTCGCATTGCCCTCCAACGTCTGTTCGCTCGTGGCAGGGGAAGAAAGGCTCCGCAGCAGGTCGGCCGCCGCACTCACCGCGATAATCGCCGGTGCCTTCCCCGTCACGTCCGGCAACCCGATCGGGCACTGGATCCGCGCAATCTCGGCCTCGGCGTACCCTTCCGCCCCCAACTTCTGCCGGAACCGTGACCATTTTGCCCGCGAACCGATCAGCCCGACGCTCCCCAGATCCGCTCGCCGAAGTGCTGCATCACACAGCAGAAAGTCCTCGGAGTGATCGTGGCTCATGATGAACACGTGCGCGCCAGCGGGCAGTTCACCCAGGAAGGAGTCCGGCACCGGAGTGTGCACCGCGCGCACCGACGCCACCCCGGAGGTCACATCGGCCAGACGCTCGGGCAGCAACTGCTCGGCCCTGCTGTCCACCAGGTACAGGTTCATGGGCAGCCGTGACAGGATCCTGCCGAGCTCATACCCCACATGCCCGACGCCGAATACCGCCACCGCAGGCAGGGACAGGAACGGCTCAAGCAACACCCGCACCTTCCCTCCACAGCATTGCCGGCCGTGCTGCGTCACAGCATGCTCGTTCAGGGAGAACTCGGCGTTCTCTGTCTCTGCGACGCCAGCGGCCATCATCTCGCGCGCCCGGTCGATCACCGTCGCCTCGAGATTGCCGCCGCCAATGGTGCCCCAGGTGGAAGATGCGCCCACGACCATCTTTGCCCCTGCTTCCCGGGGTGAATGCCCACGTACCTCCGACACAGTCGCCAGCACACCCGGCAGGCCCGAGGACCTCAGGTGCTGCAGCGCCTCCAGCCAGTCCATGTCAACGTACTGAACTCGTGGCGGAGGTGAGCTCGTCCACGTCCAAAGAAGAGGACGACGACGGCGCGGTGACCCGCTCGATCGCCCAGAACACCGCTTCCGGAGTGGCCGGGCTGGCCAGTTCCACGGCGCAGTCCCCCGGCCCGAAGGCCGCAACTGCTTCGCGGAGAGCCTCCCGGACGCTGAACGCCAGCATTAGCGGCGGTTCACCCACGGCCTTCGACCCGTAGACCACACCGCTTTCGGTGGCCCGCTCGAACAGGTGGACGTTGAACTCCTCGGGCATCTCCGAGAAGCTCGGCAGCTTGTAGGTGCTGGCGGACTGCGTGGTGATCCGGCCGCGGTTAGCGCCGTCGGAGGTGTCCCAGCGCAGGTCCTCCAGCGTCAGCCAGCCGGCGCCCTGAACGAAGCCGCCCTCGATCTGCCCGACGTCGATCATCGGCGAGAGGCTGTCGCCGACGTCGTGCACGATGTCAGTTCGCACCTGGCGATAGGCACCTGTGAAGCGGTCGACTTCCACCTCGCTGAGCGCCGCACCGTAGCTGAAGTACTTGAACGGTTCGCCCTGCATGCGGGAGCTGTCCCAGTGCAGGCCTTCCGTCCGGTAGTACCCCGCGGCCCAGAGGGAGACCCGCTGGAAGTACGCGTCTCGGGCCAACTCAGCGAAGGTGAGCTCCGTATCGTGGAAGCCGATGCCGGTGACCTTCCCATCGTCGAAACGGACGTCGTCGGGATGGATGTTGAGCTTCCGGGCAGCGACCTCCGCCAGCCGGGAGCTGATCTGCTCGCAGGCGTTCTTGATGGCGCCGCCGTTGAGGTCCGCACCGGAACTTGCCGCCGTCGCCGACGTGTTCGGCACCTTGTCCGTCCGCGTCGGCGCTAGCCGCACCAGTGACAGCGGAATGCCAAGCGCCGTCGCAGCAACCTGCCGCATCTTGGTGTGCAGCCCCTGGCCCATCTCGGTGCCGCCGTGGTTGATCAGCACGGACCCGTCCTTGTAGACGTGCACCAGGGCACCGGCCTGGTTGAACGCGGTGAGGTTGAAGGAAATGCCGAACTTCACCGGGGTCATGCCGAGCGCCCGCTTGGTGTTAGGGTGCTGCGCGTTGAACTCCGCTATTTCCGCGCGGCGCCTCGCAACGTCGGAACGATCCGCGAGCGACTGCCAGATGGCCTGAAGCCTTTCCGCGTGCCGCACCGGCTGCCCGTACGGCGTGCTTTGACCCGGCTCATAGAAATTACGACGGCGAAGCTCGCTCGGCTCCAGTCCCAGCAAAGGTGCGCACCGGCCCAGCAGGTCCTCCATGATGAGCATGCCCTGGGGACCGCCGAAGCCGCGGAACGCCGTTTGGGACGTCTTGTTGGTCTTCGCAATCCGGCCGTGGACCTCAATGTTCGGGATGTAGTACGCGTTGTCGATGTGGCACAGCGCCCGCTGAAGCACGGGCTCGGAGAGATCGAGGCTCCAACCGCCGTCGCTGGTGAGGGTGGCTTTGAGCGCCTGGAGGCGGCCGTCGTCGTCGAACCCTACGTCCCAGCGCGCGTGGAACGGGTGCCGCTTTCCGGACATCGTGATGTCCTGCGTGCGGTTGAGCCGCAGCCTCACCGGCCGCCCGGTGAGGGTGGCGCCGAGGGCCGCGATGGCCGCAAAGCCGTGCGGCTGCATTTCCTTGCCGCCGAACCCGCCGCCCATCCGGAGGCACTGCACCGTGACGTCGTGGCTGGAAAGGTCCAGCACGTGCGCCACGATCTCCTGCGTCTCCGAGGGGTGCTGGGTGCTGCACTGGATGAACACCTGCCCGGCCTCGTCGATGTACGCGAACGAGGCGTGGGTTTCGAGGTAGAAGTGTTCCTGTCCGCTGAACTCGAACTCGCCCTGGAACCGGTGGGCTGAGTTCTCTAGAGCCGCGTCCGGCTCACCCCGCGCGATTGTCGGCCGGTTCCCCTGGAAGCTCTCGGCTTCGATGGCCTCTTCAACCGTGATCACCGACGGGAGCGGCTCGTAGTCAACCTCGACTGCCTCTGCCCCGAGACGCGCAGCCTCCAGCGACTCCCCTAGCACCCAGCACACGGCATGGCCGTAGTACATCACTTCGCTGGGGAAGAGCGGTTCGTCGTGCTTGATTCCGGCGTCGTTGACTCCCGGAACGTCCGACGCCGTCAGTACCCTCACCACGCCCGGAACCCCGAGCGCGGGCTCGGTGCTCAGGTTCACGATGCGGGCGTGCGCATGCGGCGCCTGAACAGGCCAGGCGTGCAGGACATTCTGGCTCCGGACCACGAGGTCGTCGGTGTACAGCGCTGTTCCGGTTACGTGGGCGGCGGCGCTTTCGTGGGATACGGGAACACCGACCACCGGGTTCACGGGACGATCTGCGAGCGACTTCACTTGGTCACCTCCAGTGCAGGAGCGTTCTCGGCATGGAATCGCAGCAGGGCCTGTCTCAGCATGGCCGAACGGTAGAGCGAGCTGGCTCGCATGTCATCGATCGGCGTCCCTTCACCGGCCATAACGACGGCGGCGGCCGCCACCGTGTCCGACGTCCACGGCTGGCCAACCAGCGCCTCTTCAGTTGCCAGTGCGCGGATCGGGGTGGCCGCCACGCCACCCAGCCCGATGCGAATGGAGCTTACGACGCCGTCGCTGAGCTGGAGCGCGATGGCCACCGACACACTGGAGATGTCGTCGAAGCGCCGCTTGGCAATTTTGTAGAACGCGGCGCTTTCCGCAAGCGGCAGCGGAATTCGGATGGCCCGGAGCATCTCATGGGGCTTGCGGACACTCTGGCGGTAGCCGGTGTAGTACTCCGACAGCGGCACCTCCCGCTCACCGTCGGTGGAGGAAAGGACAACCCTCGCATCGAGCGCCAGGAAAACCGGCGCGGAGTCGCCGATGGGTGAGCCTGTGGAGAGGTTTCCGCCGAAGGTCGCGGCGTTGCGGATCAGGCGTGAGGCGAACTGCGGGAACAGGTGGCTCAACAGCGGAATCCTGCCGTCGAGTGCCCGCTCCACCTCCGAGAGTGTCAGGGCGGCGCCGAGCTCGATGGAGTCGGCGTCGAACTTCAACGAGCGCAGTTCCTCGAGGCGGTCGATCGCGAGGACCAGCGGCGGCCGCGAATGCCGGAGATTGACTTCCACGCCGAGGTCCGTGGCCCCGGCGACGAGCTTCACGTCCGAGCTGTCCCGCAGGGTCTGATGCACTTCCTCGAGCGACTGCGGGCGGATGAATTCGGCCTCTTCGCTGACGCGCGTGTGCCGCGGCTCAGGGGCCGGCCGGTTCTGGCGGTCCAGCAGCGGGTCGGAGTCCGTCGGTGTATCGAGTGCGTAGGCTGCGTCGCGGATCGGCCGGTAGCCGGTGCAGCGGCACAGGTTCCCGCTCAGGGCGTGGAGGTCGAATCCGTTGGGGCCGCACTCGTGGTCGGTTGCGTGCTCTTCACCGACGACGGCGGTTCCGGTTTCCTTCGCGCTCTCCGCCGCGCTGCGCTCCGGCCGGTAGTACTCGGCCGCCATTGAGCAGATGAATCCGGGGGTGCAGTATCCGCACTGGGAACCGCCGCGGTCCGCCATTTCACGCTGTACCGGGTGCAGATCCTCAGGAGTACAGGCATCCGAGACGTTTCCTAGCCCCTCGGCGGTGATGATTTCCTGGCCGTCGAAGGCCAGCGCCGGAGGTAGGCACGCGTTGACCGAGGTCCATCGACTGCGATCGGATCCGTCAGGGCGGGCCACCAGGACGGCGCAGGCGCCGCATTCCCCTTCAGCGCAGCCTTCCTTGGATCCTGTAAGACCTTCGTCCCGTAGCCAGTCGAGTAATCGAGTGTGGGGGTTTGTCCCGCTGCAGTCCCGGACTTTGCCGTTGACGGTTACCTTGATTCCGTCCATCATTCACGCTCCCGTACGAACCGGACCGACGCGCCAACCGAACCGCCTGGACAATCCCGGACCGCGTGGAAGGTCCGTGACCAGAGTGTTCGTTACGTAGTTTCGGTGTGATCTAGCGTACACCCTTTTGGCGGAATATTGTTTCCACGATGCGGATCTATATTTTAGTTCATTCCAGTCGGCATTAGGCCGGTACCTGTAACGTTCAAAGTCAGGAACCCCCTTTCGGTTCCGTTACAGGAGCGATCATGGCTGACAAGTCCCCCCGTCAAGCAGCATCCAAGAAATCCAGCAAGTCAATCAAGGAAAAACGCGCCGACAAGAGGGCTGCGGCAGAACCGCCCAGTTCGCTGGAGAAGGCCACCGCCAAGTCTCCGAGTGCCAAAAAGAAGTGACCGTGACGACGGCCCAACTCACCCTCGGCGTCCTTTCCAGCACGCGAAAACCTGATGAACGACGCCTGGCTATGCACCCGCTGCATCTGCAGCGCATCGCCCCCAGGATTCGGCAGCACCTGATCCTGGAAGAAGGATACTGCGAGCGTTTCGGCGTTTCCGACTCCCAGCTCGCAGCGCTTGGAGGGCGCATCGCCCCGCGAGCGCAGCTGCTGGCAGAGGCCGACGTCGTTCTCCTGCCGAAACCGCAGCCCGCCGATCTTGTTGATCTCCGCGACGGGCAGGTCCTGTGGGGATGGCCGCACTGCGTCCAGGACAGGGCCATAACCCAGTTGGCAATCGACAAGAAACTCACACTGATCGCCTTCGAGGCGATGAATCACTGGGCCAGCGACGGTGGGTTCGGCCTGCACGTGTTCCACAAGAACAACGAACTGGCCGGCTACTGCTCCGTGCTGCACTCCCTGGCCCTGACCGGCTCCACCGGGGACTACGGCCGGAGGCTGAGCGCCGTCGTCATCGGCTTCGGAGCGACGGCGCGCGGCGCCGTCACGGCTCTCAACGCCCACGGCATCCACGACGTCCAGGTGCTGACCAACCGGGGAGTGGCCGCCGTGGGTTCACCCATCCATTCAGTACGGATTGCTCAGTTCGACCACAACACCGAGGCGCCGTTCCTCAGCGAGGTCATCACCGAACGCGGACGGGTTCCGCTGGCGCCGTTCCTGGCCGAGAGCGACATAGTGGTCAACTGCACGCTGCAGGACCCCAACGCGCCGTTGACCTACCTGCGCACCGAAGACCTTGAGGCTTTCCGGCCCGGCAGCCTGATCGTGGATGTGTCCTGCGATGAGGGAATGGGCTTCAGCTGGGCGAAACCGACCACCTTCGCAGAGCCCATGTTCACGGTAGGCAACCACATCGATTACTACGCGGTGGATCACAGCCCTTCCTACCTCTGGAATTCCGCCAGTTGGGAGATCAGCGAGGCCCTGCTGCCTTTCCTGGAAACCGTAATTGCCGGTCCCGCGGCCTGGGCGGAAAACGAGACCATCAGCCGCGCGATCGAAATCCGCGACGGCGTGATTCAGAACAAGGACGTGCTGCAGTTCCAGCAGCGCGAGCCGGAGTACCCGCACCTCCCGTTGCCTGCCTGAAAGCTCAGGCAGCTCCATCCACGCCGCACTGTCGGAGGAGGCCATGCATGGCCTCCTTCTCGACGTCCCGGCGCTTGGTCGCAGCAGAAGGTAAGGTTGCTTGAAGTGAGTGTCCGTCTGGGGCTATTCCGGTTCCCTAGTGTGTTTCGAAGAGCACGGACATGAATTGTTTCCCGGTTGCACGCCTAAGTAGGTGCACGTGAATACAGCACAGTGGACAACCAGTCGCCTGTTAAGTACCGCCGCCCGTTTCAACGAGCATCATCAGAACTTGCGTCTGATGGATCTGAACGTCACCCAAGCAGGTGCAACTACGCTGAAGGCGCTGTCAGACAGTGGTCCGATCAGCCAAATTGATCTTGCCTGCCTGGTTCATGTTCAGGCTCAAACCATGGGAAAAATTCTGGAGAAGCTCGAACTCAAAGGATTGGTATCCAGGGCCCGCAACATCAAGGACAGGCGCTCAATACGCATCAGCCTCACGCCGCGCGGCAAAATACTATCGCGGCGTATCGAGGAGACGAATAAGGTCCAGGCGGAATCGGTCGGGTTCTCAGACCAAATCCTACGGAGCCAGCTGATCACCATCATCACCCGTCTCGAAACCACCCTCGTCTGACCCGGAACGAGGGCGGGTTCGCTCCCGACATCCAATAGCGGTTTGCCTTCGGTTGGAACGTGGTGACCGGGTCTGCGAACCTTCCCCCAGCAGACACCCGTGATCTAACCGGCGGGTGCGTCGCCCCGCGGCGTGGGTTTCGCGGCAGGGAACGCGCAGGGCACGCGGAGGCGATCCTCGTCGTCTCCGCGTCCCAACCTGGTCGGTTCCGGCGCGGAGGTCGCCGACGAGCTTATTGCCTGGGTCGACGAGACCGACGTCGACGGGTTCAACCTGGCCTACGCCATCACTCCAGGAACGTTCGAGGACATCGTGAAGTACGTGGTGCCAGAACTGCAGAAGCGCGGTGCCTACCAAACTGAATACGCTCCCGGAACGCTCCGGAACAAGCTGTTCGGCAGGGGCGACCGGCTCCCGGAGGACCACAAGGGGAGCGGCTACCGGGTCGGGACTGCAGCCCGGCAAGTGTAGCTCTCCTAGAGGCCTACCTTGGATAGGATTGCCGCCACCGCAGCCTGCACCCCGGCCGTGAGGGTCGGCTCCATGGCGGGCCCGAAGAACGGTGAATGGTTCATCGGGACGGGATCAGTATCCAGGGTCTCCTGGGTATGGCCGCCGAAGAACCAGAATACGGAAGGGACGCCGATGGACTCCGCGAGCAGGCCGAAGTCCTCCGAGCCCATCAGCGGCTCAACCTCTTTGACGTTTCCCTCCCCCAGTTCCTGCTGCAACGCCTCCACCACCTGAGCCGTGGCCTGGGGGTCGTTGTAGTTCTTGGGGAAGGTGTAGAGCTCCTCGATGGTCGGCTCTGGTGCGTTGGACGCGTTCGCTTCCGCCGTGATGATCCGCCGCAGGGCATCAAGCACCTTCATGCGGACGGCATCGTCGAAGGTGCGCACGTTGAGCGTGAATTCAGCGCTGGCGGGGATGATGTTTTCCTTCAGCCCGCCATGGAAAGTTCCGACCGTGACCACCGCCGCCCGCCGGGGATCCACTTCACGGGAGACGATCGTCTGAATCCGCGTGATGATGTGCGCACCCAGGACAATCGGGTCGACGGCGTCCTGCGGCTGAGACCCATGGGACTGGCGGCCTTGAAGCGTGACTTTCCAGGAGTCGGCCTGGGTCATGGTGTGCCCGGTGGCGTACTGGATAGTGCCCGAGAGCCCCGGCATGACATGTTGCCCGTACACGACGTCCGGTTTCGGCGCCTTGTCCCAGAGCCCGTCCTCGACCATGGCTTTCGCTCCGGCCGCCGTTTCCTCGCCGGGCTGGAAGATCAGCACGATGGTTCCAGCCCAGCGGTCCCTGGAATCGGCGAGGAGCTTTGCTGCCGTCAGCAGTGTTGCCGCGTGGGTGTCGTGTCCGCACCCGTGCATGACGGGGACTTCGGTACCGTCGTCGAGCTTGCCGGTGGCGGTGCTGGCGTAGGGAACGCCGGTGTCTTCCCGGATGGGCAGGCCGTCGATGTCCGCGCGAAAGGCGACCACCGGACCGTCCCCGTTGCGCAGGATTCCCACTACACCGGTGCCACCGCAGCGGAAGGTCTCGATCCCTGTTTCTTCAAGTTCGGCCTGGATCAGTGCGGATGTCCGGTGTTCCTGCATAGACAGCTCAGGATTGGCATGCAGGTGCCGGTAGAGGTCGTGCATTTCGGCGCGCTGCTCGTCAGAGAGCAGGGGGGTTGCCAGTGTCGTGATCATTTCTCGTGGCCTCTCTCTTGCGGAATGTTCGGTCGACTGCTCACGGTTTTCAGGAAACGGGTTGGATCTCCTTACGAGCAAACCAGGCGATGATGATCGTGGCGATGACCGAGATCGCTGTGGAGACCATCGTGAGTCCCGGCACCATCGGCAGCAGAACGAATTGCACCACCAGGACCACAGCGAATGCGATCAGAGTCGGCCGCAGTTGCTTCATCGAGATGATCGCCTGAACGATAACTGCGCCCATCACCGCCGGCAGGACATAGACGCGGGCGACGTCGGTGACCCCGGCCGGCACCACGCTGATCAGCCAGGTTCCCAGAATTCCAACAAATATCAGCAGCGACAGCAGATGGACGGCCGCCGCCCCGCAGATGGCCATGATCGCGGCGAAGTTGCCGCGCTCGGTCCCGGGCCTGGCGCCGATGCTGGTCTGCGCAACGAGCACTGAGGGCAGGAGTTTGTTCGAGATGTTGCCGATCATGAACGCCTGGTACATGGCGGCCGGGCCGAGGATCGGGAAGTACGTGATCGGCTCCACGAGCCAGATGACAAAGAAGGTGCCGAGGACGGCGGCAAGAGCGGTCCACAACTGCGTGGACGTGATGCCGAGGTTGCCGAACAGGACCAGGTAGAGCGGTCCCGCGACGGAGATGATGAGACCGGCGATCATGGTCAGCCGCCCCCACCGGGAGGTTGTGCGGTCGAATTCCTGGAGATCTGCTGCGACCTGTGCAGGACTCAGTGTTGTGCTCACGGGATCGTTCCTTCCGGACAGTTGGGCGGTCATGCGACTGGTCCGAGACCGGCGCTGTGGGCGGTGTAGGCAACGACGAGGCCCGCGACAATGGCGAAGCCGAGGCCCCACTCCCGGAGCCAGCCCCGGTTCAACCGCTTTGCAAGGTACAGGCAGACCGCCATGACCGCTCCCGCTGTAAGGAGGGTGATGAGGTGGGCGCTGCTCTTGGGAATTTCACCGATTCCGATAGAGATGAAGGCGGCAAGCAACGCTGCGGCGGGAACGACCGTCATGATCAGCGGGTTGACCTTCGCAAGTTTATGCTCGCCCCGCTTGAGCAGGGGAGTTGCAATCAGCGTAGTGAGCATCCACATCGCCCCGCCGATGCTCATCGCGAAGAACGCGACGGCGAAGACCTGCTGAGTGTATGTGGCGCCGCCCAGGGTGGCATCCATGGTCGTCGCGGCGATGTTGGCGGCACCGGTCTCGTAGGCGGCCGATCCGATCAGTCCAATCCTCACAAGGACGGCCGGCGTACCGAAGAGCGCCAGCAGCGCAATCGCGACGAGCACGACGGCGAGTGACGGCCCGATTGCCGCAACGGCACCGGAGCGGAACGACGTCTTGAGTTCGGCGCCGCTGATCCCGGCTGCGGGAGCCGCCTTCCGTGCGGCGCGAATGTAGATGATGGATTGAAGAATGATGACGGCGAATACGCCGAGCGCACACGCCCACAGCACGGGCATGTTGGCGATGGAGAGAATGTTCGTCGAGCTGCCATTCTCCACGATCTGGGTGGGCGTCATGGGGAGCCTTCCGGGTAAGTCACTGACGGGTAGAACACTTGTTATTCATTGTGAAGTGAGCTGCACCACATGATGCGAAATCCCTGATAATTTACAAACCGGAGAGTTTTTCTGAAGAAAGTGATCATGGAGGCAAGCATGGATCTCGACGAAGAGGACCTGCGGCTCATCAACGCACTGCAGATCGGCCCCCGGCTGCCATGGACAGTTGTCGGCGAGGCACTGGGCAGGCATCCCACCTCCCTTGCCGCACGGTGGGACCGCCTGGTGGCGGCCGGGGCGGCCTGGATTACGGCACATCCCGTCGGCAGCCCGGACCAGATGTCCCTGTCGTTCCATGACGTGCAGTGTGATCCAGCCCGACGGGAGGATGCGGTGCGCGCTATCGCCGGAATCCCGGATGTCTTCACTATCGAAGAGTGTTACCGGAACCGGGACATGATGCTGACAGTCATCACTCCAACCCCGACCTGGCTGGTCGAATTCGTGTACCCGCAACTGGACCAAGTACCCGGGCTGACCCGCTACGAGACGTCGTTCTGCACGAAGCTTCACTACGGCGCATACAGCTGGCGGCTGGACACACTGACCGCGGGCCAGCGGAAAGCACTCCAGCATGCTGCGGGCAGCCGTGCACCGCACCGGGGAGCACTCCCGCCCAAGTACCGCCCGATCATTCAAGAGCTGAGCCGCAACGGTCGCGCCACCGCAGCCCAGATCGCGGAGGTAGTCGGCCTGCACCCGGCGACTGCTCGGCGGCAACTCCAGAAGATACTGGACGCCGGCGTCCTGTCCTTCCGCTGTGAGGTGGCCAACGGGCTGGTCGGGTACCCCATCATCTGCCAGTGGTTCGCGCGCCTTCCGGCCAGCCGGCACGACGACGCCGCGGCGCAACTGGGATCCTTCGGCGCCTTACGCCTGTGCGCCTCAACCACCGGTGCGACGAACTTCATGTTCATGATGTGGCTGCGCACGGCCGCCGACATCATGGCAGTCGAACAGGCGGCGGCAGAGCGCATCCCCGACCTCGAGCTGGTTGAAAGCGTCGTGATCGCGAACGTCCGCAAGCGCGTAGGCTGGATGCTCAACCGGGATGGCACCGCGACAGGCGAGGTCACCGTACCGGGCAATGCCTGGTGAAAGGTGGCCTGCACCTCGACTTGCGTGAAAGTTCAACCAACCGGTATGGTGTGAAGCGCATCACCCATAAAGTGATGTGTGCCTTGGATCCGCGGCGGGAGAGTCCTGCCGGTACGTTCAGTAGGCGCCGTAGGAGCAAATCCTCCCCAGGAATCTCTCAGGCCCACGTACCGCCGCGGCGAGGCAACTCTGGAAAGCAGTCCGGGTAACCGGACTCACCGACGGTGCAAGTGAGGCCTGGCAACAACAGGCAACGCGGAAACTCTCAGGTCCAATACAGAGCGGGGAGGAACCCAGATCATCGTGGCGCAAACGCGCCACCTGAATGATGGAGTTCCTCGTGACGATCCAGTCATCCCGTTCAACCTTTGCAGACCGCCATATCGGTTCCCGCCGCCAGGCCGACATCGACACCATGCTCAAGGCTGTCGGCTACGACAGCGTTGACGGCCTTGTAGACAGCGCCGTCCCCGATTCCATCCGACAGGACAAGCCCCTCAGCCTGGACAGTGCCCTCAGCGAAGTAGAGGTGCTCACGGCGCTGCGCGGGCTGGCAGCCAAGAACAAAACCGCCGTTCAGATGATCGGCCAGGGCTACTACGACACGGTCACTCCTCCGGTCATCCGCCGAAACGTCCTTGAAGCCCCCGCCTGGTACACGGCCTACACGCCGTACCAGCCGGAAATTTCCCAGGGCCGGCTTGAGGCGTTGCTGAACTTCCAGACGATGGTCCAGGACCTCACCGCACTTCCGGTGGCGAACGCCTCCCTCCTCGATGAAGCCACCGCTGTCGTCGAAGCCGTGCTGCTGATGCGGCGCGCGAACAAGAACAAGACCGCACGTGATGGCAAGACCGTCGTCGACGCCGACTGCCTCCCGCAGACCATCGCCGTCGTGCTTGGCCGCGCGGAAGCTCTGGGTTTCGAGGTCGAGGTAGCTGACCTCTCGGAAGGACTGCCCGACGGCGACATCAACGGCATCGTCTTCCAGCAGCCGGGTGTCTCCGGCCGCGTGTGGGACCAGTCCGCCGTCATTGCCGAGGCGAAGGACCGCGGCGCGCTGGTGACCGTAGCCGCGGACCTTCTGGCCCTCACCCTGATCACCCCTCCGGGCGAGCAGGGTGCGGACATCGCCGTCGGCTCCAGCCAGCGTCTGGGCGTTCCCCTGTTCTTCGGCGGGCCGCATGCTGCGTACATGGCGGTGCGCGAGGGCATGGAGCGTACGCTTCCGGGACGCATCGTCGGCGTTTCCAAGGACAACGCCGGGGTCCCCGCCTACCGCCTGGCCCTGCAGACCCGCGAGCAGCACATCCGCCGCGAAAAGGCCACGTCCAATATCTGCACCGCGCAGGCCCTGCTGGCCATCGTCTCCTCGTTCTATGCCGTCTACCACGGCCCTGATGGGCTCAAGGCCATCGCGGAGACCGTCCATAACAACGCCCGGGCACTGGCGGCCACGCTCCGGGCTGCCGGCTGGGAGCTGATGAGCGGTTCCTTCTTCGACACCCTCACCGTCCGCGCACCGGGCGATGCCTCCAAGATCATCTCCGCGGCCGAAGCACGCGGGATAAACCTCCGCTTCATCGACGCCGACACCGTCGGCATCTCAGTCGATGAAACGACGACGCCGGAAAGTCTCTCCGCCGTGTCCGCCGCCTTCGGTGCCGGTCCGGTGAAGGAAACCCAGGGCTTCGAACTGCCCGGCACGGTGCTGCGCACCTCCGAATACCTGCAGCACCCGGTGTTCAACACGCACCGCTCGGAGACCCAGCTGCTGCGCTACATCCGCAGGCTCTCCGACCGGGACCTGGCACTGGACCGCACCATGATCCCGTTGGGCTCCTGCACCATGAAGCTCAACGCCACCGCCGAGATGGAAGCCATCTCCTGGCCGGAGTTCGCCTCAATCCACCCGTTCGCGCCGGACTCCCACACTGAAGGCTGGCGTGAACTGATCTCGGGGCTGGAAACCGACCTCGCCGAAATCACCGGCTATGACCAGGTCTCTATCCAGCCGAACGCCGGCTCCCAGGGCGAGCTCGCCGGGTTGCTGGCCATCCGCGGCTACCATTCCTCCCGCGGGGAAGCTCAGCGCAACGTCTGTCTGATCCCGGCCTCCGCCCACGGCACCAACGCCGCCTCCGCAGTCCTGGCCGGCATGAAGGTTGTCGTCGTGGCCACGGCTGCGGACGGCACCATCGACCACGCGGACCTGGACGCCAAGATCGAGGCCAACAGGGATGCACTCTCGGCAATCATGATCACCTACCCGTCCACGCACGGCGTTTACGACGCGGATGTGCGCGAGGTTTGCGACGCGGTGCACGCGGCCGGCGGGCAGGTCTACGTCGACGGCGCCAACCTGAACGCTCTCGTGGGGCTGGCACAGCCGGGCAAGTTCGGCGGCGACGTCTCCCACCTGAACCTGCACAAGACATTCTGTATCCCGCACGGCGGCGGTGGACCGGGCGTCGGGCCGGTGGCTGCAAAGGCCCACCTGGCACCGTTCATGCCGGGTGATGCCAACCGCGGAGGTACCAACACGGCCGGCGTTCCGATCTCGGCGTCGCGCTTCGGCTCCGCCGGAGTGCTGCCGATCTCCTGGGCGTATGTAAAGCTCATGGGCGGTGCAGGTCTGACCGAGGCCACCAAATCGGCCCTGCTGGCAGCGAACTACGTTGCCTCGCGGCTGGACGAGCACTTCCCTGTGCTCTACACGGGTGAAAGCGGACTCGTGGCGCACGAGTGCATTTTGGATCTGCGCGAACTCACGGCGCGCACGGGAGTCACGGCCGAGGACGTTGCCAAGCGCCTGATCGACTTCGGGTTCCATGCCCCCACGCTGTCCTTCCCTGTGGCAGGAACGCTGATGGTGGAACCCACCGAGTCCGAGGACCTCACGGAAATCGACCGCTTCATCCAAGCCATGATCACCATCCGGCAGGAAATGGAGCAGGTAGCCGACGGAGTCTTCTCTGTCGAGGACTCGCCGTTGCGCAACGCACCACACACGGCTGCCGCCGTCGTCTCCTCCGACTGGGCACGCGCATACCCGCGCGAACAGGCCGCGTTCCCGGTCTCCTCACTGAATCAGGACAAGTACTTCCCGCCGGTCGGCCGCGTTGACGGGGCAGCGGGCGACCGCAACCTCGTCTGCTCCTGCCCCCCGCTCACAGCTTTTGAGAACTAAGGATTTCACGATGACTGACAACTACACATCGCTCTATGACCAGCACAAGTTGGCCGGCGCCTCCTTCACCGATTTCGGGGGCTGGCAGATGCCCCTGAAGTACAGTTCCGAACTGTCCGAACACCACGCCGTGCGCAAGGCTGCCGGCCTGTTCGATCTGTCCCACATGGGTGAAGTCTGGGTGAGCGGTCCGGACGCCGGCGCCTTCCTTGACTACGCGCTGGCCGGCAAGCTGTCGACGGTGCCCGTCGGCAAAGCCAAGTACTCACTGATCTGCCAGGAAGACGGCGGCATCATCGATGACCTCATCTCCTACCGCCGCGACGAGGAGAAGTACCTTGTGGTGCCGAACGCCGGCAACGCCGCAGTGGTCGCGGCGTTGCTGGCCGAAAGGTCAGCCCGTTTCAATGTGGCTGTCAACGATGTCTCAGCCGAAACATCCCTGATCGCCGTCCAGGGTCCCACTGCCGGGGCCATCCTGCTGACGCTGGTCCCGGCCGAACAGCACCACCTCGTCACGGAGCTCAAGTACTACGCCGCTGTTGAAGTGGGAATCACGGTCAATGGCACTGTTCAGCAGCTTCTCCTGGCCCGCACCGGATACACCGGTGAGGACGGCTTCGAGATTTATGTTCCCAACGTCGATGCTCCGGCCCTGTGGGAAGTGCTCCTGGAAACCGGCGCTGACCAGGGGCTCATTCCTGCCGGCCTTGCATGCAGGGACTCACTGCGCCTCGAGGCGGGCATGCCGCTCTATGGCAACGAGCTATCCCGCGAAGGCGACCCCTACGCCGCAGGCCTCGGCCCGGTGGTCTCGCTGGCCAAGGAATCGGACTTCATCGGCAAGACCGCGTTGGCCGAACTCAAGGCTGCCGGTGCCGGCTCCACCACCGGCCGCAAGCTCGTGGGCCTCAAGGGCCTGGGCCGCCGAGCCGGCCGCAGCCACTACCCCGTCCTCAAGGACGGCAACGTTGTCGGCGAAGTGACCTCAGGGCAGCCCTCCCCCACCCTCGGATACCCGATCGCCATGGCGTATGTCGACGTCGAGCATGCCGAACCCGGTACCGCCCTGGACATCGACCTGCGCGGCAAGGCAGAGCCCTTCGAAGTCGTGGCGTTGCCGTTCTACAAGCGCCAACAATAGCTCCGGCTGCATCCAACGAACTCCAAACGTAAAGGAACGAATAATGAGCAAGGTTATTGCTGAACTGAAGTACTCCGCGGAGCACGAGTGGGTTGCCGGCGACGGATCCGGCCCAGTTGCGGTCGGCATCACCGCCGTGGCCACCGATGCCCTCGGCGACATCGTGTACGTGGACCTCCCCGAGGTCGGGGACACAGTCACGGCCGGCGAAACCTGCGGGGAGGTGGAGTCCACCAAGTCCGTATCGGACCTGTACTCCCCCGTTACGGGCGAGGTCACCGAAACTAACGGAGACGTCGTTGCGAATCCGGAGCTGATCAACAGCGATCCGTACGGTGCAGGCTGGCTCTTCAAGGTAACCGTGGCCGAAGAAGGCCCCCTGATGTCTGCCGGAGAGTACGCTGCAGCAAACGGCGGCGAACTGTGAGCCCGGCCGCCGCCACTGCGGCTTTCGAACAGGTTGTCTCACCGTCGCTCAACGCACAACTGTCCGACCTGGATCCTGAAATCGCGGTCAAGATCGACGACGAGCTGAACCGCCAACGCACCGGCCTGGAGATGATCGCCTCCGAGAACCACACGGCCGCGGCCGTGATGCAGGCGCAGGGCTCCGTGCTGACCAACAAGTACGCCGAAGGCTACCCCGGCAAGCGGTACTACGGCGGTTGTGAACATGTGGACGTCATCGAGCAGCTGGCCATTGACCGTCTGAAGGCCCTCTTCGGCGCGGAGTACGCCAACGTACAGCCGCACTCCGGCGCGCAGGCGAACGCTTCGGTGATGCACGCGCTGATCAAGCCTGGGGACACCATCATGGGCCTGAACCTGGCCCACGGCGGGCATCTGACGCACGGTATGCGGATCAACTTCTCCGGAAAGCTTTACAACGTCATTCCGTATCAGGTCCGCGAAGACGACCACCGGATCGACATGGCCGAGGTGGAGCGCCTGGCACAGGAGCACAAGCCGCAGCTGATCGTGGCCGGCTGGTCTGCATACGCCCGTCAACTGGACTTCGCCGAGTTCCGCCGTATCGCCGACTCCGTGGGCGCGTACCTCATGGTCGACATGGCGCACTTCGCCGGTCTCGTGGCCGCAGGGCTGCACCCCTCCCCGGTGCCGCACGCGCATGTCACCACCTCCACCACGCACAAGACCCTGGCCGGTCCGCGCGGGGGCATCATCCTGAGCAACGACGCCGCCATCGCCAAGAAGATCAACTCGGCGGTGTTCCCCGGCCAGCAGGGCGGACCGCTGGAACATGTCATCGCAGGCAAGGCGGTTGCCTTCAAGATCGCCGCCTCGCCGGAGTTCAGGGAACGTCAGGAGCGAGTCCTGGCCGGGGCCCGCATCCTCGCCGACCGCCTGGTCCAGCCCGACGTCACTTCCAAGGGAATCAACGTCATCTCTGGCGGAACCGACGTGCACCTGGTCCTGGTCGACCTGCGCAACTGTGAACTGAATGGGCAGCAGGCAGAGGACCGGCTCGCGGAAATAGACATCACGGTGAACCGCAATGCCGTGCCCTTTGACCCGCGTCCGCCGATGGTTACCTCCGGGCTGCGCATCGGCACTCCGGCACTGGCTACCCGTGGCTTTGGCGGAGCAGCTTTCGCGGAGGTCGCTGACATCATCGCCGAAGCATTAGTTGCCGACGCCGGCGCGGACCTCTCGGGCTTGCGTGCCCGGGTGGAGGCACTCGCGAATGCGCACCCGCTTTACCCTCGCGTCTCAAACCTCGCCTGAGAGCGGATCCTACCCAAGTAAGGAACGACCATGGCTGTTGGTGTATTCGACCTCTTTTCCATCGGGATAGGACCCTCAAGCTCACACACGGTGGGCCCCATGCGGGCTGCTGCGGTGTTCGTGGAGGAACTCAAGGCCAGCGGCAAGCTGGTTCACGTCAAGTGGCTGCGTGTGGAC
The DNA here is from genome assembly GCF_058269305.1 of Arthrobacter sp. TJ-170. Taxonomy (NCBI): domain Bacteria; kingdom Bacillati; phylum Actinomycetota; class Actinomycetes; order Micrococcales; family Micrococcaceae; genus Arthrobacter; species Arthrobacter sp. TJ-170. The sequence continues at coordinate 28,401 of NZ_JBZCNL010000010.1, read as the reverse complement.
CTCTACGGTTCACTCGCGGCGACCGGCCACGGTCACGGCACCATGACAGCGATCCTGCTCGGCCTGGAGGGTTACCATCCCGAGGTCATCCTGCCTGATGAGGTTGAAGAGCGCCTGGCAGTCATCTCGGAGACCGGGACGCTGCAGCTGGGCGGCGCCGTTTGCCTGCCATACGGGGTCAAGGACATGGTGCTGCGTCCGCTCACCGTGCTTCCGCGGCACACGAACGGTATGACGTTCACTGTGTACGACGGCGAGGGCACCGCCCTTGCCGCGGAAACGTTCTACTCCGTCGGCGGCGGCTTCATCCTCCGCGAAGGCGAGGAGGCCAGCGCCCGACAGGAGTTGGAGGAGACGAAGCAGGAGCTCCCGCGCCCCTTCCGTACCGCCGCCGGGTTGCTGGAGCATTGCAGACTGGCCTCACTCAACATCAGTGAGGTCATGCTGATCAACGAAGAGGTTTCCCGGTCGGAGGAGGACATTCGCGCCGGCCTGCTGCACATCTACTCGGTCATGGAGAGTTGTGTGGAAAGTAGCCTCAAGCGCGAAGGCTTGCTGCCCGGCGGGCTGAAGGTCCGCCGTCGTGCTCCGGACTGGCATGAGCGGCTTCTAAAGGAGGACAAGGACCGAGACCCAAAGTATTGGCAGGAATGGGTCAACCTGGTGGCCTTGGCCGTCAATGAGGAAAACGCATCCGGCGGCAGAGTGGTCACCGCTCCCACCAACGGGGCCGCCGGCATCATCCCCGCCGTGCTGTACTACGCGCTGCACTTCGCGCCCGGTATGGAAAACGCCACGCAGGAGGACCGCGACGACGTCGTGGTGAAGTTCCTGCTGACTGCCGGCGCCGTCGGGGTGCTCTACAAGGAGCAGGCTTCCATATCCGGAGCCGAGGTGGGCTGCCAGGGTGAGGTGGGCTCGGCGTCGTCCATGGCAGCGGCCGGCCTCGCCGAGGTGATGGGCGGGACCCCGGAGCAGGTGGAAAACGCCGCGGAGATCGCCATGGAACACAACCTGGGCCTGACCTGTGATCCGATCGGCGGACTGGTGCAGGTCCCCTGCATCGAACGCAACGCGATCGCTGCTGCCAAGGCAATCAACGCGGCCAAAATGGCCCTCTGGGGTGACGGTACGCACCGGGTATCACTGGACGAGGTGATCGTGACCATGCGCGAGACCGGCAAGGACATGAGCTCCAAATACAAGGAAACGGCTCTGGGCGGCCTCGCCGTCAACGTCGTCGAATGCTGAAGGAAGAGAACCCATGACACTGGCACCAGAAGGCCGCAAGCTGCTCCGCGTTGAACAGCGCAACTCAGCAGTACCGGTGGAACGCAAACCTGAATGGATCAAAGCGAAAGTCCAGATAGGGCCGGAATACGTCCAGCTCAAGAACCTCGTGAAGAAGGAGGGTCTCCATACTGTCTGTGAGGAGGCCGGCTGTCCCAACATCTTCGAGTGCTGGGAGGACAAGGAAGCCACGTTCCTCATCGGCGGGTCTGAATGCACCCGGCGCTGCGACTTCTGTCAGATCGATACCGGCAAGCCCTCCCCCGTGGACAGGTTCGAGCCCACCAAGGTGGCGCGCTCGGTCAAGGCCATGCAACTCCGCTACGCCACCGTCACCGGTGTGGCCCGCGACGATCTCGAGGACGAGGGGGTCTGGCTCTACGCCGAGACCGTCCGCAAGATCCACGAGCTGAACCCGGGAACCGGCGTCGAACTCCTGATCCCGGACTTCTCAGGCAAACCGGAGCACATCGAGGCGATCTGTGACTCCAGGCCCGAAGTCTTCGCGCACAACGTGGAGACGGTGCCGCGGATTTTCAAGCGAATCCGTCCCGCCTTCCGGTACGAGCGGTCACTGGACGTTCTCACCCAGGGGCGGAACCTCGGCATGGTCACGAAGTCCAACCTCATACTGGGCATGGGAGAGACGAGGGAGGAGATTTCGCAGGCACTCCGCGATCTTCACGCTGCCGGATGCGATCTGATCACCATCACCCAGTACCTGCGTCCGAGCGAACGCCATCTTCCCGTCGACCGCTGGGTCAAGCCGCAGGAATTCGTGGACATCCAACAGGAGGCGGACGAGATCGGCTTCCTGGGTGTCATGTCCGGTCCGCTGGTGCGCTCTTCCTACCGCGCGGGCCGGCTGTGGGCCACCGCGATGCGCAAAAAGGGCCGGGCCATCCCCGCCGAACTCGCGCACATCGAAAGTTCCGGCAGCACCCGCCAGGAAGCCCGCTCGATTCTGTCCGCGCACGGCTGAGTTCTTAGGCCGGTCAGCGCTCCAGAGGTCCAGGCTTGAGCAGCACAGCCGGCAGCCGGTCGGCATCCCGTACGGCGGTCAGAAGCTCAGGGTCTATCAGTTCTCCACGCCGCAGCACGCTGACCGCGCCCGTAGATTCAAGTATCACGCAGGCCACCTCCGAGGTATCCCGGATTCCGGCCAACCGCAGCTTCGCGTACAGGTCCTCCTCGACAATGTGGGCACGCACCAGGTTCCCTTGAAGAATCTCCTGGCCTGCCATGAGCAAAATCGGACTATTGCTCACCGCGGACGCACCCAGACGGGTTCTGCGCAGCTGCCCAGCAGCTGCCTGCAGGGTGAATAGCGTTGCAATCCCAAGGGCGCCGGCAGCAAGGGTCGGGGTGTAACCGAGGATTGCCCTGCCCGCCACCGCTCCCATCGCAATGACCGCGGCCAGGTCGAAGCTCGACATGGTCGCCATGGTGCGTTGTCCCAGCAATCTGATCAGGATCAGGAACGTGCAGTAGATTCCCAACGCCGAGAGCACGACATACAGAGCTTCCGCTGGGCTCACCGCCAGACTGGACCACATAGAACTTCCTCCTGCTGGTTACCGCCGACCATCCACTCAGCCCGCTGTCCAATGCGTCTTCCAGCCTACGGCGCACTAGCCTTCGCATGTGATCCACGTCCCACCCGGAATAGCTTCTCCCGCAACGGTGCTTCATCCTATGAATGCTTTCGTGAAAGGACCTCCCGCATGCTGTTCTCCCCGATCACCCTTGGCGAGCTGAAACTGCCCAACCGCCTCGTCATGGCGCCGCTTACCCGCTGCCGTTCCGGCGAGGACGGTGTTCCCGGGCCCATCGTGGTCGAGCACTACCGTCAGCGCGCATCCCTTGGGCTGATCGTCAGCGAGGGGACGTATCCCAGCCACGCCGGCCAGGGCTTTCCTGGCCAGCCGGGACTGGTGACCGAGGAACAGCTCGAAGGCTGGTCACGGGTCACTGACGCCGTTCATGCTGAAGGCGGCCGCATCTTCGCTCAGGTCATGCACGCGGGTCGCGTCACCCACGGGGACACCAATGGCGGCCGTACCGTCGTCGGCCCAAGCCCCATCGCTATCGATGGCCTGACCCGCACCTACAAGGGCAAGCAGCCCTACCCGGTGCCGCATGCGTTGACGCCCGCGGAGATTCAGGGCGTCATTCAGGAGTTCGTCCAGGGCTCACTCAACGCCATCAAGGCCGGGTTCGACGGCGTCGAGATGCACTCCGCCAACGGTTACCTTCTCCACGAATTCCTCTCCCCCGCTGCCAACCAGCGCGATGATGAGTACGGCGGCTCGCCTGAGAACCGGGTGAGGTTCGTTGTCGAGGTAGTGAAGGCAGTCGCCGAAGCAGTCGGCGCAGAGCGCGTGGGCATCCGCATCTCTCCGGAACACAACGTCCAGGGCGCAACCGAACTCGACCATGAGGATCTCCGCCGCACCTACTCACTGCTGACGCAGGCTATTTCACCGCTGGGCCTGGCGTATCTCAGCGTGCTGCATAAGGAGCCCGCCGGTGAGCTCGTCCGGGAACTGCGCGAACAGTTCGACGGCGCGTTCCTGCTGAACACAGGGTTCGGCATCATGACCACGCGGGATGAGGCGATCGCACTGGTGGAGAACGACCTGGCCGACGCCGTCGTCGTCGGCCGTCCGGCCATCGCCAATCCCGACCTGGTGCGTCGCTGGAAGGAAGACCTGCCGGTCAACGAACCGGACATGGCAACCTTCTACACCAGCGGCGCCGAGGGCTACACGGACTACCCCGCCTACCAGCCGGCTTAACCTTAGGCTGTCACCATGGATTTGCCTTGGGCGGTACGGGTATTCACCCCGTACGGGATCACGCACTGGGGCCTCCTGGTTGTAGTCACCGTCGGTTCGGCGCTGCTGGTGATCCTCGGGCGTCGATACCGGTGCAGCCCCGGCAGCCGTACCTTCTCACGTGCGTTCGCCTCGGTGCTCCTGGCGTACGCGTTGACGATGCTGGTCTTCCGGCTCCAACCTTCCCAATGGGACATTGATTCCTCCTTGCCGCTGCACATTTCGGACCTCGCCTGGATGGTGGCTGTCTACGCCCTGTGGACCCGGCGGAAATGGGCTTTCTCGATGACTTACTACTGGGGGCTTACCCTGATCCCGCAGGCGATGATCACTCCTGCTGTCAGACCCGGTTTTCCGGATATCTACTTCATCGACTACTGGGTCCAGCACGCTTTGGTGTTCTGGGCAACCGTATATCTCACCTGGGGTCTCGGAATGCGGCCGAACTGGCGCGGTTACGCCACGGTTGTGACGGCCACCCTTGTGTGGGCTGTGCTGGTGTTCGGGTTTAACGCGATCGCCGGGACGAACTACGGTTTTCTCAACGCCAAGCCTCCCGATGCCTCAGTGCTGGACCTGATGGGAGATTGGCCCTGGTACCTGGCCGTTGAAGTTGCCGTCGCCCTCACCCTTTGGGCACTGATCACCTGGCCCTGGACGCGAAAGCCCCTGGTCAGGTGAGCTTGATCTGCCGGTTCACGTCCTTGTACAGCAGGTACCGGAAGTTGGACGGCCCGCCCGCGTAGCAGGCCTGGGGGCAAAAGGCCCGAAGTGACATGTAGTCGCCCTCCTGGACCTCCACCCAGTCCTGGTTGAGCCGGTACACGGCCTTGCCTTCCAGCACGTAGAGGCCATGCTCCATGACGTGGGTCTCTGCGAAGGGAATGACGGCGCCGGGTTCGAAGGTGACCACGTTGATGTGCATGTCGTAGGCCATGTCATCGGTCGGCAGCATGCGGGTGGTGCGCCACTTGTTCTCCGTGCCGGGCATCGCGCCGGGCTCGATGTCCTGCTCGTTGCCCACACGCGCTTTCGGGGTGTGCCCGGCGAGCGGCTGGTAGGCCTTGCGGATCCACTGGAACTTCGCGGGCTCCGGCGCGGAATTGGACACCTCCCAGTCGGCACCCGGCGGGACGAACGCGAAGCCGCCCGGCGTGAGGTCGTGGAGTTCGCCGTCGAGTTTGACGGTGAGCGTGCCCTCGAGGAGGAACACGAAGGACTCGACTCCGGCCTCGGGTTCGGGGTCAGTGGATCCGCCGCCCTGCGATACCTCCACGAGGTACTGGGCGAACGTCGTCGCGCCGCCGGCCACCGGGCGGTTCAGGATCCAGGTGCGGGTTCCCGTCCATTCAGGGAGTTCGCTCACCACGATGTCGCGAAGGACCCCACGGGGAATCACAGTGTAGGCCTCGGTGACGACGGCGCGTCCGGTCAGCAGGTCCGTCTGCGGAGGCAGTACGGATTCGGGTGCGTAGTAGTTGCTCAACGTTAGTCCCTAAATGTTCTCAGCTGTTTCAGGAAGTTTCCGCGGATGCGCGAGGGCTTCCAGGTCGGGAAGGGATATGCCGGCCAGATCGTTCACTTCGGCCTCGGTGACGGCGCCGCAGAGCACGCCGCGGTGGACGAAGCGGGCAAGGGCCCGGGCGGTTGCCGGCTCATCGAGGATCGCGCTCTCGATCCGGTGCACGTAGTTCCGAAGCCGCGTGGCCGCTGCCGGAAGGCCCTCCCGGTAGAACGCGTACGTGGCGATGAACCGGCTGGGCAGCTGCGCAGGGTGCAGGTCCCACCCCTGGTAGTAGCCGCGTTCCAGCGAGCGCCGCACCAGCCGGGCGTGCAGTGCCCATGCCGCGGACACCTCGGCGTCGGTGCCGACGGGCAGGATGTTGGTCGACCCATCCGACAGCCGGACACCGGTGCCCGCGACCGCCACCTGCATGACCTGCTTGGCATAGTCGGCCGCAGGGTGCTCCATCGACTGGTAGGCGGCGGCAATCTGCAGCGAATCGCTGTAGTCGTACGTGCCGTAGTGCAGGGCGGACACCCGGCCCTGCGCGCGGTGAAGCAGTTGTGCAACAGGCACGGTGCCGTCGGCAGCCAGGATCAGCTGCGGCGTTTCCATCTGCACCTCGAACCGGAGCCTTCCTGACGGAAGGCGATGCACGGCTTCGAGTCGCTCGCATGCGAACACCATGGCCTCGACCTGTGCCACCGTCGACACCTTCGGCAGTGTCAGCACCAGGCCCTCGGGAAGCGGACCTTCAGCGAGCAGTCCGCCCACAAAGAGATCCAGCGTCCGCAGCGCACGACGGCGGGTCGGCTCCTCGAAGCATTTGAAGCGGATGCCGATGAACGGCGGCGCGATCCCGTCCCGCACCGCCCGGGCCACCGCAATGGCCGCGCGGGCAGCGTCGGCGTCCTCTTCGTCGTCGGGCCGGTTGCCGTACCCGTCCTCGAAGTCGAGCCGCAGGTCCTCGATCGGCTCGGCGGTGAGCTTCGCGCTCACCAGCGTGCCGACGTCGTCGTTCACGTTCAAAGTGCTGCACAGCGCGCCCATGCCGCCGGCGCGTTCGACGGCGGCAATCGCCTCACGCCCCCAGTCGACCGGGAGCGAAGGCTGATAGCGGTCGGCGGGAACATACACCGTATGCACGGGCTGCCGCGCGCCGCCGTCGCCGGGATAGTTGAAGCGCAGGAGGCGATCGGTGTCCGTGAGTTTAGAGTCGATCGCGGCATAGTCGTCAAAACCGAGAGCGAACTCCACTCAGCTCACCAACTCATAGGCGGGGAGGGTGAGGAAATCCGTGTAGTCCTCGGAGACGCAGATGTCCGCGATGAGGCGGCTTGCCGGCTCATAGAACCTGGTGAACGCTTCGTCGCCGACTTCGCCGTGAAGCCTCTCGGTTTCCTCCGCGAGGATCGAGTTCACGAGTTCGGGGGTGACCGTATTGCCGGTGTCGGCCAGCACCACCTTATTCCGGATCTGCTGCCAGACCTGGGAACGGGAAATTTCTGCCGTTGCTGCATCTTCCATCAGGTTGTGGATGGCGACTGCGCCGTTGCCCGAGAGCCACACTGCAACGTAGGCGACGGCGACATACAGGTTGGCGCGCAGGCCCACCTCGGTGACGTCGCCGTCGGCGGATTCCACATCGAGGAGTTGCTCTGCAGTGACCTCGACCTCGGGCCGCTGGCGGTCAATCTGGTTCGGCTTATCGCCCAGCACGGCATCGAAGACCTCACGACACACCGGCACGAGGTCGGGGTGGGCAACCCAGGAGCCGTCGAAGCCGTCATTCGCCTCGCGGGTCTTGTCGGCTCGGACCTTCTCGACGGCCTGCGCCGTGACCTCGGGTTCGCGGCGGTTGGGGATGAACGCGGCCATGCCGCCCATGGCGAACGCGCCGCGACGGTGGCAGGTCTTCACCAGAAGTTCGGTGTACGCCCGCATGAACGGAGCCGTCATGGCAACCGACGCGCGGTCAGGCAGGATGAAGGATTCACCGCCGTCGCGGAAGTATTTGATGATGCTGAAGAGGTAGTCCCAGCGGCCGGCGTTCAGCCCGGAGGCATGGTCGCGCAGTTCGTAGAGGATCTCGTCCATCTCGAACGCCGCCGATATGGTCTCGATCAGCACGGTCGCGCGGATTGAGCCCTGCGGGACCCCGACGTAGTCCTGTGCGAACACGAAGAGGTCATTCCACAGGCGCGCCTCGAGGTGGCTCTCCAGCTTGGGCAGGTAGTAGTAGGGGCCGCTGCCGGTCTCGAGGAGGTGCCTGGCGTTGTGGAAGAAGTGCAGCCCGAAGTCCACCAGCGCACCGATGGCCGGTTCACCGTCGATCGTGATGTTCTTCTCGGGGAGGTGCCAGCCGCGTGGGCGGGCAACGACGACGGCGAGCGGCGCGTCCGCCCGCAGCGCATACTCCTTGCCCTCGGGCGAGGTGTAGCTCAGCGATCCGCGGGCCGCCCGGTACAGGTTCACCTGGGAATCAACGACGTTGTGCCAGGTGGGCGAACTTGCATCCTCGAGGTCCGCAAGCCACACCTTGGCGCCCGAGTTGAGGGCATTGATGGCCATCTTGACCGGGGATGCCGGGCCGGTCATCTCCACGCGGCGGTCCTGAAGCTGCGGGGGGGCTGCCGCGACGGTCCAGTTGCCCTTGCGAATTTCGGCAGTCTCCGGAAGGAAGTCCAGCCTGCCGGTCTTCGCCACTTCCTCCCGGCGTTCCGCGCGGGCGGTCAGCCGCTCGTTCCGCGTTGTCCGGAATTCCTGGTGCAGCTTCTCGATGAACTGGAGCGCCTCCGCGGTGAGGATGGTCTCCGCGCCGTCGACCGGCGCCTTATCCGTGAGTTCGATAGACATGTCCTGCTCCTACTCTGCTGATACTGCGGCGGGGCTCTGATCCGCTGAACCGGCGGAGGCGTGAGCTGCTGCGGCAACCGCTGCGGCAACGTCGCCTGCGACGTGCGGATCAAAGACGCTGGGAATGATGAAGCTGGCGTTGAGTTCATCATCGTCCACCCGGGCGGCGATTGCGACAGCCGCGGCAACGAGCATTTCCGGCGTGATGTCGGAGGCGCCGGCGTCGAGCAGTCCCCGGAAGAAGCCCGGGAAGGCGAGCACGTTGTTGATCTGGTTCGGGAAGTCACTGCGGCCGGTGGCGACAACGGCGGCGTGGCGTGCGGCGATGATCGGGTCGATCTCGGGATCAGGATTGGCCATCGCGAAGACAATCGCCTGGTCAGCCATTGAAGCGATCTGCTCCTCGCCGAGGATGTTCGGGCCGCTGACGCCGATGAAGACGTCCGCACCGGCCAGCGCTTCATGGAGTGATCCGGCGAAGGCGTCCTGGTTGGTATTCTCCGCGATCCAGCGACGGTGCTCGTCGGTGTGGGTCTGCCCGCTGTGGATGGCGCCCTTGCGGTCGCACGCGACGATGTTCTTCGCGCCCTGGGCCTGTAGCAGCTGGATGATGGCGGACCCGGCGGCGCCGACGCCCGAAACGACAATGCGCACGTTCTCGATTCGCTTGTCCACGACGCGGAGCGCGTTGGTGAGCGCGGCAAGAGTCACGATAGCGGTGCCGTGCTGGTCGTCGTGGAAAACCGGGATGTCCAGTTCCGCGCGGAGCCGGTTCTCGATTTCGAAGCAGCGCGGTGCAGCGATGTCTTCAAGGTTCACGCCGCCGTAGACGGGCGCGAGCGCCTTGACGATGCTGATGATTTCCTCGGTGTCCTGGGTATCCAGGCAGACGGGCCAGGCGTCCACGTTGGCGAACTGCTTGAACAGGGCGGCCTTGCCCTCCATCACGGGCAGCGCGGCAGCCGGGCCGATATTGCCGAGGCCCAGCACGGCCGAGCCGTCTGTGACCACAGCAATGGTGTTGCGCTTAACGGTCAGGCGGCGGGCGTCGTCGGGATTTTCCGCAATGGCAAGACAAACGCGTGCGACGCCGGGAGTGTAGGCGCGGGAGAGATCGTCGCGGTTGCGCAGCGGAACCTTGGGGACGACTTCCAGCTTTCCGCCGAGGTGCATCAGGAAGGTGCGGTCGCTGAGCTTCTTGACGTGAACGCCGTCGAGCGCGTTGAGCGCATCGCGGACGCGCTCACCGTGCGCGGCGTCCGTGGTGTTGCAGCTGACATCCACCACGATGCTGTCGTGGTGCGACTCGGTGACATCGAGGGCTGTGATTGACGCGCCGGCAGAGCCGACGGCAGCGGCCAGCTCCGCAGTAGCGGTAAAGCTCGACGGCGCCTGGACGCGCAGGGTGATTGAGTAGCCGGGGCTAGGACTCGCCATTGAAGATCCTCCTGGGTGCGGCCGTTCCCGGCCTGCTCTGTGTTTCCGTATTATGGATATTATTATCTGTCTTATGGAAACACAAGCCGGTCACCGTTTGACGGTCGATCCTCCTCGAGATGTCACCAACGAGGGGAAACTAGTTTCCATCAGGTGGAATTACGATATGGTTAGGGAAACTATGCACACGGGTCGAGTTGAGCAGCGCGAGCGATCCAATGAGGAAGGAAATCCAATGGCTGAGAAGGCTGCAGGTGGCGGCGTCCAGTCGGTGGAGCGCGTATTCGAACTGCTGGAGTTGATCACCGATGCGGGCGGCGAGGTCACTCTGAGCGAGCTGTCCTCCTCCACCGACCTACCGCTGCCCACCATCCATCGGCTCCTGCGCACGCTGGTGATGAAGGGCTACGCCCGCCAGCTTCCCAACCGTCGCTACGCCCTTGGTCCGCGCCTGATCCGGCTGGGCGAGGGCGCCAACAAGCAGCTCGGCGCGCTGGCGCGTCCGCAGTTGAAGATGCTGGTGGACCGCCTGGGCGAGACCTCCAACATGGCGGTGCTCGATTCCGACATGGTCGTCTACATCGCCCAGGTACCTTCTTCGCACTCGATGCGCATGTTCACCGAAGTGGGGCGCCGGGCACACACCCATGACACCGGCGTCGGGAAAGCCATCCTGGCCCAGCTGGACAACGAGACCGTGCGCAACATCGTGACGCGGGCTGGGATGCCCACGCCCACCGAGAAGAGCATCAGTTCAGTTGATCAGCTGTTTGAGGAGCTGGACCAGATCCGCGAGCGCGGTTACTCGATCGACGAGCAGGAGCAGGAGCTCGGGGTCCGCTGTTTCGCGATGGCCGTGCCCAACGCTCCCACTCCGACCGCCATCTCGGTTTCCGGACCGATCTCCCGCGTGGATGAGGGGTTCGCTGACAAGGCCGTACCGCTGCTCCGATCCGCGGCGCAGGCCATCTCGGACGACCTCAATCTCGCCAGCTAGGTTCACGCAGGGCGGCGTATCATGCGTCCATGACGGTTGAGGTCCATCCCGCTACAGCTGACCGGTTCGACGACGTCGCCTCCCTCCTTGCGCCGAAAACGCCGGGCGCCGGGGCTTGCTGGTGCCTGTCTCCCCGTTTGGCGTCGTCCGAGCTCAGTGCTTTGGGCGCCGAAGGCAGGCCTGCCCGGATGCGGCAGTTGTGCGGTGAGGATCCACCGCCCGGACTTCTCGCCTATCTGGATGGCGAACCCGTGGGCTGGTGCGCCGTCGGACCCCGGGCCAATATGGGGCGGCTCACCCGCTCGCGCACAATTCAGCAACTGGACGATCTTCCGGTGTGGAGCGTCATCTGCTTTGTGGTCAAGGCGGGATTCCGACGTCGTGGTGTTGCCACCCGGCTCCTGGAGGAAGCCGTCACCTTTGCCGGTTCACGCGGCGCTCCGGCAATCGAGGGCTATCCGGTCGACGCCGAGCGCACCCGCATCAACACGACGCTGGCCTTCGTCGGCACCACAGCGCTGTTCGAGAAAGTCGGGTTCGAGCGGGTCGCCGAAACGAAGGCAACGAGTGCCGGACGCCCCCGATGGATCATGCGGCGGGACCTGGAACAGCCCCGCCCTTAGCCCTATTGCCTGCGACTGAACACAGGTTTAGCATACTGAACATGCGTTTAGTCTCGAAGAACGCGGCCGACGCTGACCGCTCCGATCTCACCGCTCGCGCCAGGTTGCGCGACGCGGCTGTCGAGCTGTTCGGACGGTCGGGCTTCAACGTCAGCGTGCGCGCCATCGCTGACGCCGCCGGCGTCAGTCCGGCACTGGTCCTGCACCATTTCGGGTCGAAGCAGGGCCTCCGCGAGAACTGTGACGCTTACGTTCTCCAGAGGATCCGTGAGTACAAGGAGCAGGCAGTCCGGCCAGCGTCCGCTGACCAACTCCTGCTCACTATGGCCTCCGTGGAGGAGTCAGCACCGTTGGTCGGCTACGCGCTGCAGAGCCTGCAGGCCGGAGGTGATCTTGCGCGGTCCTTCATCGACCACTTCGCGGCGGACGCAGAAGAATGGATAGCGGAAGGGGTCAAAGCCGGGACCATCCTTCCCTCACTCGACGAGAAGGCCCGCGCCCGGTACCTCACCGTCCAGGGATTCGGCGCCCTGCTGCTGGACCTGACCCTCAACCCGCCGGCCGACCCCTCGGACTTCGCCGGCGCAATGCGGGGCTACCTGGCCCGTATGGGCCTGCCCAGTACCGAGCTCTTCACCCAGGGCCTCCTGACCGACCGTTCCATGCTGGACGCCTACCTCATGTATGTCGGCGACCCCCCGCAGCCCTGACTCCTCCGCGCTTTCACAACACAGTCTCACCCCGGTATTTCCAACACTCTTCCCAGAAGGTGTTCCCATGTCAGCAATCATCGAAGTGCGGCAGCTTAACAAGAGTTTCGGCTCCGTACGCGCACTCGACCAACTCGACCTCACGCTCGATCCCGGCGAAGTCCATGGATTCCTCGGCCCCAACGGTGCGGGAAAGTCGACCACCATCCGGATTCTCCTGGGGCTGCTCAGGGCGGACTCCGGTACTGCACGGCTCTTCGGACGGGATCCCTGGAACGCCGTCGAGCTTCACAGCCGGCTCGCGTACGTACCCGGTGATGTGAGCCTTTGGCCCAAAATCACCGGCGGCGAAGCAATCGACCTGTTTGCCGGCCTGCGCGGAGGCGTCGATCGCACGCGCCGCAGTGAGCTCCTCGAACGGTTCAACCTCGATCCCACCAAGAAGACGCGTTCCTACTCCAAAGGGAACCGCCAGAAGGTGGCACTCATCGCGGCCCTGGCCAGCGACGTCGAACTCCTGATCCTGGACGAGCCCACATCCGGCCTGGATCCCCTCATGGAGCGCGAGTTCCAGGAGTGCATCCGGGAGGTCAAGGCCGCAGGCCGCACCGTTCTGCTCTCCAGCCATATCCTCGCCGAGGTGGAAGCGCTCTGTGACCGCGTCACCATCATCCGGCAGGGCCGGACCGTGCAGAGCGGCACACTGGCCGAGCTTCGGCACCTCCGGCGCACCGCCGTCGTCGTTGTTAGCGATGGCGACGCGACAACGGTCGCTTCCATCCCGGGCGTCCATGACGTCCGCCAGGAGGAGGACAGGGTGCACTTCACAGCCGACGACGACGCCCTCCCGCCCGCCTTGGCACATCTCATTCCGCTGGGCGTCCGCAGCCTGATCAGCACGCCGCCGTCGTTGGAAGAACTCTTCCTCCACCAGTATGGAGACGGTGAGCGCCACGCCGCCGCCTCCGGCGGCAGGAGGTGAGCACCATGAACGCCACGATCATTGCGGGTCAGCGGAAACACCGGGCCACCGAGAGCAGCGCCGGAAGCCTTACCGGAACCTTCCGGCTGCTCCGGTTCGCACTGCGCAGGGACCGCATACGGATCCCTGCATGGGCGCTGGGGATAGGCGGGATGGCGGCCTACTTCGCCGCCGTGATCCCCCTCGCCTACCCTGACCAGGCCGCGCTGCAGACACGTGCGAACATCATGCAGCAACCCTCCGGCGCCCTCCTTACGGGCCCCGGGTACGGCGCCGACAATTACACGTTCGGTGCCATGGTGACCAACGAGCTCCTCGGCATGCTCGCGGTCACCGCAGCGCTGATGTCCATCTTCCTGGTGATTCGGCATACGCGTGAGGAGGAGGCGAGCGGCCGGGCGGAGCTGGTCCGGGCCGGTGTCGTAGGGAGGCGTGCGCCGTTGGCCGCCGCCATCCTTGCGCTGCTGGTGGCGAACGCTGCCATCGGTGCCGCTCTCGCTGCCGGCCTGTTGAGCAGCGGATTGGCGCTCGAGGACACGCTGGCTGTATCTGCCGGGATGTCCCTCGTGGGTCTGGTCTTCGGCGGCGTCGCAGCGGTGACGGCACAGCTCAGTGAGCACGCCCGAACCGCGTCCGGCATGGCAGGGGCAGCGTTGGCGTTGGCGTTTGTGGTGCGCGGCGTCGGAGATGCGCAGGAGCCTGGAGGCAGCGCGCTCTCCTGGTTCTCGCCCATCGCGTGGGCGCAGCAGACACGGGCCTTCACTGACCTGCGGTGGTGGCCACTCCTGCTGTGCGTCGGGCTTTTCGCTGTGCTGCTGGCTGGTGCGGTGCTGCTGACGGCACACCGCGACTTCGGTGCCGGCCTGCTTCCGGCGCGAAGCGGTCGAGGCAGCGCCCGTGCGTCACTGATCCATCCCGTCGGACTGACTTTGCGGATGGAACGGGGCAACATCATCGGGTGGGTGACCGGTCTCCTCATCTTCGCCCTGCTGACCGGCTCAATGGGGCAGGGGATCGTGGAAAGCTTCGAAGTGCAGCCCCAGCTGGCCGCCGTCTTCGGCCAGGGCGCGGGTGGGATGTCCTGCGGGCAACGCTCGCCTCCTTCATCGCGTTCTTCGCGATGGCGGTGGCGGTGTACGCGGTGGTCTCGGTCAACCGGCTGAGGGGCGAGGAAACTGACGGTCGCACCGGCGCAATCCTCGCCACGCCGGTCAGCCGCACGGGTTGGTTGCTCAGCTCGCTCGCGGTCACCACTCTTGGCTCAGCGCTCATGCTTCTGGCGACGGGACTTGGGCTGGGTGCCGGGGCGGGAACCTCGCTCGGCGACCCGAACCTTGTGGGGGACTTCGCCCTCGCGGGACTGGTTTATCTTCCCCTCGTCATGGGCTTCGCCGGTCTGGCAACAGTCTCCTACGTCGCACTGCGCGCCGGCCGGTGGTGGGTGTGGCTCCTACTGGTGAGTTCAATCATCGTGGGGCTCTACGGTCCCCTGCTGAACCTGCCCGACGCCGTCACCGATGCCGAGCCGTTCGGCCTGATGCCGCGTGTACCCGCAGAAGACCTTGATTTTCTTCCTGTCGCAACGGCGGCGCTGATTGCCCTAGTGCTGGTCGCTGCGGGAGCTTTTGCCTTCCGCCGTCGGGATCTGGAGGCCGGCTGAGTCCCCATAGTCCTTGTCAGAGGCAGCCAGTAGAGTGCCACCATGGACGATAAAGAAGTTCTGCACCGATACCTGCGCCTGCGCCGCGCTGACCTCCTGACCAAGGTGGAAGGCCTGGCGGACTATGACGCGCGCAGGCCGCTTACACCTACGGGAACCAACCTGCTGGGCCTGGTCAAGCACGTCGCAAGCGTCCAGTTGGGCTACTTCGGCGAGGTGTTCAACCGACCCAGTGGCCGGGACCTCCCCTGGTTCCAAGACGACGCCGCACCGGAAGCAGATCTGTGGCTCACCGCAGAGGAGACCCGCGAGGAGATCATCGAACTCCATCACTTTTCCGCCGCGCACACGGACGCCACCATCGAGGCGCTTCCGCTTCATGCCGTTGGTGAGGTTCCGTGGTGGTCACCGGAACGCCGCAGAGTGACCCTCCAGCAGATCCTCATTCACATGTGCGTCGAGACTGCCCAGCACCTCGGCCACGCGGACATCCTCCGCGAGCAACTCGACGGCGCCACCGGGCGCGGTCCTGATGACCCGAACATGCCGCAGCGCAGCGCCGATGAGTGGGCCGAACACCGGGAACGTATCGAGACGGCGGCCCGGCATGCCCAACACGGTGCACAGCAGCCCCGGTAACGGCATTCGATAGCCTCGTTACTCCCCTGAGTCGGAAGGTCATCCGCGCGCGGGCAGCTCTGGAGCGCTACGCTTAGGAAAACGTTTTCCGGCGGCCTCAGAGCCCGAACGAATACCGAAGCGGGGACCATGACGAAGCGAGTGACTCCTACACGGCTCCCCTTCACCAGCGTCGCCGCCTACGGTGCCGGTGACATCGCGAACAGCATGACCTTCTCCACCGCGGGCATGTTCCTGCTTGTCTACTACACGGATGTCGCCGGCATCCCGGCCGCTGCCGCGGGAACTCTCCTGCTGCTGGCGGGACTGTTCAACGCCGCAGCCGACGTGTTCGCTGGCAGGATTGCCGACCGTAACCACCACCGGCGGCTTGGGAAATTCCGCCCCTTTCTCCTCCTCGGCGCCGTCCCGTTGTGCTTGTCCGTGGCGATGTTCCACATTCACACGCTCGATTCCGACGGCACGCTGATCTACGCCTACATCTCCTACTTCGCGTATTGTCTCGCGTATAGCCTGGTGAACGTCCCGTACGGAGCCCTGGCCGGCGCCCTCACCCGCGACCCTCGGGACCGCGCCCGGTTGGCGAGCGCCCGGACGATGGGCGGATTGGCGACCACGGCCTTCCTCGGCATTTTTATTGCACCGCAGTTCCAGAGCGGTGCCGACATCCAGGATGTCCTGACCACGCTGACCATCGGGTTCGCGCTCGTCGGAACATTCCTATACCTGTTCACCGCACTGGCTACACGTGAGCAGCTTCCCTCCTCTGCACCGAAGCTCTCCCTGCGGGAGGCTCGAGCGACGCTCGCCCGGAACGTACCGCTACAGGTCCTGTGCGTCAGCTCCCTGTTCTTCATGACAGCCAACGTGGTCACGAACACCGCGAAGTTGTTTTACCTGCGGGATGTCCTTGGCCGGTTGGAACTGTTTGCATTCCTGACCGGCGCGCAGGTGGTCATCACGCTTGTTCTTGCACTGGTGACCCCGCGCCTCGTTCAACGCTGGGGGAAGCGGTGCATCTACATTTCCGGCGGGCTCCTGGGCACGGCCGGCGGTGTTCTGGTGTTCACCGCCCCTGAGGAACTCGTCTGGTTCGCAGTAGGGGGCATGTTCCTCTCCCTGACGGGAGCAGCCGCCGTCAGCATTCTGCTGTGGGCCCTGGTCGCGGACACGGTCGAGTACGGGGAATGGAAGACAGGGCACCGCACCGACGGAACCAACTACGCCCTTCTGGCCTCGACGCGGAAGGTCGGCATGGCCCTCGGCGGCGCGTTGGCCGGCTTCGCCCTCGCCTGGGGCGGCTATGTTTCCGGGGTGACAGAGCAAAGCGCGACGGCGGAACTGGGCATCCGTGTAGCCGCCGGCCTTGCTCCCGCGCTCGTCCTTCTCCTCGCCGTTGGCGTCATGCGGTGGTATCCCCTCACCGACGACGCACATGCCAGGCTTGTCCTGACCATCCAGGAGCGCAGTGCCGCCGGAAGTGGATCAGGTGGAATCGACGCCGTCGAATCACGTTAGGCCAGGTGAGGACGTAGGACCAGCTCAGTCCGCGAAGAGGCAGAACGGGTGGCCGGCAGGGTCGAGGTAGACCCGGACGTCCTGCTGCGGCTGGAACCCCGCAAGTTCCGCGCCCTGCTCCACGGCGTGCGCACCGGCAGCGTCGAGGTCCTCAACGCGGATGTCCAGGTGCATCATCATCTGCGGGTCCCCTTCGCCCGCCGGCCAGACCGGCCTGACGTACTCCGGCTCGGTCTGGAAAGACAGATCAGCACTGCCGCCGGGCGCCTTGAGCATGACCCAGTCATCGTCCTCGAAC
The DNA here is from genome assembly GCF_058269305.1 of Arthrobacter sp. TJ-170. NCBI lineage: Bacteria > Bacillati > Actinomycetota > Actinomycetes > Micrococcales > Micrococcaceae > Arthrobacter > Arthrobacter sp. TJ-170. Next base: position 11,050 of record NZ_JBZCNL010000010.1, on the reverse strand, counting down.
GTCACCTCCCAACCCAGCAGGCGCCGATAGAAGTCGGCGAGCGCCCGCGCGTCGGGCGAATCGAGCACTGTTGCCGAAAGTTCCAACTTCATGAGGCTTCCCTGTGGTTGAGCGGTGTAACCGGACCAGTCTGGCGCGTAACGACAGTCGCTGGAAAGGGGGCATGTATTCTGTCAACTCCGGCCGGCAGGTGCAGCCGTGTGCCGCTCAGGAAGGATAGTGTGGGATTTCGTGGCCAGACTCGGGGGTAAGTCAATCTCGAGGGCTGCTGTCCTTGTCACCGGCCTCACCGCGGTATCCACACTCCTTGGCTTCCTTCGCGACGTCGTCATCGCGGCAGTGTTCGGGGCAGGTGCTGAACTGGACGCCTACCTTGTGGCGCAGGGCCTGATGAACATCGTGCTCGGCCTCGTGGCCTATGCGATGGCCCGTTCCGCGATACCGGTGGTTTCCCGGGAAGCGGCTGCCGAGGAGAACGGGTGCAAGGGCCACACCGGTTTCGACGTCGCCTTCACCCTCACCATGGTGGTCCTCGGCGTGGGTGGAATCGTGATGGGGATCTTCGCCGGCCCGGTGACGTCGCTGCTGGCACCGGGGTTCGACGACGGTGAAACGGCCACCGCTGCGGCGCTCACCCGAATAGTGCTCGCCGCTACAGTGCTCGTCGCGGGTACCGACCTTCTCGCCGCGCTGGCCCAGTCACACGGCCGCTTCGCATGGGCGTCCCTGCAGGGTGTCCCCTTCAACCTGATCATGATCGCAGCGGCAGGACTCTTCGGTCCCCGCTATGGCATCACGGCCCTCGCCGTCGGATTCGTGGTCGGCTCCGGCGCGCGGCTCCTGCTGCAGATACCCCCGCTGCGCAGCCTCGGCACACGGGTGCGCCCGCGCCTGCAGCTGAAGGATCCGGGCTTCCGTGAGATTGCCGTGCTGGTGCCACCGATGCTGGTGGGCAGCGCCGTCGGAAACGTGAACACGCTCGTGGACCGCGCGGTCGGCTCCACGCTGGAGGAGGGCGCCATCACTGCGCTCTCCTACGGGTGGCGCCTCGTGAACCTGCCGGAGCAGCTCCTCATTGCCTCACTGCTCGTGCCGCTCTACCCGGCGATCAGCGCCTCCGTGAGCAACCTTCCGGAGCTCAGGCGCCTTGTGAACCGCGGCCTCTCCGTGACCGTGACGATCCTCGTACCCCTGTGCGTCGTGTTGGCGGTTGCCGCTGAACCGCTCGTGGAGATCGCCTTCGGCCGCGGTGCCTTCTCTCCGGAGGACATCGAGGACACCGCCACGGCTGTTCTCTGGTACACGCCCGCCCTACTGGCCCTGGGGTGTCGCCAGGTGGTTGTGAGTACGGCGTATGCGCTCGGCGACGCAAAAGCACCCGTGGTGGTCTCGGTCATTGCCATGGTGGTCAACGTGGTCGGCGACATCCTGCTGGCACCGGTCATGGGAATCGCCGGTATCGCGCTGGCGACAAGCGCATCGCTGGTGCTCGCGGCCGTCGCAAACGCCTGGCTTCTCAGACACCGGCACGACGGCGTGGACTTGCATGCTGCTCTTGTCCTCCTGCTGCGCGCGGCTCTCCTGGCCGCCGTCGCCGGCGCTGTAGGAGTTCTCCTGCTGAACCTGGTGCCCGGCCCGGCGCTGATGACGGTTTCCGTGGTCGCGATCTCGGTGTGCGGAACCTACGCGCTCGGGCTGATCGTGCTGCGCGCCCCCGAGGGACGGGTGCCGTTCGACATGCTGCGCGCGGCACGGCGCCGCTGACCCGCCGGTTACGAGGTGACGGAAGGCCGAAGCGTGGCCGGTTTGTTCCGCAGGAGCTTGGACGTAATCAGGTGCATGGTTGGTCCGGGGTCCTTCGGGTCCCACACGCTGTGCTTTGACATACTCGCCCAGCGGAGGGTGTCGAGGACGTCCGCAACAAGTCCGCCACGCCGTTCGATACGCGCGCGGCGCAGGTCGCCCGCCGTCCACGCGTACCTGAATCCGGGGGGCGCATCAGCCAGGTGCGGCACCGCCTCACCGAGGGCCAGCCGGCCCCACGCGTCCGCCAGCCCGGGGCGGGCGGCATTCGTCAGGGCAATCGACCCGAAGAAGCGGCCGTTGAAGTCGATGAGGTGGGAAACGCCGTCGTCGTCGGTCAGGAACTGCAGCTCCACCAATCCCCACCAGCCGATGTCTGAGAGCAGCGCTTCGACCTTCTCCGCGAGCGCGTGGTCGACGGCGACTGTTGTTGCACGTGCGGAGGCGCCGTTCGGGGTGGGCCACAGGCGCGGTGTCTGCTGCTGGACCCTGCCCTCGAGTCTTCCGTCCCGGAAAAACCCGATCAGTGCGCCCAGCTGCCCCCGAATGGGTTCCTGAAGGAGCGGTTCGGCCCCGAGCTGCTCCATGTACTCCACGCGTTCCCTGGCGGCGGCCACGCTGGCGAACAGCCGTGCCTCGATGCGGTGCGGCCGGGTCTGTCCGGGCGACCAGTGGGCCCGGGACTTCACAACAACCGGACCGTCCCAGTCAGCCAGCGCATCCGGGGTTGCCGGTACCGTTCGCGGCGCCGTCAGTCCTACCCGACCCGCGCTCTCAGCGAGCAGCACCTTGTCCAGGGCCTTCCCGACCGCCTCCGGCGAAGGGTGTGCCACCGTCGTCGGGATTCTGCTGCGGTAGGTAGCGAGGGCGGCCATCCAGTCGTCACCGCCGCCGAAGACGACGTCGTACCTGCCGGCCTCCACGGCAGCACGGACGCCCCCGATGAAGGCATCACCGTCCCCGCGGGGACGAGGGACAAGGTGACTGGCGGAGACGGCCCGGGAAGTACAGAGCATCCCCCTGCCTTCTGGGGTACCCACCCCTACCGTCCAGCCGTCGGCACAGAGCGAGCGGGCCGCAGCAAGCGCACCGCGGTCACGCGATGTACTGACAATCAAGGCACGGCGCGGCGCAGTGGAACGATGGGCACTTTCGGGGTGCGGGTCCACGAGGCCTTCCTATAAATGGGCGAGAAGTCTTGTCCCAGCTTAGGAAAGTTAGTTGAGAAACCTTTGAAATCCATTGGGAACGGCGGGTCGTCGCGCAATATTGCTCGGCAAGGAGCACCATATGCACGCCCTTCATCCCACGAGCCGCCGCGCCGCTGCCGTGTGCTCGGCGATGAGCGACTCCAGATCCAGCCCGACGACGGCGCCGTCCACGACGCGCCATTGCCCGCCGACCATGACTCGGTCCGCCCGGTCCGCCCCGCACAGCAACAGGGCAGAGAGAGGGTCGTGGCTACCCGAGAAGCGCAACTCATCCAGTCGGAACAGTGCAAGGTCGGCCTGCTTCCCCACGGCGAGCTGACCGATATCATCCCGGCCAAGCGCCGCCGCCGAACCCCGGGTGGCCCATCTGAGCGCCCGTGCGGGCGTAGCCAGCTCAGCACCGTACCGCAGCCTTTGGACGTAGAGAGCCTGACGGGCCTCGAGGATCAGGTTGGAGGCATCGTTCGACGCCGACCCATCCACACCCAGCCCCACCGCAACACCCGCTTCCTCAAGTTCTACCGCCCGGCAGATACCGGACGCGAGCCGCATGTTCGACGTCGGGCAGTGGGCGACACCGACCCCGGCCGCCCCAAGCTGGGTAATTTCACCGTCGTCGAAGTGGATGCCGTGCGCCAGCCAGGTTCTCGGCCCCAGCCAGCCGACGCTGTCCAGATACTCGACGGTCCTCATGCCGAAGCGCTCACGGCAGAAGTCCTCCTCATCGAGTGTCTCCGCCAGGTGCGTGTGCAGCCGGACGTCATGCAGCTCCGCGAGGGCGGCGCTTGCCTTCATGATGTCCGTCGTCACGGAGAACGGGGAGCACGGAGCGAGTGCGATTTGAACCTGCGCTCCGGCACCGCGTTCGTGGTACTGGCTGATCAGCCTCTCGCTATCCGCGAGGATCACCTCGGCATCCTGCACGGTCTGCTGCGGCGGCAGGCCGCCGTCGTCCTCGCCAAGGGTCATGGAACCACGCGTCAGCATGGCACGCAGGCCGAGTTCCCGGACCACGGATACCTGCACATCGATGGATTCCTCCATACCGCCGGGGAACAGGTAGTGGTGGTCCGCAGCTGTAGTGCAGCCGGAGAGCAACAGTTCGGCGAGCGCCGCCGTCGTCGCCAGCTCGAGGTCGCGCGGCGTGAGCCGTGCCCATACGGGGTAGAGATTCACGAGCCAGGGGAACAGCGGCACGTTGACCACGGGTGCCCAGGCGCGGGTGAGTGTCTGGTAGAAGTGGTGATGCGTATTGATGAGGCCGGGGAGCACTACGTGGCCGCGGGCGTCGAAGACGGAATCGTAGCCGCCCGACGGCGTCGTTCCCGTTCCGACGAGCTCCACGATGGCGGTGCCCTCGATGACCACCCCGCCACCGGCGTCGGAATCGTTGGCGGTGAAGATGGCGAGGGGGTCGCGGACCCAGATGCGTGTGGACATATGCCTTCTCGTTTCAGTAGCTGAAACGGCACAGGACCACCGGCGACGGCGGGGTGTGCCGTCAGCTCAGTGGTCCTGTCTGCTGATCCAGGTGTGGGATCCCTGCCTGCCTCCCTGTGTGCGAAGGCAGGCAGGAGCTTTAGTGCTCCTTGTCGGGTGACTCGTCGCAGATTTTGCGGATGTCCTCGACACAGCTGATTTCGCCGTTGTCCAGCTTCTCCTTCACCACAACGTACTGCGCCGCGGTCACCACGGGGATCTCCGTGCCGTCTGCGGCCACGAGCTTGCCGCCCTGGAAGCTGTCGCCGTCCTGTAGGGCGGCGAGTTCGTCCGTCCGCACCATGCGGGGCGGGCTGGCAACGAACACGGAGGCGCGGTTCGGGTTGCCCGCCTTGAGGTGGTTGAAGAGCAGGTTGAGCAGCACCGCCATGATGGCCGCGGAACTGATGCCCGAGTGGAAGATGATGCCGAACCAGGTGGGGAACTCATCGTAGAACGTTGGTGCCACCACGGGGATCATCCCGAAGGCGAGTGACACGGCGACGATGACCAGGTTCATGTTGCCCTCGTACTCCACCTTCGCGAGGGTGCGGATACCGCTGGCGGCCACCGTGCCGAAAAGGACGATGCCTGCGCCGCCGAGCACCGGCGTCGGAACTGCCGCAACGAGGCGGGCCAGGATGGGCAGGAGGCCGAGGATCACCATGATCAGTCCTCCCGCACTGACAACGTATCGGCTGCGGATGCCGGTGATGGCCACAAGGCCAACGTTCTGCGCGAACGCTGTCTGGGCGAAGGAATTGAAGACCGGAGCAAGCGCGCTGGAGAGCATGTCGGCGCGCAGTCCGTCGGCGATGCGGCGGGAGTCAACCTTCGTCTTTGCGATCTCGCCCACGGCGAGGATGTCCGCCGTCGTCTCCGTCATGCAGACGAGGATCACGATTGTCATGGAGATTATGGCGGCGAGGTCGAATACCGGCCAGCCGAAGGCGAACGGCTGCGGGAAGGCGAAGATGGCGCCGTTCCCGACGTTCGAGAAGTCGGCCAGTCCCAGGAGCGCGGCGATCACCGTGCCGACCACGATCGCGAGAAGGATGGAAAGGCGTGAGATTGCGGCGTTGCCCAGTTTGCTCAGGAGAAGGACCAGAGCAAGTGTTCCCGCGGCGAGCGCAATGTTGGTGAGGCTGCCGTAGTTGTCGGCGCTCGGGTTGCCACCCATTGCCCAGTTGGCCGCCACCGGCATCAGGGTCAGCCCGATGGTGGTGATGATGACGCCGGTGACCACAGGTGGGAAGAACTTGATTATTTTTGCGAAGAAGGGCGCGAGGACCAGACCGATCAGGGAGGCCACGAGAACCGCGCCAAACACGGTCTGGAGGCCACCGCCGCCGCTGAGGATGGCGGTCATGGTGGCGACCCCCGCGAAGGAGACACCCTGAACGAGTGGGAGCTGCGAGCCGAAGAACTTGATGCCGTAGCTCTGCAGGATGGTAGCGGCGCCGCCCACGAAGAGACAGGAGGCAATCAGGACGGCGATGTCCTCCTGGGATAGGCCCGCGGCGGTGCCTACGATGAGCGGCACAGCGATGATTCCGCCGTACATGGTGAGGACGTGCTGAAATCCGTAGGTGAAGGTACGGCCGATAGGCAGCCGTTCATCCTCGGGACGCTGTGGTTTAGCCTGTTGTTTCGTAGAACTGACTGCTTTCATGAGTATGACTTCCTTGTCTCACATGAGTAGTTGGATGAACGGCCGGACACGTGCCGGTGTGCGGCCGTTCACGGTTGGGGCGGCGCTGTTCAGGCGTCCGCCCCAGCCGTTTCTCAGCAGAATCCGGGAATGTTGGCCCAGATCCCCGCTTCGCTGGGAGCCGCGTCGGTGCGCTCGCGCTCGACGGTGGCTTGGATGAGTCCGTACGGACGGTCGGCTGCAAAGAAGACCTCGCCCGGGTTGTCGAGACCGAAGGGCTCGAGGTCAACGAGGAAGTGGTGCTTGTTCGGCAGGGAAAGTTTAATCTCCTCAATTTCCGGGTGCGCCTCGAGCGCCTGCTTGCCCATCTCGAACATGGTCTGCTGGAGGGCCAGTGAGTGGGTCTGGGCGAAAGCGTCGAGGAAGATCCCGCGCACGCTGGCGTAGATCTCGGTGAAGTTGATGTCCGTGGTGTCCGGCGCGTAACGCCAGCGGGCACTCACATCGGTGGCAAGGATGCGGTCGGTGGTTTCCTGAAGCGTGGTGTACCGGTCGCGGGGGAAGCCGTGGAACTCGGATCCGGTCGACTTCAGCACGGTGAGGTCTTCGATGCCCGCGACGATGTGGCGCACACCGTTCTCAATGAGCAGGACCGCTGTGCGGGTCTCGGACTTGTTGCGCGAGAACGCGTGGTCATGATCGCTGATGCGGTCCCAGAAGTACTGCTCCGCTTCCCAGCGGCCGCCGGAGACCCAGTCAAAGCTCTCGGTGAAGTGCTTCCCCAGGCGCAGCAGGAACTGCTCAGGGGAGCCGACGCCGTCGCGGGCAAATGCGTACACGGTGTTCTTCTGTGTGTCGGTGGCAACAACCTTCGAGTTGTCGCCCTCGGTGTGTGCGGACTCGAAGTCGCCGTGCAGCTGCGAGGTGACGTTGAGGTCCTCGATCTGGTGGCGGGCCGTGTCGCGCGTGATCTTCACGAGCCGGCATTCAGCCTTCCCATACTGGTTGCGGCCCAGGACAATGCGGCCGCCGGTCGCGGCGTTCTCGTCGGGGTTGGGTGCGGTGGAGCTTGATTCGATGGTTGGCGTAGTCATTGTCAGCTTCCTCGGTAGGTGGAATAGGCGAAGGGACTAATCAGAAGTGGCACGTGGTAATGCTGTGCCGGGTCGGTGAGTTCGAAGATGAGAGAGACGGCCGGAAAAAACGTGCCGGTGCCGGTGGCGGCGAAGTAACTGCCGGTTTCAAAGTCGATCCGGTAGGTTCCCGCCTCCAGTGCTTCGGGCCCCAGGGAGGTGATGCGGCCGTCGTCGTCGGTGGTTCCTTTCGCGACTTCCTGCCAACCGTCCGGTGCCTGCCTGTCCAGGCGGGCTGCGACCCCGACGGCGGGGCGTCCGGTTCCGGTGTCGAGCACGTGGGTGGTGATGTGGCTGCGGCTCATGCTGCAAGGACTCCCTTGAGTCGAAGGATGGCGATTTCACGCAATTGCTGGGCGATGATGTCCAGCTCCTGCTCGGGCGGATTGAGCAGTCGCTCGTCGAGCGCGGCGAGGATGTCCTCTGCGCTGCGTCCCGCGGCCCGGATGAGGAAGACACGCCCAAACTTCTCCTCGTAGGCGCGGTTGCCTTCGAGGAGCGCAGTTTGGGTTTCGACGGCGGTGCTGACGCCCGCCTGCTCACCCCGGGACATGGTCGCTTCGGTGGTGTCCCCCTGGGCCCTTTCGCCGATGCGCGGGTGGTGCGCCAGGGCGCCGTCGATCTCGTCCTCCGTCCACGGATGCGCTGCAGTCCCGGCGAAGGCGATCAGGTCAGCTTCCGAGGAGAACGGCCGTGCATCGACGATGGCGCTCACCCAGCGCGGAATATCAACGCAGGGTGTCAATTGCGCTGCGGCGTCAGCGGGGGTACAGGTGTTGAGGGTCTCAAGGCGCATGGGTGTCAGCTTTCGTTAGAGCGCTACCGCCAGCGCTGAACACCCTTACCCTCGAACGAATTCGATTTGACTCGATGTTTCCGGCGATAGTCTAGGAACCAGAAGGTTTCTATATTGTGGAAGTTGATTTCCGATTTCAGTGTAGTCCGTATCACACGGTTACTGTCAAGCGTTATCTGCATCACATTTTAAAACCGCCTGTGCGGAGACGGCTACAGGACGGAAATGATGGAAGATAGGCCTATGGAAGCCACCGCTGCCCTGAACGAAATCGCCTTCTGGCTGGAACGGGAACTGGCTCCCAGTTTCAAGGTGCAAGCTTTCCGCCGTGCGGCCGCCGCAATCGCCGACCTTGAGCCTGACGAACTCGCACAGCGTGCCCGCGACGGCCGGCTCAAACGCATGAAAGGCATCGGAGCGCGCTCCTTCGAGGTGATTACCCAGGCGCTCGACGGTGAGGTCCCTTCCTATCTCGCCGACCTGCGGGAGCGGTCAAAGGAAGCACTCGCCGACGGCGGCTCCCAACTTCGCGCCCTCCTTCGAGGTGATCTGCACAGCCACAGCGACTGGTCCGACGGCGGGAGCCCCATCCCGCTCATGGTCGACGCCGCCCGCGCGCTCAACCGCGAATACCTCGCGCTGACCGACCACTCCCCCAACCTGAAAATCGCAAACGGCCTGAGCGCGGAGCGCCTTACCGAGCAGCTTCAGATCGTGGACCAGATCAACGACGACGACAGCGACGGCTTCCGCCTGCTCAAGGGCATCGAAGTGGACATCCTTGAGGACGGAACGCTGGACCAGTCCCCGGAGATGCTCGGCCGGCTGGACATCGTCGTCGCCAGCGTCCACTCGAAACTGCGCGCGGACCGCCGCACCATGACCGCACGCATGCTCGGCGGCATTCGTGATCCGCACACCAACATCCTTGGCCACTGCACGGGACGCCTGGTCCAGGGTTCCCGGGGCCAGCGCCCGCAATCCGAGTTCGATGCCGAGAAAGTCTTCGCCGCCTGTGCCGAGAACAACGTTGCTGTGGAGATCAATTCCCGGCCGGAGCGGCAGGATCCTCCCGACAACCTGATTCAGCTGGCCCTCGATGCCGGCTGCCTCTTCAGCATCGACAGCGACGCGCACGCCCCCGGTCAGCTCGACTTCCTCCAGTACGGTGCACAACGGGCTGAGGCGAACGGTGTGCCTGCAGACCGCATCATCACCACCTGGCCGCTGGGGGAGCTCCTCGAGTGGGCGGGCTCCTCCTCCTCCTGACCCTGCCAACTCAGCGTCAGGGCAGGGTCAGCAGTGAGTACTTTTCGATGGCTTGGCGTGGTGCGTCCTGATCGACCTCGCCGCGCTTGGCGAGGAGTTCGAGGGTGCGTACGACGACGGAGTGTGAGTCGATCTTGAAGTACCGCCGGGCGGCGGCGCGGGTGTCAGAGAAGCCGAAGCCGTCGGCGCCGAGGGTGGCGAAGTCCTGCGGGAGGAACTGCCGGATCTGGTCGGGTACGGCTTTCATGTAGTCCGTGACCGCGACGATCGGTCCAGGTGCTTCACCGAGTTGCTGCGCGACGAACGGGATGCGGGTTTCGGCGCCGGGGTTGAGGAAGGCGTCTTCCTCGGCGGCGAGCGCGTCGCGTCGCAGTTCGGTCCAGGAGGTCACCGACCACACATCAGCGGAAACACCCCAGTGGTCCGAGAGGAGTTCCTGCGCCTCGAGCGCCCACGGCACAGCAACACCGGAGGCGAGAAGTTGGGCTTTTGGCTTGCCGTCGTCGTCGTTGCCCGGCTTCAATCGGTAGATGCCGCGAATGACGGCGTCAGCATCCAGCCCGGCCGGCAACGGAGGTTGGACGATGGGCTCGTTGTAAACCGTCAGGTAGTACATGACATTGGGATCATCGGATTTCCCGCCATACATGCGCTCAAGTCCGGCGCGCATGATGATGCCAAGCTCGTAGCCGTAGGCAGGGTCGTAGGTGATGACGGCGGGGTTGGTGGCGGCGAGGATGGGTGAGTGTCCGTCTGCGTGCTGCAGGCCTTCGCCGGTGAGGGTGGTGCGTCCGGCGGTGGCGCCGATGATGAAGCCGCGGGTCATCTGGTCGCCGGCGGCCCAGAAGGAGTCACCGGTGCGCTGGAATCCGAACATCGAGTAGAAGACGTAGATCGGAATCAGCGGCTCACCCTGCGTCGCGTAGGCGGTGCCCGCAGCAGTAAAGGCAGCCACCGCGCCTGCCTCGTTGATGCCCGGGTGCAGGATGGCACCTGCCGGTGACTCCTTGTAGGCGAGGACCAAGTCCCGGTCCACGGATAGGTAGTTCTGGCCCTTGGGGTTGTAGATCTTCGCCGTCGGGAAGAAGGCATCCATGCCGAAGGTACGCGATTCGTCCGGCACGATCGGAACGATCCTCGACCCCAGGCCCTTGTCCCGCATGAGGTCCTTCAGGAGCCTCACGAAGGCCATGGTGGTGGCAGCCTGCTGCTTCCCCGAACCCCGGTTGGCTACCTCATAGGTCTTGTCGCCCGGCAAATCCACAGCTGCACCGTGAGGACGGCGTTCAGGAACAAACCCGCCAAGTGCACGACGCCGGTCCAGCAGGTATTGGATCTCCTTCGACTCTGGTCCCGGATGGAAGTAGGGAGGTGCGTACGGATCCGCTTCCAGCACCTCATCAGGGATCGGGATTCTGAGGTAGTCCCGGAACTCCTTCAGGTCCTGAAAGGTCAGTTTCTTCATCTGGTGGGTCGCGTTGCGGCCCTCGAAATGCGGTCCGAGGCCGTAGCCCTTGACGGTCTTGGCCAGGATCACGGTGGGCTTGCCCTTGAACTCCGTGGCAGCCTTATACGCCGCGTAGACCTTTCGGTAGTCATGCCCGCCGCGCTTCAGGCCCCACACCTGGGCGTCGGTCATGTCCGCCACGAGATCCTTCGTGGCCGGAGTCTTGCCGAAGAAGTGATCCCGGACGAACCCGCCGGATTC